>CADECO010000119.1:7416-9548 GCA_902825905.1 uncultured beta proteobacterium
ATGGGCGCTGAGATTCGCGTCGGCTCGGCCGAGGCGTTCGGCCAACTGCTGCGCGCCGATATCGAACGCTGGGCACGCGTGACCAAGGCGGCGGGCGTTTCGGTCAACTGACGCGGGGGCGGCAGTTCCGGCGAGGCGATCAGGGCGTTTGCGCCGCTGTCGATAGCGCGCCGGATGCGGTTTGAGCGGCCTCCGTCGTGATCGCCGGACCAAGATCGATCGGGGCGAATCGCGGCGCGGGCTCGCTGGCATCGGCGATCGTCGAGCGATTCACCGGCGGATTGGTGGCGAAGTAGCGTTTGACGCCGGTGAGGATGGCGCGGGCGAGCCGATCCTGATGGCGCATGTCGGTGAGCTTGCGCTCCTCGTCCGGGTTGGTGATGAACGCCGTCTCGACCAGGATCGAAGGAATGTCGGGCGCCTTCAGCACGGCGAAGCCGGCCTGTTCGACGTACTGCTTGTGCAGCGTGTTGATGCCGCCGATTTCGCGCAGCACTGAGCGGCCGAGCTTCATACTGTCGTTGATGGTGGCGGTCTGCGACAGGTCGAGCAGTGTCTGCGCCACGTGCCGGTCTTTCTTGCCCAGCGCCACGCCGCCGATCAGGTCGGCATCGTTCTCGCGCTTGGCCAGCCAGTTGGCGGCCACGCTGGTGGCGCCGCGTTCCGACAGTGCGAACACCGACGAGCCGCGCGCGTGCGGATGGATGAAGGCATCGGCGTGGATCGACACGAACAGGTCGGCACGCACCCGCCGCGCCTTCTCCACGCGCGTGTGCAGCGGGACGAAATAGTCGCCATCGCGCGTCATGACCGCGCGCATGTTGGGCTCGGCGTCGATCAGCGCCTTGAGACGATGCGCGATCGCGAGCGTCACGTTCTTCTCCCAAGAACCACGCGCACCGCGGGCGCCCGGATCTTCGCCACCGTGACCGGCATCGACCACGATGGTCAGCGTGCGCGCGGGCGGCGCGGCATTCTTTCCGGCGCTCTTGCCCGCACGTGCTTCGAGCTGCTTGCCGTCGCCGGCTGGGGGACTGATCGCAGGCGGCTTGGCGGGAGCTTTGGCCGTCTCAGTCGTTGCCGGGGCTGCCGGAGCGGCGGGCTTGGCCGGCTCCGCAACGGCGGCCGGTTTGGTCGCCGGGGCCGCGCCTGCGCCTGGCACCTCGAGATGCTGTCCCTCGCGTCGCAACAGGGCGAGCAGCGGGTCCGGCGGATTGACCGGATAGATGTCGATCACCAGGCGATGGCCGTACTCGCCGACCGGCTGCAGCGCGAACACCTGCGGCTTCACCTCGGATTTCAGGTCGAGCACCACCCGGACCACGCCCGGCTTGAAGCGGCCCGCACGCAATCCTTTGACGTACGGGTCCTGCGCCAGGATCTTGCCGTTGGTTTCCTGCTGGATATTGGCGAAGTCGATGTTCTCGAGAGCCAGCACCAGTCGCTCCGGATCCTTCACCGCGGTCATCGTGTACTTGAGCGCGTTGTTCGATTCGAACGTGAGCCGCGTGTACTCGTGGGCCGGCCACACGCGTACCGACTTGACGACTTCGGCGGCGAACGCCGGACCGGATCCGGTCAGGTGCAGCATGAACGCCGCGGCAAACGCGATCAGGCAGGAGGCGACGAGTCGGCGCGCTCCACGCCCGGCGGAAGGGGTTGTTGTTCGAGTTCTAGTAAGCACCGCTCGCCCAGTTTGGTCGTCGCATCCAGGGAAGCCCTGCGTCCTTGATCGCAAACCGTGAGCGTGATGGCGAGGTTCGCCTGAGGCAGTTCGCCAGCCGCTCGCTCGGGCCACTCGATCAGGCACAAGCTCCGCTCGGTGAAGTAGTCGCGGAAACCGCTGCTACGCCAAGCGCCTGATTCCGATAGCCTATACAAATCAAAGTGATAGCAGTCTAACCTAGAAAGCATATAAGGTTCAACCACGGTGAACGTAGGACTTTTTACGCGTCCCACATGACCGAGCTCCGCAAGCAGGCCACGCACCAGCGTCGTTTTGCCCGCGCCGAGGTCGCCTTGCAGCGTGACCACCATGCCCGGCACGACGTCGCGCGCGATCGCCGCGCCCAACGCGCGCGTTGCGGCTTCGTCTGAGAGGAGCAGGCTGATCGACACGGCGTGATGGGATG
>CADECO010000119.1:9648-14508 GCA_902825905.1 uncultured beta proteobacterium
CGCGTTGCGGCTTCGTCTGAGAGGAGCAGGCTGATCGACACGGCGTGATGGGATGCAGTTGAAGCGCGAATTCGGGCTACGAGTGATGCGTGCGGCGCACGAAATCAGTGAGGACGGCAGGCCGCGCCACGAGCGAGCGTCGATAATGCCGCCGATGAGCACCGCCCGATCGATCGACGCCGTTCAACTCGCCAGCGACATCAAAGGCTGGGGTCACGCGCTCGGGTTTCAGCAAGTGGGCATCGCCGGCATTGATCTTCAGCAGGCGGAGACGCGATTGCTCGATTGGCTCGAGCGCGGCTTTCACGGTGCGATGGATTATATGGCTCGCCATGGGGTGCGCCGCGCGCGGCCAGCCGATCTGGTGCCCGGGACCGTGCGCGCGATCTCGGCGCGCATGGACTACCTGCCGCACGCCCGCGATGCGCATGCCGTGCTCGCCGATGGCGAACGAGCGTTCGTCGCGCGTTACGCGTTGGGGCGCGACTACCACAAGGTGCTGCGCGCGCGGCTGCAGCGGCTCGCGGATCGTATCGGCGATGCGGTGGGGCCGTTCGGCCATCGTGTGTTCACCGATTCGGCGCCGGTCATGGAAGTCGAGCTGGCCACGCAGGCAGGGTTGGGCTGGCGCGGCAAACATACGCTCGCGCTGTCGCGTGAGGCGGGGTCGTATTTTTTTCTCGGCGAGATCTACGTCGATCTGCCCCTGCCCGTCGATGCGCCGATCAGTGCGCACTGCGGCAGCTGCACAGCGTGCATCGAGGCGTGTCCCACCGGCGCGATCGTCGCGCCCTACGTGGTCGATGCGCGCCGCTGCATTTCGTATCTCACGATCGAGCTCAAAGACAGCATACCGCTCGAGCTGCGCCCGCTGATCGGCAATCGCATTTACGGCTGCGACGATTGCCAGCTCGCCTGTCCGTGGAACAAGTACGCGCAGATCACCGCCGAAGATGATTTCGCGGTACGCCACGGGCTGGACGATGCCGAGTTGGTCGATCTGTTCGCCTGGAGCGAAGGGGAGTTCAACGCGCGAACCGCCGGCTCGGCGATCCACCGCATCGGCTACGAGCGCTGGCTGCGCAACATCGCCACGGCGCTGGGCAATGCACCGTCCACTGGTCGTGTGATTGCCGCGCTGCATGGGCGCGCCGATGATCCTTCGCCGCTGGTGCGCGAGCATGTGCAGTGGGCGCTCGAACGGCACGCGTCGCGCCAGTGGTGACGAGTGGTAAATTGAAGCGTCTCTCCTGTAGTCGTCGACACCGCCATGAACGCTCCCGATCCGCACCCGTATCGCTGGCCGGCTGAAGGGGTCAGCCGCGCGCCGTACTGGGTGTTCAACGACCCGACCATCTACGAGCGCGAGCAGGCGAACATCTTCCGCGGCCGGGTGTGGCACTACATCGGGCTGGAGGCCGAGGTGCCGCAGCCCGGCTCGTTCAAGAGCACGCGCATCGGCGATGCGCCGGTGATCCTCGCCCGCGACGAGAACGGCGTGCTGCGCGCGATGCTCAATCGCTGCGCGCACCGAGGCAATCTGGTCTGCCTCGAGCAGCTGGGCCAGGTCAAGGAGTTCTACTGCGTCTACCACGCCTGGGTCTACAACCTGCAAGGCGATCTGCAGTCGGTGGCGTTCCGGCGCGGCATTCGGGGTGAAGGCGGTCTGCCCGCGGACTTCGACATGGCCGATCACGGTCTGCGCAAGCTGCGCTGCGAGTCGTTCTGCGGGCTGGTGTTCGCTACCTACGCGCACGACATGCCACCGCTCGCCGAGTGGCTGGGCGAGGTCGGCAACGGCATCAAACGGGTGCTCAACCGCCCCCTCAAAGTGCTGGGCTACGACACCCAGCGGCTGGCGGCGAACTGGAAGAACTATCACGAGAATCCGCGCGACTCGTATCACGCGAACATCCTGCACACGTTTTTCGGCACCTTCGGCATGTCGCGCCAGTCGCAGGAGTCGGGCATGGTGATCGACGCGGGCGGGCGGCATCTGTACTTCTTCACCAAGGCCGGCACCGAGAAACAGTCCACCGACTATCAGAACACTGCCGAGCAGCTGCGCTCGCACAACGCCGGGTTCCGACTCGAGGAGCCGGGCATCTTCAAGTGGCAGGACGAGCACGGCGACGGAGTGAGCATCCAGATCCTGACCGTCTATCCCACGTTCGTGCTGCACCAGATCGGCAACAGCCTGGCCACCCGCCAGCTCGTGCCAAACGGTCCGCAGCAGGTCGACCTGCACTGGACCTATTTCGGCTACGCCGACGATTCCGAGGCGATGACCAACGTGCGGCTCACGCAGACCAATCTCGCCGGTTCGGCCGGCCTGGTGTCGATGGAGGACGCCACCGTGTGCGAGATGATCCGGCGGGCCACCGGTGGCGCCAATGACGACGCTTCGATCATGCAGATGGGAGGCAAGGACCTCACCAGCGGCGGCGCATCGAAACTGTCCGAGCGGGGGCTGCGCAACTTCTGGCACACCTATCGCAGCGATCTCGGACTGTGACGAGCATGGGCGTCGATCTTCATACGCAGCACGCGATCGAGCAGTTGCATTACGAATGGGCACGCAGGATCGACGAGGGGCGCTACGAAGATCTGCTCGCGCTGCTCACTGAAGATGCTGAGTACAAGGTCGCCTCGCGCTTCAACGTCGACCGCGACCTGCCGCTCGCGATCATCCACACCCGCACCCGCGCACAGCTCAAGGATCGCATCACCTCATTGCGAGTCGCCAACATCTACGAAACGCATCACTATCGACACCTCGTCTCGGGCGTGCAGGTCGTCGGCGCCACCGAGCGCGGCCACGAGGTCCGATCCAATTACACGGTGATCCGTACGATGGAGCACGACGGCTCGATGGCGGTGTTCTCCGCGGGTCAGTATCGCGACGAGGTCGTCTTCGACGGCGATGCCCCGCGGCTGCGCCGGCGTCATGTCGTGTTCGACTCGCGCGCGATCGACACGCTGCTGGTGATTCCGCTCTAGATGCGCCGCGTGCGTCTCGAGCAGCCTTCGCGCGTCGGCCGCGACGAAACGGGCGCGTAGTGTCCGACCCTGCGAATCGAAGCGTCGAGAAGCAGGCGTACCTGCTGCTGGTACTGACGACATTTTTCTGGTCGCTCAACTACCCGTTCGTGCGCGCGTACCGCGACGACGCGCCGCCGGTCGCCATGGCGTTCTGGCGCTGGAGCATCGCGCTGGCGATCCTGCTGCCGTTCGTGTGGCGCGCGTTGCGCAGCGAATGGCCGAAGATCCGGCGCAACTGGCGCCCGCTGCTGGTGTTGGGAGCGTTCTCGTGCAGCCTGAATTCGGTGCTGGCCTACGTGGGGATCCAGAACACGACGGTAACCAACGCCAGTCTGCTCAACGCGATGACGCCGATCCTCACGCTGCTGCTCGCGGTGCCACTTGCACGGGAAAGGCTCTCGCCGGCGCGCGCGGTCGGCGTGCTGGTCTCGTTCGCCGGAGTCGTGTGGATCGTGATCGGTGGTGATGTGCGCACCGTCACCGATCTGTCCCTGAACTACGGCGACTTCGCGATCATCGCCGCCTGCGCCGTGTGGGGCGTCTACACCAATCTGCTGCGCCGCTGGTCGCTGCAGCTGACCGCGATCACGTCGCTCGCGACGATGATCGCCGCCGGCGTGCTGGTCATGCTGCCTTTGTATGCCGGTGAAGTCGCATTCGGCCGCCCGGCACACTGGAGTGTCGGACTGGGGTTGTCGTTCATCGCGCTCGCGCTGTTCCCGTCGCTGATCGCCAACTTCTCGTGGAATCGCGCGGTGATGACGATCGGCCCGTCGCGCGCGGCGGCGGTGAGCTATCTGTTGCCGGTGTTTTCGATCGCGATCGCCATCGGTCTGCTGGGCGAGTCGCTGCACACGTACCACTGGATCGGCGCGGCCCTGATCTTTCTTGGCATTGCGCTGGCCACGCGTGGGCGATGATCCGGGTTGTAAAGTCCCACGCATACAATCCGACTCCGGGTCATTCCGGTCTCGAACAACTAGAGCGCCTCGTGGAAATCGTTACCCCTCGTGGAAATCGTCTTGCGCAGGCAGCCGCATGGTTGATGGCGATGATGGCGACACTCGTGTGGCCGGTCGGCGCCGCGCTGGCGATGCCCGCAACCTCGCACGTGCCCGGCGGCATCGTCGCCATCGGGTTGCCCGGCGAGGGCGAAGCGGCACCGCGCGCATGGTTTCAGGGCCAGCGTGTGCTGGTGACTCGAACCGCCGATGGCTGGGTGGCGCTGATCGGCGTGCCGCTCGATCTCAAGCCGGGCGAACACACGCTGCGCATCGAGCATGGATCAACAGGCAGCACGCGTGCGTTCTCGATCACGCCCAAGGCCTACACGGTGCAGCGACTGACGATCGCCGACCCGCGCAAGGTGGATCCCGCGCCCGATGACATGAAGCGCATCCGGCGCGAGCAGGAGGTGCTGGTCAAGGCGCGCTCGACGTTTACCGAACGCGACGCGATCGATCTGCAATTCACCCTGCCGGCGGACGGGCCGCTCACCAGCCGGTTCGGATTGCGCCGCGTGCTCAATGGCCAGCCGCGCAGTTCGCACAACGGGCTCGACCTGGGCATCCCGCGCGGCACGCCGATCCATACCGCCGCGGCCGGCACGGTGGTGCTGACCGGCAATTTCTTCTTCGCCGGCAAGACCGTGTTCGTCGATCATGGCCAGGGACTGGTCTCGATGTACTGCCATCTCGACGAGATCGGCACCAAGGTGGGTGATGCGCTCGAGCGCGGCGCGCCGATCGGCAAGTCGGGCATGACCGGACGCGTCACCGGCCCGCATCTGCACTGGACCATCTACATGAACGGCGCGGC
>CADECO010000120.1:0-9466 GCA_902825905.1 uncultured beta proteobacterium
CCACGGTGCTTGTTGTCATCGCGCGATTCTACAAGCGGCTGTGTGGCGCTCCGATCGAGATGCTCGGTTCCACTTCCCGACGCAGGCGCTTCCACCCTACAGCCGCAGGCGCTTCCAGTATCCGGTCAGTTCGAGATAGCCGCGGCCGATCTCCTTGCCGCCGCGGCGCGCGCGCACCGCGCCTTCCCAGTACATCGTGCCGACACTGGCGCGGGCGTCGAGCTCCTGGTCGTCGAACAGCGGTTCGATCTCGACGGACCACTCGGCCAGATGCAACGTGATCGCCACCGGATAGCCGGCCTGCGAGCGCGGCGATCGCCAGGTGCGGCGTGGCTCGAAGCGGATGGCGTCGATCGGAAACGTCCGCACCGTGCCCTCGGGGGTTCGATGCAACGCGGCAGCCCATAGCGCCGTGCCGTCGGCGCGCCGCATGCGAAACGCCATCAGCGCGCCGCCGTCGTGCAGATTGACGCCAAGCCAGTCCCATCCTTGCGCCTCCGGCGCCATCAGCTCGCTCGACCACTCGTGATCGAGCCAGGCCGATCCTGCGCGCACGCTCACCGGCCGCCCATTGATCGTGGCACGACCGCTCACGCGCAGATGCGGTCGGCTGTAGTAGTAACTCGCCTGCTCCTCACGCGGACCCTTGCGGCTGTAGCCCTGCTCGCCCTGTAGCAGCACCGGCCCGGTCGCGTCGAACTCCAGGTCGAACGTGAACGTGCGTGCAGCGATGCGCGCGCGATACGACGACTCCTGACGGCGCAACGCCCAATCGCCGATCCACACATCGGTATCGCCTTCTCTCGCGCCAGCCAGCTCGAAACCTTCGCGCGCGGCTCGCTCGTCATGGATGAGTCGGCCCAGTTCAGGATCGGCGATCGCCGCGTGCGCGAACAACAGTTGACGCGGCGCGAACGGGCTGGGATTGGCTTCGCCGATGCCGGTCCGGCTGCGAAAGAACGTCACCTGAAAGCCGAGCGGGCGGCCGGCGTCGGTGTCGATCCAACCCGTGACGTACCACCATTCGGTGCGAAACGCCGGATGCGCGCCGTGGTCGCGAGGGAACGCCATTTGATAGCCCGGGCGGACCGGCGCGAACTCCACCGCGTGTGCGCTCAGGCTCGCGAACGCCAGCACGCTCAAGAGCATGCGAACAATCATGGCGCTACCGGCTCGCCAACGCGTCGGCCCGATGAGGACGAGCGCGGAATTGCGTTTCGGACGCACCGAACTACGTATTGCGATCCAGGCTTCGATCACCAATCCTCCCGCACCGAGCGCACCAGATCCTCACCCATCACCCGCCGCGCGCTGAGCGCTGCAGCAAGCGCCGCGACTCCAATCAGCGCGGCGATGAATCCGATCAACGTACCGACCGGCCAATGCATATCCATGCCCCAATGAAACGATTGCCGGTTGACGACTTCGATGAGGATCCAGCTGAGTACGACACCGGTGACGCTCCCGACGATGGCGCCCACCCCGCTCAGCGCCACGCCCTCGCCGACGAGCAAGCGCATCAGTTGTGCACGCGAAAGGCCGAAGTGGCGCAGCATGCCCAGCTCCTTGCGGCGCATCGCCACGCTGGCGCTGATCCCCGCGGACAAGCCGGCCACGCCGATGAGCACCGCAACGGCTTCGAGCGCGTAGGTCACGGCGAACGTCCGATCGAAGATCTGTACCGACGCGCGCTTGATCTCACCCGGCGTAGCCATCAGTACCTGCGATCCCAGCCACGCGAGTGACTCCGTGACGCGGGCCGCGTCTTCATCGCGTTCGAACCAGATTGCCGCATCGTCTGCGGCGCGATCGCCGGTGAGCGCGATGTACTGCGAGCGCTCGATCACGATCGCACCCTGCGGGCGTCCGTAGTCGCGCCAGATGCCGGCGATGAACACGGCACGAGCCGCATCGTTCGGTCCGAGGCGTGAGGCTGGCTCCCCGGCGCGCGCAGTTGAATCGATCGCCGCGAAGTCGCTCACAGCGCCGGCAAGCGGCAAGGCCATCGTCTGCCCCACGCGCAAGCCATAGAGCCCCGCCGCGACTTCACTAGGCCAGACCGGGATGACACCCGCAGGAATTGCAACCCGCCGCTCCAGCAAAGGCAATCGCTCCGCGATCGAGGATCGATCGACGTCACGCGCGAGCAGACTGACACGCGGTCGGGAAGGATCGAGCATGACCGGCTCCATCCGCAGAAACTCGACGGATCGCACGCCACTGGTGGCAGCGATCCGCGTCTGATCCGCCGCGCCGAGACGCGGACGATCGTCGGCTCCTGTGGATCGCAGGTACAGATCGGCAGGCAGCAAGCGGTCGAGCCATTGCAACAGCGATCCGCGAAACGATCCCACCATGATTGCCATGGCCACGGTGAGGCTGACTGCCGCCACCATTGCAGCCAGGCTGATCGAGGCCTCCAGCGGCGCACGGCGCAGCCGCGTGGTCACGAGCCAGAACGCCAGATCACGGCCATGCGGCAGCAGACGCAGGATCCATGCGCATAGCGGCGGCAACGACACCAACGCCGCAAAGAGCACGCACGCGATCGCGCCGTAACCACCCAACGGCAGATCCAACAGCGGGGGCAATCGCACCAGCAGCGTCGCGAGCACGAGAAACGCAATCGCGCTGGTCCAGCGCAGTACCGTTCGCTGCAGGACACTGGCGCCGAGCAGGTCAGGGGTGGACCGGAGCGCGCGCGCCGGCGCGACCCGTGCAGCATCGAGTGCGGGCATCGCACCGCCAAGCAGGGCGGCAGCGATTCCGCAGGCCATGAACGTGATCGCCGCGCCGATCGAAACCGACAAACCAGGCTGCACGCCGCGGTAGTAGCCGGCTCCCAGATCGCCTCCGCCGTACCGCAGAGCTAAAGACGCAATGAGCGCGCCGAGCAGCAGACCAACGATCGAGCCCGCAATACCAACGATCGCCGATTGCCGCAGCAGACTCCGGATGACCTCGGCGCGCGTCATGCCGAGCACGCGCAGAAGCGCCAGTTCGGCGCGCCGGCGCGAAGCCATCAATGCTTCACAGGAGAACACCAGCAGCGCACCGGTGAACAACGCCATCAACGCCAGCACCGTGAGATTGACGCGGTACGCGCGTGACAGCCGCGCACTGGCCTGCTCGATCTCGTCCGGCTGTTCGATGGACAGTGCGAGTGGCGATTGCGCCTGGAACTGCGCAATGGCCGCTGGGACGGCTACCCCTTCACGCAGCCGGATATCGAGCCGACTGATGCGATCGTAAGCACCGGAGAGCCCTTGCGCCGCGGCAATATCGATCACCGCGAGCATCGCTTCGGGCGCTTGCGCGCTCAGCCAGCCGGCGATGCGGAATGCGCGCGCGACGCCCTCCACTTCTACATCGACGTTTCCGCCCACCTGCACGTTCAACTCGCTCGCCAGCGTCGCGCTGAGAAAGATCGTGTCGTCGCGCAGCACATCCAGCTGCTCGCTCGCCTCGCCAAGCAGCGCCGGGGCAATCGTTCCGGCTCGCAGCGCATCGATGCCGATCACGCTGACCCGCTTGCGCGCAGGTCCGACCCGAGCATCGAGCTCGATGACCGGACTGGCAACGGCCACCAGCGGATCGCGCGCGAGCTTCACAAACACATCGAGGAGAAGGCCCGCGCGCGAACCGCGCACCACGAGATCGGCAGTGCCACTCATCGCCCGCAGGCCACGCGCAAACTCCTCGACCGCGCTCGTGTTGATCAGATGCACGGCGTAGCCGATGGCAACGCCGATCGCCACGGCTGTCAGTGAAAGCGCCAGCCGTGCCCGGAAACGCCACGCCGACTTCCAGCCGAACGGGCCGGCGAGCGCAGCACCGATCATGGGGATTGCAGCGTCAGGCGCCGATCGGCCAGGACGTAGACCCGGTCGGCGAACGCGGCGGCCTGGACAGAATGGGTGACCAGCACGACTGCCGCGCCTTGCGCCGACGCCCGATCCTTCAGCAGGCGCATCACTGTGGCGCCGTTGTCAGCATCGAGATTGCCGGTCGGCTCGTCGGCCAGGATCAACTTGGGGCTATGCACCAGGGCGCGGGCGATCGCGACTCGCTGTGCTTCCCCGCCCGACAGCGTCTGCGGCATCGTCTGCCCCATGGACGCCAATCCAAGCGTCGAGAGCACTTGATCCACCTGTTGTCCGATCTCGCGGATCGATCGGCCACCGAGCAATCGCAAGGGCACGGCAACGTTCTCGGCGACGGTCAGGTAAGGAAGCAGATGAAAGGCCTGGAAGACGAACCCGAGCGAATGGCGGCGCAAGCGAGCGAGTCCTGCGTCGTCCAGGCGCGCGAGGCTTTGGCCATCGACTTCAACCAATCCTTCATCTATCGGTTCCAACCCAGCAATAAGATTAAGAAAAGTCGATTTTCCGGTGCCCGACTCGCCGGTGATCGCGACGAACTCGCCGCGCCCAACCGCGAAGTCGACACCGTCGAACAGCAGTCGCGTCGCGCCAGCAGCGACCGCCTGACCAGGCGCCACGATCGATGCCGGATATGCCTTCCTCAGTCTGCTGATGCTGAGCACGTCGGTCTCGGCAGGGGCGTTCGCTGCGGCGCTAGCGTCGTGGAGGGCGAATGCACCGTTCGTCGCATTTGGGGAGTTTGTACACGCTCGACTATTGCCCGGCGAATTTTGCGGGGACTACACTGACTCTCGTTGCACGCTTAGGAAAGTTTTCCCATGAAGCACCGCCCTGTTCATCCCTGCGCGTTCGCAGCCACATACGAATTCCTGGGTCGGTGTTTCGGCGTTGCCCTCATTGCCGTCGCCGGCGGCGTACACGCCCAGTCGATCTCCTCGCCTGATCGCGGCCTCACGGTTTCGAACGATTCGTGGCGGTACTTCAGCCTGCTGCCAGTAAGCGCTCGTCTCGATCTTGGCCGCATGCCGTCGTCGGGTCTACGGCTCAGACAATCGAGTTCATCCGGATCGGAACTGCACTTCGACGGATCGGGCAATCGCGCGCCCGCCATCGCGACCGGCCAACGTTGGTCCAGCGCCGACCTCGCCTCGACCTGGGGCCGTGCGAGTCTGGGCGTCTCGGTGCTGCGTTCGACCGAAGGATTGGGAGTCGGGCAACACGGCCTCGCCGCAGCGGAGAACGCCGCGCTCTCGTTGTCGGGCACGTACCGCTTAGGCATGCACTGGGGCGTGGCCGGACAGTACGCTGCGGGGTTCAGCGACGGCATCGTGCGGTGGGCGGACGGCGCGACGTATCGGTTGGGCAGCCAACGCACCGACGTCGTCTCGCTTGGCTTGTTCAAGAACGAAACACTGCTGCGCGGCGATCGCCTGTCGCTGTCGGTGGGTCAGCCGGTACGGGCGTCGAGCAGCGGTGGCGATCGTCCGTACGAGTTGTACGACTTCAGCGCATCGTTGCGTACCGACGGCATTCGCCCGACCACCCGCGAAGTGTTCGCGGAGCTCAACTACTACGCGCCGATCAGCGGATCCATGGGCCTTGGGCTGTCGCTGGTCAATCGCTCGCGCGCCAATCTCGATGCGTCGAGCCCTTACGAGCGCATCTTGTCGATTCGCTTCAGCAGCTCGTTCTGATTGGTGATCCCGCCGTCGTGGCGTGCCTGACGACGGACCGCCCGCCCTGCGAACATCGCAGTTCCCGCTGACGCATCGACTCACCCTCACGCTGCCGCGCGCTCTTTCACGAGCTCGATCCAGGCATTCACCCATGGAATGGCGAGCTCCTCGGGCAGTGTGCCGCTCGAAGCATCGTGCAACATCGGCTCACCGATACGCACGGCCCCCAATTCGCTGAGCAGCGCGTCGAACCGCTTGCCGCCGAAGCAGAACGTGTCGGCGTAGGTGCGATCGCCCAGCGCGATCACGCCGTACTGCACCCGCTGCAAGTCGGGCCGATCGCGTTGGAGCGACTCGTACAGCTCGCGCGCATTGTCGGGGACGTCGCCCTGGCCGTACGTCGAGGTGCAGATCAGGAACAGGCCGCCTGCTGCGAATACCTTCGCATCGAGTCCGTCCATTGGCTTGCCCACCACCCGCAAGCCGTCGTCGTCGAGCGTGAGTTCGATCTCGCCGGCGACGAGCTGAGCGGTGCCGGTCATGGTGCCGACCAGGATGTTCAATTCGATCACTACCTTCGTGCTCCAAGAGATATAAACGGAACGGTCAATATCAATGCTCGACAACGCTCGCCAATGCCACCGAGCGCCGCATTTTGATGCACCGCCGGATCATTTCAAGCAATATATCCCGGCACCGACCTGTGCGATCCGCACCTCGAATTCCCGGAGAAAGCCCCCTCATGAGTGCAGTGCTCCAATCCACGCCCGCTGCCAGCGAACCGCTGATATTCGATCGTCACCCCGACACTTACCGCCACTGGAAGCTGAGCGTGGACGGCGCCGTCGCCACACTGGCCATGAGCGTCGACGAGGAAGGCGGTCTGAAACCGGGCTACAAGCTGAAACTCAACTCCTACGACCTTGGCGTTGACATCGAACTGCACGACGCGCTGCAACGCATCCGGTTCGAGCATCCGCAGGTCAAGTGCGTGGTGATCACCAGCGCGCGGGAGCGCATGTTCTGTTCCGGCGCGAATATCTACATGCTCGGCCAGTCGACGCACGGCTGGAAGGTCAACTTCTGCAAGTTCACCAACGAGACGCGCAACGGGATCGAGGATTCCAGCCGTCACGACGGGCTGAAGTTTCTCGCGGCGGCCAACGGCACGATCGCCGGCGGCGGTTACGAGCTGGCGCTCGCCTGCGACGAGATCCTGATGATCGACGATCGCTCCTCGACGGTGAGTCTGCCCGAGGTGCCGCTGCTCGGCGTGCTGCCAGGCACCGGTGGACTCACCCGTGTGACCGACAAGCGCCGCGTGCGCCGCGATCTGGCCGACGTATTCTGCACCACGAGCGAAGGCGTGCGCGCCGATCGCGCCAAGCAGTGGAAGCTGGTCGATCACATCGCCAAGCCGGCGCAGTGGAAAGAAACGCTGGCGCAATGCACGCAACGTCTGGTCGGCCAGAGTTCGCGCGCGGAAGGCCGTGGTATCAATCTCGTACCGCTGGCGCGGACCATCGATGAGCAGGGTTATCACTACCGTCACGTCGACGTCGCGCTCGATCGCGCCAGGCGTGTCGCAACCCTCACGGTCCGGGCACCCCAAGGTACGCAACCAACCACGATCGAAGCGGTGCACCAGGCAGGGGTCGAGTGGTATCCACTGGCCATGGCGCGCGAACTCGACGACGCGATCCTGATGCTGCGCGCCAACGAGGGCGAGGTCGGCACGTGGGTCCTCAAGACCACGGGCGACCACCAGGCGATGCTTGCCGTGGACGCGCTCATCCATGCCCATCGTGGCGATTGGCTGGTGCGCGAGACGATCGGCCTGCTGCGACGCACGCTCGCACGTCTCGATGTCTCGTCGCGCACGTTGTTTGCACTGGTGGAACCGGGTTCCTGCTTCGTCGGCACCCTGCTCGAACTCGCGCTGGCGGCCGACCGCAGTTACATGCTTGCACTGGCCGAGAGCGAGGCAGACCGACCCACGTTGATGCCATCAGCCCTCAACTTCGGCACGTACCCGGCTGTCAATCACCGTTCGCGTCTGCTGACGCGTTTCTGCGACGAGACCGCGCAGGTCGATCGGCTGCGCGACTTCATCGGCAAGCCTATCCACGCGGATCAAGCTGCCGAACTGGGTCTGGTGACCTTCACGCCCGATGACATCGACTGGGCCGAAGAAGTGCGCATCGCCATCGAGGAGCGGGCAAGCCTGTCGCCCGATGCACTCACCGGACTGGAGGCGAGCCTGCGCTTTCCGATCGGCGAAACAATGGAAACGCGCATCTTCGGCCGGCTCAGCGCCTGGCAGAACTGGATCTTCAATCGACCCAACGCAGTGGGCGAACAAGGCGCACTCAAGGTGTACGGCAGCGGTGCCAAAGCGCGCTTCAACTGGGAACGCATCTGACGCACACCTGCCAGCACCGTAACGCTACTCCGCCCCGTTCTCGTTCTCGCCAAGGCATCCAATGAGCATCAATTACTCCGAGCGTATTCCGAACAACGTCAATCTGGCCAACGACCGTACGCTGCAGCGCGCGCTCGAGCACTGGCAGCCGAAGTTCCTCGAATGGTGGCATCAGCTCGGGCCGAGCGACTTCGAAGGCAACGATGCTTATCTGCGTACCGCGATCGGTGTCGATGCCAAGGGCTGGGCTTCCTACGGCCATGTGAAGATGCCCGACTACCGCTGGGGCATCTTTCTGGCCGATGCGATTCCCGATCGCACGATCGGTTTCGGGGATTTCCACGGCCAGCCGGTGTGGCAGCAAGTCCCTGGTGAATATCGCTCGCAGTTCCGCCGCCTGATCGTGACGCAGGGGGACACCGAACCCGCCTCGGTCGAGCAGCAACGCCTGCTCGGGCACACTTGTCCGTCGCTCTACGATCTGCGCAACCTGTTCCAGATCAACGTCGAGGAAGGCCGACACCTGTGGGCGATGGTCTACCTGCTGCACGCCTACTTCGGCCGCGACGGCCGTGAAGAAGCCGAAGAGATGCTCTCGCGCCACTCCGGCGACGTGAACAAGCCGCGCATTCTCACCACGTTCAACGAGCCGATCTCCGACTGGCTATCGCTCTACTGCTTCACCTACTTCACCGATCGCGACGGCAAGTACCAGTTGAAGAGCCTGGCCGAGTCCTCGTTCGATCCGCTGGCCCGCACCTGTCGGTTCATGTTGACCGAGGAAGCGCACCACATGTTCGTCGGCGACACCGGTATCAGCCGCGTCATCCGCCGCACGCTCGAGGTGATGAAGGAGATCGGCACCGATGACCCTGCCGCCGTACGCCGGCAAGGCGCGGTCGATCTCCCTACTTTGCAGCGCTACATCAACTTCTGGTTCTCGTCGTCGCTCGACCTGTTCGGCGGGGAGATCTCCTCGAACGCGGCGATGACGTTTGCCAACGGCATCAAGGGCCGCCCTGACGAGGATCAGTACGCGGACCATGTCTGTACCGAGGGCACGATGGAAATCGCCACGCCGGATGCCAAGGGCGCCATCCAGACCGAGCAGGTGCCGCTACGCAACGCGATGAACGAGATCCTGCGCCAGTCGTACGTCAAGGACTGCGAGATCGGACTGAAGCGCTGGAACACGATGATCAAGCGGGCTGGCCATGCCATCGAACTCAGCCTGCCATCGACGCGCTTCCGGCGAACCATCGGCGCGTGGGCAAGCAGCGTGACCGATCCGCAAGGCAATCTCCTGGCGCGAGAGGTGTTCGATCAGCGCAGCGCCGAATGGGTGCCGAGCGAGTCCGACCGCGCGTTCGTGCACAGCCTGATGCACCGCGTGGCCGAACCGGGGAAGATGGCTGGGTGGATCGCACCGCCCGATCGCGGCATCAACAATCAATCACTCGACTACGAGTACGTCCGGCTGTAGC
>CADECO010000120.1:9476-14466 GCA_902825905.1 uncultured beta proteobacterium
CTTTTTCTTGCATGCGTAGAAGGCGCGGCTCCAGCGTGTGCGCCGACGTTCGATCGCTTTGTGCGAGAGGCGCCGGTTGGCTCAGCTGCCTTCTTCGGAGCGATGTGCCGACACCGTAGCTGGCACCGAAACCGCGTCTGGCATCGATGCCGGAACTGATGCCAACCGCTGATACAGCGAGCGCCCCATCGCGTCGGTGCTGAGCGATGGTGCGATCGTGCCGATCGCTGCTGCGATGTGCGCCGCCGCTCCTGGAACCAGTCGCGCGCGACGCTTGCCGACGCCGGCCAGCAACGCCCTTGCAACACCAGCGGGATCGGCGCGCCGTGCCTCCGGCGCTCCCGGCGGTGCGTAGCGCTTCGCGTGCGGCGTGCGCATCGGCCCCGGGAACAGAGTCAGGCAATTCAGTCCCTGGCCGCGCAGCCCCACCCGTACACAGCGCGAGAAGTGCGCCAGGCCATCCTTCGATGCCGCATACACCGACGCACCGGGATAGCCGACGTAGTGCGAGAGCGAGGAGACGAACACGAGCGTTGCATCCGGAGCGAAGACACCCGCCTCGAGCGCGCGCGCGGTGATGAGCACGGGCGCAACGAAGTTGGTCCACAGAACCGCTCGGAGCGACTCCAGCGAATGGTGTTCGAAGGGACCCACCGCACTGATCCCGGCACAGTGAACCAGCAGATCGACGCGACCGAATCCATCTATGGCCGCGTGCAGGGAATCGAGACCAGTCGGATCGGACAGATCGGCAACGTGCTGCACCAGCCGCTCCGTGTCGGCTGCGGGCGGTGCGTCGACGTGGCTGCGATCCGTCGCCAGCACCTGCCCTCCTTGCCAGATCCAGCGGTCCGCAATCGCCTTACCCAGCCCGCTCGCCGCGCCCGTCACGACTGCGCGAGGCGCGCCACTTTTCTCCCGGGTGCGGACCGCCGATCGCATGCCGGACTGCGCGGGCTTGAGCTTTCGCGCCGCCGCCCAATCGACGGCACCAGGCATGCACCGGCATGCGGTCGCGATCGCACGGCTCGGCAAATCCACGAACCGCCGCCAGGCGCCCGCGGCAATCGCGGCCATGACCTGGCTGGCAACACGATCGGGCGGCGGAAATCGACGCGTATCCAGATCGGTGAAGCCTGCGCGAGCATGAAAGCCGGTTCGAATCGGACCAGGGTGCACGATCTGGACAGCAACCTCATGTCGCAGTTCGTAGGCCAGGGCTCGGACGAAACCGTCGAGTGCTGCCTTGGTCGCGGCATACAAGGCGTAGCGGGGGGCCGGCGTGAATGCGGCCACTGACCCGATGAAGACGATCTTTCCTCGTACCGGGCGCACGCGCGACAGCAACGCATGCGTGAGTGCGATAGGCGACCACACGTTCAATCGCACCAGTGCCTCGATCGATGCGCTTGGACACTGTTCCAGCGGCCCACCGGCTCCGCCCGCCGCGTTGTGGATGATCAGATCCAGGGTATCGACGCCCAGTGCATCGAGCGCGGCAACGACAGACTGATGCGCGTTCGGATCGCTCAAGTCGGCCCGGATGAATCGCCCGGACAATTCGTCACGCCCGGATCGACCCACCACGAAGACACGCCAGCCAGCGTCGCGATACGCCGTGGCCAAGGCACGGCCGAGACCGTCTGTTCCTCCTGTGATCAACGCCGTTCGCGTTTCGTGACGACGAACCACGACGCCATCGACGGTCTGTGTCGTTTCGCTCTCCATGCGCCGACTCTAGCAAGACGGTTGCGACGACGCGAGCCGAACGCAATAATCGGCCGTGTCGTGCCAGCCACTGGCGAACCCGGCCATCAACACCCTCCTCCGCCTCCTTCTCACATGAACGCTCCTGCCCACGCCTCGCGCAATCTGCAGCGGTTCCGCCAGTTCATCGCGACGTTCAGTGCCCTGATCGATCGCGCCGGCGACGACGAAGCGACAATGCTGCGCGAAGGCAAACCGCTGCTGGCTGATCTGGTGCGTCATGACGACTGGCTGCCCGATGAAGCCGCGCGCGAGTCGGCGGAAGGCTATCGCCAGTACCTGCTCTATTGCGATCCGCGCGAACGCTTCTCGGTGGTGAGCTTCGTCTGGGGACCGGGGCAAAAAACACCGATTCACGACCACACCGTGTGGGGTATGGTCGGCATGATGCGCGGCGCCGAATTGTGCGAAGAGTACGACTGGCCGGTGACCGGCAAGCCGATGCAGCCCAAGGCCACCCACCGCGTGACGCCCGGCGAAGTCGATCTGGTCTCCCCCACGATCGGCGACGTCCACGTGGTCGCCAACGCACTGGACGATCGCCCATCGATCAGCATCCACGTCTACGGCGCCAATATCGGCGCGGTGCGGCGCCATGTGTTCGATGGAGGCAGCGGCGCGATCAAGTCGTTCATCTCCGGCTATCACAACACCGCGATTCCCAACTTCTGGGATCGCAGCAAGGAGCGGCCGGCTGCATGAGCGCGCCGGTGTTGCTTGTCGAACGTGAAGGCCGGATCGCCCGGCTCACGCTCAATCGTCCCGACAAGGCCAACGCGCTCGACGCCACGCTTGTCGAGGCGCTGCTTGCCGCGGTTGATGCCGCTCATGCAGACGGTACTTCGTTGCTGGTGTTGCGCGCCAACGGCAAGCATTTCTGCGCAGGATTCGATTTCAACGGGTTCGAAGATGCATCCGAGGCCGAGCTGCTGTGGCGCTTCGTGCGGATCGAACAGTTGCTGCAGCGGCTGTTCCACGCGCCCTTCGCCACGCTCTCGTTCGCGCACGGCCGCAACTTCGGCGCCGGCGCTGACCTGTTCGTGGCGTGCGACTCGCGCGTGGCCACCGCCGATGCCACCTTTCGCATGCCCGGCCTGCGCTTCGGGCTGCAGTTGGGCACGCGCCGGCTCGCCGCTCGTGTCGGTGATCACGCGGCGCGCTCGATGCTGGGCGCCTCACTGACCCTGGACGCCGAGCAGGCACGCACGATCCGATTCGCTACGACCCTGGCGCCGAGTGCCGAATGGCCTGAGTTGGAGTCACAGGCAGCGGCGGCCGCCCATGCGCTGAACGCCGATGCACGGGCCCGCTTGCATCGGGCGACCACGTCTGACACGCGCGAGGCCGACATGGCCGATCTGGTGGCGTCGGTCACCGCAACCGGCATAAAGGATCGCATTCGCGCTTATCGATCCGGCGGTTGAGCACCGGTCTAACGCCCTACACTTGCGGGTCGAATTTCGGAACGGAGGCCGGAATGTGCACTCACCCAGTCAGCGGATCGCTGCGGCGATCGTTGCTCGTGCTCATCGTACTTGCCGGTACCGGCGCGGCTACGCCCGCGGCTTGGGCGCAGGTCGAGCAATGCGAGGCGAACGGCAAGTCGATCAATCTCAATCACGGCGGCATGACTGCCAACCTGACCGGCGTAGTCCGCTGCGCGCGTGAAGGCAAGCCCACGCGGGAGATCCCCTACGTCAACGGCAAGGTCCATGGCGTGCAGAAGCGCTTTGGTGGAATGGGATCGTCCGATCAAGTCGTTCACACCGAGTATCGCGAGGGCAAGCGCAACGGCATCCAGCGCACTTTCGACGCCAAGGGGCAAATAGTCAGCGAGATCAGCTTCTCCGACGATCGCGAGTCGGGTCTGAGCCGTACCTTTCACGCCAACGGCAAGGTGAAGCGCGAGACATTGGTCGCCGCAAATGATCAACAGTCCCTCACTCACGACTACGATGAGCAAGGCCGCCTCGAAGGTGTCAGGTGCGGCCGGCAGGTCACCGGCCCAGCCGGACGCGGCACCTGCCGCTACCGCGATTACAGCGGCGTGCTCGAGACATTCTGGCCGGGTGGCGCCGTGAGGACGCGCGCGCAGTTCAAGGCCGGACTGATGGATGGAACGTTCGAACGTTTCGATCGCAACGGCGCACCCCAGCATCGCGAAGAAATGCAAGCCGGTTATGTACACGGCACTGCTCGCGCGCTCGGCGCCGAAGGCCGTGTGCTGCAGGAAGCACAGTTCAACGAAGGGGTTCGACACGGCATGCTCAAGGTGTTCCACGAGACGGGCAAACTGATCGAGGAGCTTACGTTCGATCAGGGCGAACTGATGCGCGAGCGCACCTACTATCTCAACGGTGAGTTGCGGGCCGACACGCAGCGTGGCAACGAGCGGGTGCAGGCGCGGGGCTACTGGGACAACGGCAAGCTCCGCTTTGAAGGATCGTTCCTGGCGCCTGGGGCACGCGATTCACGTCCCAACCGGAACACGACATTCACTCCGCTTCAGATCGAGCGCGATCGCGACAGGCGCTACAACGAATGGGGCGCGGTCTACGGCCACTGGCCGCGGAACATGCGCGGCGACGGGGTGGAGAAGTACTTCTATGAGAACGGCGGCCCTGCTTCTGAAGTGATCCTAAAGGAGGGTCGGCGCGAAGGCTTGGCACGCGCCTGGCACGAGAACGGCAAGCTCTCGGCCGAGGCGGTCTACGCCGGCGGGCGCATCACCGTGCGCCGCGAGTTCGACGAGAACGGCGTGCTGATCAAGGAAGAAGAAGTGCTCGAAGACGGGTCACGACGGCGACGCTGACCGATCCGTATCATTGTTCCCACTGAATTCCCCACCGCACAACCCAGCGACCCCTCCCCTCTCAATCATGAACAAACCTCTCGATGCTCCACTCGGCCTCAGTCAGGATCGACCGACGATGAACGTGCCGGTCAAGCCCGAATGGGGCAGCGATTTCATGGCGCAGATGATCCGGCGCCTGGGCGTGGAGTACCTGGCCCTCAATCCCGGTGCGAGTTACCGCGGTTTGCATGACAGCCTGGTGAATCTGCTGGGCAACGAGAAGCCGGAAATGCTCGTGGTGCTGCACGAGGAACATGCGGTCGCCATTGCCCACGGTTACGCGAAGATCGCCGAGCGCCCCATGGGAGCGGTGCTGCACTCCAATGTCGGCCTCATGCACGGCTCGATGGCGATCTTCGACGCATTCTG
>CADECO010000121.1:0-14203 GCA_902825905.1 uncultured beta proteobacterium
CGCACACCAAGGTTGCGCGCGAACGTCTGCATGACTTGCTGCGCTTCGTTCAGGCGCAGCAGTCCGGTATCGACGAATACGCAAGTGAGCTGATCACCGATGGCGCGGTGGATCAGCGCCGCCGCGACCGAGGAATCGACCCCTCCGGACAAGCCGAGGATAACCGCCTCGGCGCCGACCTGTGCGCGGATCTGCACCACCGCTTCGTCGATGTACGCCGGCATGCGCCAGTCGGCATGCGCGCCGCAAATGCCGAGCACGAACCGCTCGAGAATCGCCGTCCCGCGGCGCGTGTGAGTAACCTCTGGATGAAACTGAACGCCGTAGAACCGGCGGTCTTCATCGGCCATCGCGGCGATCGGCGTCGAGTCGTTGCTGCCGATGATCTTGAAGCCCGCAGGCAGCTCGACGACCTTGTCGCCGTGGCTCATCCACACGTCGAGCAGACCATGCCCCTGCTCATTGCGCCGGTCTTCGATGTCGCGGAACAGCGCCGAATGGCCGCGCGCACGAACCTCGGCCTGACCGAATTCGCGCACGGCTGAACCTTCGACCTTGCCCGCGAGTTGAGTCGCCATGGTCTGCATGCCATAGCAGATGCCCAGCACCGGCACACCCAGCGCGAACACTTGCTGTGGAGCACGGGGTGACCCCGATTCGGTCACCGACGACGGCCCACCGGATAGGATGACGCCCGTCGGATTGAACTGCCGCACGAATTCGGCGCTTACGTCGAAGGGATGCAACTCGCAGTACACGTGCAGTTCGCGCACGCGACGCGCGATGAGCTGCGCATACTGCGCGCCGAAATCAAGAATCAGGATGCGATCGTGCTCGGACACCGCAGGCGTGGCCACTATTCGACGCGGTAGTTGGGCGCTTCTTTGACGATCTGCACGTCGTGCACGTGGGACTCGCGAATGCCCGCGGCGGTAATCTCGACGAACTCGGCCCGGGTGCGCATGGTCTCGATGGTCGGGCAGCCGAGATAACCCATGCTCGCGCGCAATCCGCCGAGCAGTTGATTGATCACGCCGACGACCGGCCCTTTGTACGGCACGCGCCCTTCCACGCCCTCGGGCACGAGTTTGTCGGCGTTAGAGGCGGGATCCTGGAAGTAGCGATCGGCCGCGCCCTCCTGCATCGCGCCGATCGAGCCCATGCCCCGATAGGACTTGTACGAGCGGCCCTGGAACAGCTCAGTTTCGCCGGGCGCTTCCTCGGTACCGGCGAACAGGCTGCCGAGCATGACGCAGTGCGCACCCGCGGCGATGGCCTTCGCCACATCGCCGGAGTAGCGGATACCGCCGTCAGCGATTGCCGGAACACCGGAGCCCGCCAAGGCTTTGCTGACGTTGCCGATCGCGGTGATTTGCGGCACCCCGACGCCCGCAACGATGCGCGTGGTGCAGATCGAGCCCGGACCGATGCCGACCTTCACGCCGTCGGCGCCGGACTCAACGATCGCGCGTGCTGCTTCGGCCGTTGCGACGTTGCCGCCGATGACCTCGATGCGCGGGAAGTTGCGCTTGACCCACTTCACGCGGTCGAGCACGCCTTGCGCATGACCGTGCGCCGTATCGACGACGATCAAATCGACACCGGCTTCAACCAGGGCCTCGACTCGTTCCTCGGTTTCCTCGCCTACGCCAACCGCGGCACCGACCCGCAACTTGCCTTGGTCATCCTTGCACGCGTTCGGATATTCGCTCGATTTCAGGATGTCTTTGACGGTGACCAGTCCGCGCAACTCGAACTCGCTGTTCACCACCAGGACGCGTTCCAGCCGGTGGCGATGCAGCAGGCGCATGGCCTCTTCCAGGCTTGCCCCTTCCTGAACGGTAACCAGCCGCTCTCGCGATGTCATGATGTTGCGGACAGGCTGATCGAGGTTGGTCTCGAAACGCAGGTCTCGATTGGTGACGATGCCGACGACCCGCTTGCCTTCCACGACCGGCAACCCCGAGATCCGGTACTGCGTGGTGAGCGCGACGACGTCGCGAACCGACATGGTCGGCGCGATGGTGACCGGATCGCGCACGACGCCTGCTTCGTATCGCTTCACCTTCAGGACTTCAGTGGCCTGCTGCTTGGCCGGGAAGTTCTTGTGGATGATGCCGATGCCGCCTTCCTGAGCGATCGCAATGGCAAGCCGCGACTCGGTCACGGTGTCCATCGCCGCCGAAATGAGCGGGATGTTCAGCGTGATGTTTCGGGTGAGCTGCGTGCGGAGCGAGACTTCGCGCGGAAGGACGGTCGAGTGCGCTGGAACGAGGAGGACGTCGTCAAAGGTGAGGGCTTTGGCGGCTATGCGCATAGACCAAGTTGTGCTCGAAGGAAGATTCGTTGAGCCAGGCCGCAAAGTGAAATTATACACGGCCGACTCAACCCTTCGGGTCATTGTGCCGCCCGCCACATCGGGACCGATCCCCCCGCGAGGAACTAGTGTCTCCGGGTCGTGCAGCGTCGATTGACCCGCTCCGGGTGAGTTCTTACCGTGCGAAGGGCAAGGCCATTCGGCTACGCTACACCACACCTAAGATTGCACCCCCGATCGCGGCGATCAACGCCCGTCGGGAGCGGGGACCACGTCATGCGGACACTGCTCATCATCGCTGCCCTCAGCTTCGCACTGCCCACCGCCGCTCAGCCCTATCGTTGGGTCGACGCGGAAGGACGGGTCCAGTACTCGGACCGTCCGCCCGCGGGCAATACGAAGGCCGCGCCGGTGAAGAACACGGTCGGTTCCGTCGCGGGCACCGGTACAGCGCCCGGCGCAAATGCCCCGGCGGCCCCGAAGTCAGTCGCCGAGCAGGAGCAGGCGTTCCGCAAGCGGCTGAACGACAGGGAAGAGGCCTCCAAGAAGCAGGCGGAACTCGACGCCGAGCGTCGCCGTAAGGCCGACGTGTGCGATCAGGCCAAGCGCAACCTCGTTGGTCTGGAGCAAAGCGGGCGGCAGGTTCGCTTCGAGCCGAACGGCGAGCGGACCTATTTGTCCGAGGCCCAGGTCGAAGCCGAGCTCGTCAAGGCGCGTTCGGCGGTAGCCACCAACTGCAAGTGATGAGGACGTGATCGTCAGGCGCGGCTAGCGTCGCCCGGGCGTTGATCGCGCGCGCACGCGACGAGCATCCTTCGGATCGCGTACCAAGGGACGCAGGATTTCGATGCGATCGTCGTCGTTGATCTTGCTGGTCAAGTCGGCGCGTCGCCCGAACACGGCGAGTCCGTAGCCCGCATCGAATCGAACCTCCGGACATTCCAGCAGCACGCGGCTGGCGTTAATAGCATCGCCGCACCTGCTACCGGCGGGCAGTTCGATGCCATAGCAGTGGATCCGACCGTCGGGGTCGGCGTACACGATTTGCACGCGCATGGGTCAGCCGGATCCTGCTGGTGGGCCGAGTTGGTCGGCACGACGGATGAACGCGCCGATCAACGAGTTGGCAATGTGATTGAACGCGGGCCCAACGACGCGTTCGAGCACCCCGCTCGAGAATTCGTACGAAAGCGTCAGCTCCACCTTCGATCCGGGCGCACCAAGGTCGGAGAACACCCATAGCCCGTCGAGATGCCGAAACGGGCCATCGACCAGGTCAAGATCGATCGACCGTGGTGCGTCGTGGGTATTGCGCGTCGTGAAGCGCTGGCGGATGCCGTGGTAGTCCAGGTGCAGCGTGGCACGCGTTTCGGTCGGCGATTGCTCGGCGACTTCGACTGATCGACACCACGGCAGAAACAGCGGATAGGCTCGAACATCGGCGACGATCGCGTACATGCGATCGGCACGATAGGGAACCAGCGCGGATCGGGCGATGCGAATCATGCTTTCGACCTGATGGGTTCGACGCCTGGTTTTTCAATCGTCCGAAATCGTCGGCCGCGGCGGGGCAGGCACTTGCGCGTTGCTACAATGCGGCGCCTCAGCCTCCAGGCGCATTCCATGAGCATCGTCGACAACCGCAAGGCCCGGCACGACTACTTCATCGAGGAGCGATTCGAAGGCGGTCTGGTTCTCGAGGGCTGGGAGGTCAAGTCGATCCGCGCCGGCCGCGCACAGATCAAGGAAGCCTACGTGATCCTGCGCGACGAGGAAGTGTACTTGCTCGGCGCGCACATCTCGCCACTGCCCACTGCATCGACGCATATCCATCCCGATCCAACGCGAACCCGGAAGGTGCTGCTGCACGCGGAGGAGATTCGCAAACTCATCGGCAAGGTGGAGCGCGCTGGCTACGCCCTGGTACCGCTCGATTTTCATTTCACCCGCGGGCGCATCAAGCTGCAATTCGGACTGGCCAAGGGCAAGCGTCAGCACGACAAGCGCGAAGTCGAGAAGGAGCGCGAGTGGGATCGCGAGAAGCAGCGACTGCTGCGGCACTCAGCGCGCTGACGGATACGTACCCGTCTGAGCATTCTGACGCCAAGTCCCAAGCTAACCCTTGGCCAGCGCGAGCCAAGTGTCGACGACGGTGTCCGGATTCAACGACAGGCTCTCGATGCCCTGCTCGGTCAGCCACTTGGCGAAATCCGGATGATCCGAAGGACCCTGCCCGCAGATGCCGACGTACTTGTTCGCGCGTCGGCAGGCCTGGATGGCCATACTCAACATCGCCTTGACCGCCGGATCGCGCTCGTCGAAGGCATCGGCAACCAAGCCCGAGTCGCGATCCAGGCCCAGGGTCAGCTGCGTTAGGTCGTTGGAGCCGATCGAGAAGCCGTCGAAGTGTTCGAGGAACGCATCGGCCAGGATCGCATTCGACGGCAGCTCGCACATCATGATGAGCTTGAGCTGGTTGTCACCGCGCTTGAGACCATGATCGCCCAGCAATGCCACCACGCGGCGGGCTTCGTCGACAGTGCGAATGAACGGCACCATAATTTCGACGTTGGTGAGTCCCATCTCGGTTCGTACCCGACGCAAAGCCTCGCACTCCATCGCGAAGCACTCGCGGAACGAATCGGAAACGTAGCGTGAGGCGCCACGGAAACCCAGCATCGGATTCTCTTCATCCGGTTCGTAGCGCTCGCCACCGATCAGCTTCTTGTACTCGTTGGATTTGAAATCGGAGAGCCGCACGATCACGGGCTTGGGCCAGAACGCTGCAGCAATCGTCGCCACGCCTTCGGACAATTTCTGCACGAAGAAGCTGCGCGCATCCGGGTAGCCGCCTGCTGCTTGGTCAATGCGAGCCTTCAGGGGTGCCGGCAGCTCGCTGTACTCGAGAATTGCCCGAGGATGGATGCCGATATCGTTGTTGATCACGAACTCGAGTCGCGCCAGCCCTACACCTGCATTGGGCAAGCGCTGGAAGTCGAAGGCCAGCTGAGGGTTGCCGACATTCATCGTGATCTTCACCGGAATCGGCGGCAGTTCCGCGTGACGTTCCGTATTGACCTCGTACGCCAGAGTTCCTTGGTACACGTACCCGGTATCGCCTTCGGAGCACGAGACCGTGACAGCCATGCCGTCGCGCAACGCCACAGTGGCGTTGCCGGCACCGACCACTGCGGGAATCCCTAACTCGCGGGCAATGATCGCCGCGTGGCACGTGCGTCCGCCACGATTGGTGACAATCCCCGCTGCGCGTTTCATCACCGGCTCCCAGTTCGGGTCGGTCATGTCAGTCACCAGCACATCGCCCGGCTTGACGCGATCCATCTCCGAGGGATGCGCGACCACACGTACCGATCCTACGCCGATCTTGCTGCCGATTGCACGACCGGTGACCAGCACCTCCGAGCGCTGCTTGAGGGTGAATCGCTCCTGACTGTCCTGCGACTTGCGCGAGCGAACGGTCTCGGGGCGCGCCTGCAGGATGTAGAGCTTGCCGTCGAGGCCATCTTTGCCCCACTCGATGTCCATCGGTCGGCCATAGTGGCGCTCGATGGCCACCGCCGCGCGAGCGAGGTCAACGACATCCTGATCACTCAAGCAAAAGCGAGCCCGCTCCGCTGCCGCCACGTCAACGGTCTCGACCGACCGATGCGCGCTCGCCTGTTTCGTGAAGATGATCTTGCTGAGCTTCGAACCGAGTTGCCGTCGGATGAGCGCCTGATGTCCACGCTCGAGCATCGGCTTGTGCACATAGAACTCGTCGGGGTTGACCGAGCCTTGTACAACGGCCTCCCCCAGCCCATACGCGGCGGTGATAAACACCACGTCGCGAAACCCCGACTCGGTATCGAGCGTGAACATCACGCCGCTTGAGGCCAGGTCACTCCGCACCATGCGCTGGATTCCAGCCGACAATGCGACGTCGGCATGGCGAAAGCCTTGATGCACGCGATAGGAGATCGCCCGGTCGTTGTAGAGCGAGGCGAAGACGTGCTTGATCGCCTGGATCACGTTGTCCAGGCCAACGATGTTGAGGAACGTCTCCTGCTGACCTGCAAAGGAAGCGTCCGGGAGATCCTCTGCCGTGGCACTGGAGCGCACCGCCACCGGATACTCGCCATCGCGCGTCATGTCGCGATAGGCACGCGTGATCGCCTCGACGAGCGGCCCAGGCAGTTCAGCCGCGGCAATCCACTCGCGAATGTCCTTGCCGCAGGCCGCAAGCGCGTTCACGTCCTCGACATCGAGCGCAGCCAGTCGAGCTTCGATCCGTCGAGCGAGTCCCGCGCCGTCCAAGAATGCCCGATACGCATTCGCGGTCGTGGCGAATCCACCCGGTACACGAATGCCCGCCTTCGACAACTGACTGATCATCTCGCCGAGCGAGGCATTCTTGCCGCCCACTTCGTCGACCTGCGACATGCGCAATTCGTGGAGCGGTAGTACGAGTGAGGTCGCCGTCATCGTTCGTGCGGTTGTCGCGGGCCGGGAAAGCCATTATGGTACCGGCACTTGCATGCCATTTGCGTGGGTATTAATGCGGATCTGTAGCGATGTCTGACCTTCAGCGTCCCGTCTTCTTCGTGTCCGACGGCACCGGAATCACCGCCGAAATGCTCGGCCACAGCCTGCTTTCGCAGTTCGAGGGTGTTCCGATCGAACAGATCGTGGTGCCGTTCGTCGATTCGGTGGAGAAAGCGCACCAGTGCCGTGCGCAGATCGATGAGGCGCGCAGGCGAACAGGATCCCGACCGGTGGTATTCACGACCCTGGTGAATGCCGACGTACGCGGCATTCTGAGTGGAGCCGACTGCCTGTTTCTCGATTTCTTCGAGAGCTTTATCGACCCGCTGGAGGCGGAGTTCGGCACCCGCTCCAGCCACACGATCGGTCGATCGCACTCGGCGGGTGATCGCAAGGAATATCAGGAGCGGATCGAGTCCATCAACTACGCGCTGTCGCATGATGACGGGCTCACCGACCGCGATCTGGAGAGCGCCGACGTGATCCTCGTCGGCGTGTCCCGCAGCGGCAAGACGCCTACCTGCCTGTACCTGGCGCTGCAATTCGGGGTGAAGGCCGCGAACTATCCGCTCATCCCCGAGGATTTCGAGCGCGATCGACTCCCGGGCGCCGTCAGCGCATTCGTACCCAAGCTCTACGGACTGACGATCGTGCCCGAGCGCCTGAGCGAAATCCGCAACGAGCGGCGCCCGGGCAGCAAGTACGCGTCGATCGACAACTGCAGGAACGAAATTGCCCGCGCCGAGGATCTGATGCGACGCCACGGCATACGCATGATGAACTCGACCACCCGGTCGATCGAAGAGATCGCCACCAAGATCATTCAGGACGTGCGGATTTCGCGGCGCGTGTATTGATCGAACCGACGCGGGGCCGAGCACGCCCGTTGCTGGGAGCGGCAAGACGCTGGCGACGCTGTTCGAACAGGCAGATCGCCGCCGCCGCGGCAACATTGAGGGACTCGACGGTGGTGGTGATTGGAATGCGCACCATGCGATCCGCGTGCGCAGCAAGCGTCGCGTCGAGCCCGGATCCCTCATTCCCGAACAGCCACATCGTCGGCTTGGTGAGATCGCACGCGTAGAGATCCTCCGCCGCGTTCGCGTCGGTGGCCAGAAGCTGGTGTGAGGGGTACAGACGTCGCGCTTCAGCGAAATCGAACTCGGCCAGCGTGACCGCGCAGTGCGCACCCATCGCCGCCCGCAGCACGCGAGGGGACCAGGCATCGGCGCTACCGGCTCCGCACACGAGCGTGGCAACGCCGGCAGCCGCGGCGGTCCGCATGATCGTGCCGACATTGCCGGCGTCTTGAATGCGATCGAGGAACACGACGTCGCCGTCGGCTCTCCCCTTCAGCACTTGCCCCGGATGCGAGCACACCCCGAGGATACCGACCGGGCTGGCGAGTTCGGACAGCTTGCCGAACACCCGCTCGGTCACGACGATCCGTTGGCCGCTCTGGACGCGGTCGTACAAGGCACGAAGCTCCGGTTGTGCCAAGCCGGCGTCGGTGATCACCAACGACTCGAAGCACGTGCCTGCGCGATCGAACGCGTCGACGAGATGTGATCCTTCCAGCACGAAGCGCCCAGCCTCACGACGCTCGCGCGCCGAATCGAGCAATCGGGCAATGGCCTTGACCTGGGCGTTGTCGACGGAAGTGATGCGCGTGGTCGCTACCGGTCGAGGCGACACGTCCTGAATCCGAGGAAGGGGTCGTTACGCTGAGGCAGATAGAAGTTGCGCCAGGTGTTGCGAATGAGCCGCGGCGAGGTAGCGAAGCTGCCGCCACGCAGCACCCGGTGCGTCTGGAACCAGGGCTCGGAGTACTCCGCGTACGGGTCGCGGACATATCCCGGATAAGGCTCGAACGCGCTGCTGGTCCACTCCCAGACATTGCCGATCATCTGGCGTGCGCCGCAAGGCGCATCACCGGCGGTCGCGGCATGCACGGAGATCGGCTGCGATCCGTCGAGATTGGCGAGTGCCGCGTGTGGAAACTCCGATCCCCAGGGGAAGCGCTGCTTGCCGCGTCCGGTATCGGGATGGCACGCCGCGAACTCCCACTCCGCCTCGCTCGGCAAACGCCGCTTCGCGAAACGACAATACGCCTGCGCTTCATACCAGTTGACGTGCCTGACCGGATGGTCGGGAGCAAGCGCGATGATGCGGTCGAAGGATCGTTCGCCCCAGGTATCGCCGCGCTTGCGCCAGTACTTCGGCGCGACCAGACCAGTGCCGGAGCGCCAGGACCAACCTTCCTCGCACCAGAACTCGCGTCGCTGATAGCCATTGGCGCCAACGAACTCGAGGAACTGCGCATTGGTGACCGGCGTGGCCGCGATCGCGAATGGCCCCACCGTGACTTCGTGTGCCCACTTCTCGTTGTCGAACACGAACCCCGTCTCGGGGTAGGCGCCAAGCATGAACGTGCCCCCGGGCAGTTCGAGATCGAGTGCATCGGACCGCACCGCCACGACCGGCCGCACACCGGCGCCCGGCAGCAGAGGTTCCTCGTAGCCGAGCGTCTGCCAGGTGTATTGAAAAGCTTCGGCATGCATGTCCTCATGCGCGGCCGAGAGCTCAGCAAAATAAAGCAGCTCGGCATCTTCGGGCCGCGTGGCGAGCGCTTCGAGCACCTTCTCCAGGGTGTCGCTCATGTACTGGCGCGTCTGCTTCGGGTCGAGCAGCTCGGTGGTCCAGCGCGCCCCGTGCGGGATGATCGCCGAGTTGTAGCGCGCGTCGGCCCGCTCAACCACCGAATCGCCGAGCGTTCCATCGGCATTGCGCCGCAGGCACCAGCGCTCGTGGAACCAGCCGATATGGCCCAGCTCCCAGATCGGAGGGTTGACGATATCGAGCTTGGGGCCGAACAATCGCGTCCCGGTCGCGTCGCGCGTCAACGCGAGCACGCGGCGGCGCGCGCTGAGTAGATGTTCCCGCACTTCGTTGGCGATCAGCATATTGTTGTCGTCGGGCTGCCGCCTCGCTTCGACGCATGCAGCGCGATCACGCCGCGGTAGCCCCCGCTCCGACAAACCAGCAAGCCATCAGTCTAGCGCAAGCGATGCGAATCACGATCGTCACTCCCGCCGCCGCGAGTTCGCGCACCGGCAACCGCCACACCGCCGCACGCTATGCCGCATTCCTTCGCGCCGCAGGCCATCAGGTGCGCGTGGTCGTCACCTGGGAGGGACAACCGTGCGATCTGCTCATCGCCCTGCATGCGCGCCGCAGCCGCGACTCGATCGTGGCGTATCGCGAGCGCTATCCGCAAGGACCGTTGATCGTGGTGCTGACCGGCACCGACATCTATCGCGATATTCATCAGAATGCCGATGCCCGCCATTCCCTGAAGTTGGCCAGTCAGCTCATCGTGCTTCAGGAGCGTGCCCTCGACGAATTGCAACCCGATGAACGCAGGATTGCAAACGTCGTCTATCAATCCGCCGCAACGCGCCTCGATCACGCACCGGTTGCGCGTCGATTTCGGGTAGCCGTGATCGGGCACTTGCGTGACGAGAAGGATCCGTTTCGGGCCCTGCACGCGCTGCAGTACTCGCGCGAGCCGAAGCTCGAAGTCGTTCATGTCGGTGACGCGCTCGATCCGCAGATGAAGCGCGAAGCGCAGGCCGCGATGACACGCGAGCCACGCTATCGGTGGATCGGCGGCCGATCACACGCGGCCACGCTCAAGCAGCTCGCCGGCAGCCATCTGCTGGTGGTGAGCTCGCGGATGGAAGGCGGCGCCAACGTCATCTGCGAAGCCGGGCGGATCGGCGTACCGGTACTGGCCTCGGATATTCCCGGAAACGTCGGCATGCTGGGCAAGGCGTACCCCGGCTACTACCCGCTCGGCGACGCGCAGGCGTTGGCCGGACTCATCCATCGCGCGCACACCGAACCGGCGTTCTACCGAGCCCTCCGGCAACACGTGGCCAAGCGACGCGCGTTGTTCGCGCCTGCAGCGGAAAGCGCAGGACTACGAGCAGTCGTCCGGAGTGCGTTTGCGGTCGCAAGGCGCGGCGCCGCGCGCGGCAAACGCTGAACGAACTGGCGCAAACGATTGGCGGTGGACGCGGCATGGCCCGTGGCGCGTCAGCGCTTCGAGGTGTTCGGGCGTCGGGTAGCCTTTGTGCTGTTCAAACCCGTACTGGGGGAAGCGCCGCGCAAGGCGCTCCATCAACGCGTCGCGTGCGGTCTTGGCAAGGATCGATGCAGCCGAAATCGCCGGCACGAGTGCATCGCCCCTGACCACCGGCACCACTTCGAACGGCACGCTGGGCACCTGGTTGCCATCGACCAGCACGCGATCGAATCGTGCCCCGATCGCCAGGATCGCGCGACGCATGGCGAGCAGCGACGCCTGCAGGATGTTCAGGCGGTCGATCTCCGCGACCGAGGCACTCGCCACGGCAAAGCCGAGTGCCTGCCGGCGGATCAGGATCGCGAGTTCTTCGCGCGCTGCGGCGCTCAGCACCTTCGAGTCGGCAAGACCTTCGATCGGCCGCTGTGGATCGAGCACGACCGCCGCGGCATGGACTGGCCCGGCCAGCGGGCCGCGCCCGGCCTCGTCGACGCCGCAGATCAGACCGTCGAACAAGCTCACGTTGTCGAACAGGTCAGGGGAGCGCGATCGCCGGGACATGATCGGCTCGAGAAACGTCGAGGATCGCACCGGCAGCCCGGTCGGCCGCGCCACGGCGAAGCTGCGCCCGAATGCCGGCAAAACGCTCGGAGATCGACGCGCACAGCCGTGCATCGCCCAGATAGTTGAGCGTGGCCTGCGCCAGGTTCTCACCAGTGGCCTCGTCCTGGATGAACTCGGGGCACAGCGCCTCGTCGGCAAGGATGTTCGGGAGCGCGATGAAACGGGTCCGAACCAGGCGGCGCGCAAGCCAGTACGTGAACGCGTTGAGGCGATAGGTCACGACAGTCGGGCGACCGATCAGCGCTGCCTCGAGCGTGGCTGTGCCGCTCGCCGCAACGACTACATCAGATGCGGCCATCGCTTCGTGGGCATGCCCGTACAGCAACGTGACGGGAAGATCCTTCGCGCCTGCGTCGTAGAGCGCCTGCTCGAACTGGTTGCGTGTCGCGGCCGTCACCAGCGGCACGAGAAAGCGCACATCCGGTCGGACACGATGGATTCGAAGCGCGCAATCGGCGAGTGTCGCTCCGAGCATCTCGACTTCGCTGGCGCGACTACCCGGCAACAGCGCGACGACTTTGGCATCGAGCGGGAGACGCAACTGCTCGCGGGCCGCGTCGCGATCCGGATTCGCGCCGATCTCGTCGGCAAGCGGATGCCCGATGAATGTCGCGGCGATGCCGGCGCGCCGGTACAGCGCCTCCTCGAACGGGAACAGCACCAGCATGTGATCGACTGCGCGGCGAATCGTGTTGATGCGGCCACTGCGCCAGGCCCAGATCGTCGGGCTCACGCAATGCATCGTACGGATGCCGCGGCGGCGCAGGCGCTGCTCCAGCCCGAGGTTGAAGTCGGGCGAGTCGATCCCGATCACCACCGCCGGACGTGCCTCGAGCAACTGACGTAGCAGCCCCCGCCGGATGCGCGCGATCTCCGGGACATGTTTGAGCACTTCAACCAGACCACGCACCGCCAGACGTTCCTGCGGGTACCAAGACCGCATGCCGGCGCCGATCATCAGCGGACCGCCGATGCCGACGAACTGCGCATCGGGGCGCTGACGGCGGATCGCCTCGATCATCGACCGACCGAGAAGATCTCCGGACGCCTCGCCTGCCACCAGGCCGATGGTGACGGTCACAGGCGCGGCCTCAGCGCACGATGCCTCGTTTTACGCCAGCGAGAAACTGCGCCAGCGGCAGCAGTTCGGGCACTTCTTGCGCCTGCGCCTCGATCGCGGCGCGCGCGTCGGCGAGTGTCAGCCCGTTGCGGTAGAGCGTCTTGTAGGCCTGTCGGATCGCCTCGATCGCGGCGGACGAGAAGCCGCGCCGCTTCAAGCCTTCGACATTGACCGTGTAGGCCTTGCCGGGGTTGCCTTGCGACAGCACGTAGGGCGGCAAGTCCTGGAACAGGATGGTGCCGCCGCCGGTCATGCTGTGCATGCCGACCTTCACGAATTGATGCACCCCGGTCAGCCCGCCGAGGATGGCGTAGTCACCCACATGCACGTGGCCGGCCAGTTGCGTGCCGTTGGCGAGGATCGTCTGGTCGCCGATCCGGCAGTCGTGGGCGATGTGGGCGTAGGCCATGATCCAGTTGTCGCTGCCCACGCGCGTCACGCCACCGTCTTGCAAGGTGCCGGTGTTGATTGAGCAGTACTCGCGAATCGTGTTGCGGTCGCCGATCTCGAGACGGGTCGCCTCGCCGCCGAATTTCTTGTCCTGTGGGATAGACCCGATCGAGCAGAACGCGAAGATGCGATTGTCGCGGCCGATCGTGGTCTGCCCTTCGATCACGGCGTGCGCGCCGATCTCGGTCCCCTCGCCGATCGTCACGTCCGCGCCGATCAGGGTGTAAGGGCCAACCCTGACGTTGGCCCCCAACCTGGCGGAAGCGGCGACGATCGCGGTCGGGTGAATCATGTCGGGCGCATCGTGCACATGAGTTTGGCTTCGGCGGCGAGTTGCTCACCCACGTGGGCCACTGCGCTGAATTTCCACACGCCCCGCAACTGCCGCTCGAGTTCGGCTCGCATGATCAGTTGATCGCCGGGCACCACCGGACGTTTGAACCGCGCATCATCGATCCCCGCGAAATAGATGATCTCGCGGTCGGCAAGCTTGGCCTGGGCGGTCTCGAAAGCGAGCAGCGCGGCGGCCTGCGCCATGGCCTCGATCACCAGCACACCGGGCATCACCGGATGCGTCGGAAAGTGTCCGGGAAAGAACGGCTCGTTGATGGTGACGTTCTTGAGCGCCACGATGTGTTTCCCCGGCACGCTCTCCAACACGCGATCCACCAGCAGAAACGGATAGCGATGCGGAAGCAGCGCGAGAATCTTCGCGATATCCATGGTGCTCATTGTTTGTTCTCCTGAGCCCGTGCGAGCTCGGCCAGCGCTCGTTCCAGGGCGCGGATGCGGGTGACGAGACTGTCCAGATGACGCACCGAGGCAGCGTTGCGACTCCAGCGCTTGTTGGGTTCGAACGGATAGACACCGGTGTAGACGCCCGGGCTGGCGATCGATTTCGAGATCAGCGTGCCGCCCGAGACGATTACGTCGTCGCACAACTGCAGATGGCCGGAAATCATCGCGGCGCCGCCGATCATGCAGCGCTTGCCGATGGTGGTGCTGCCGGCGATTCCGACGCAGCCGGCGATGGCCGAATGCGCGCCGATGCGGCAGTTGTGGC
>CADECO010000122.1:0-10543 GCA_902825905.1 uncultured beta proteobacterium
GCGTGCCCGGTGTGCCAGTCGGCCGACGCGCGCGACCGGCGGCTGCGGCCGTCGATCTACATCGCCGTGGACGGCGGCCCGGCCCTGCTCGTCGACACCGCCACCGACCTGCGTCAGCAGGCGCTGACCCACCGGCTCACCCGGCTCGATGCGCTACTCTTCACGCACAGCCACGCCGACCACGTGATGGGTCTCGACGAGCTGCGCCGCTTCAACGCCCTCGGCAAACGCCGTCTGCCGATCTACGCCGACGCGAAGACCGGCACCGAGCTGCTGGCCGAGATGCGCAAACGCCCCGGCCAGATCTCGTTCGGATCGAGAGGGACCGGGTCGTCCGATCATCTGACCTTCGAGCTGTTCAGCCAGATGACCAATACGTCGGGCATTCATGTGCCGTACAAGGGTGGTGCGGCCGTGGTGACCGATCTGTTGGGCGGTCAGGTCGACGCATCGTTCCAGAACCTGGGCACTGTCGCCACGCAGATCAAGGCCGGCAAGATCCGGCCGCTCGCGGTGACCTCGAAATCACGCGCGGCGCAATTGCCCGATGTGCCGACCATGGCCGAGGCCGGGCTGTCCGATCTGGTTGTCACGTCGTGGCAAGCCGCCGGGGCGCCGATCAACACGCCGCCGGCCGTCGTGGCCAAACTCAACGAAGCCGCGGTGAAGGCGCTGCGCTCGCCCGATGTGCGTGATCGGCTGATGTCCATCGGTTTCGATGTAGTGGCCAGCTCGTCGGAGGAGTTCGGGCAGTTCATGCGCGCCGAAGTCGATCGCTGGACCAAGGTGGTCGAACGCGGCGGGATTCAACCCAACTGAGCAGCCCAACTGAGCGCCCATAGGCTGACGAACCACGGGCCGACCACCGCGGAACACAATCCACCGGCACTGGTACAACATTCCCCTCGCCTACAGAAACCGTTCCCGGCGGTGCGAGGCCCACTCGCCCAACGCCATGACGCTGGAGCACACCGCGGTGATCAGCACCGACAGTGCGGCCGCCGCGGGAAAGTCCGAGCCCGACTCGGAGATCAGGCTGTAGAGCTGCAGCGGCAGGATGTTGAGCCGCGTGCCCACCAGTGCGAGCGCCGTGCCATAAGCGCCGAACACCACTGCCGCGATCAGGCAGTACGCGCCGATCAGCGCGCCGCCGATCTGCGGTAGCAGCACTTGCCGCAACGCCTGTCCTGCGGTGGCGCCGAGCGACTCGGCAACGTCGAGCTGCGCGCGATCAAAGTTGACCAGCACCGGCAGCAACATCATCACCACGCGCGGAATCAGGTAGTACGACGAAGCGAACGCCAGCCCGACTGCGGTGAACAGAATGCCGCCCACGGTCGCTGGATCGAGGCCGACGAACGCGAGCAGTTGCGTGAAGAAGCCGGCGCGGCCGTAGGCGAGGATGAATCCGTACGCCACGATCAACCCGGAGAACGTGAGCGGCAACGCGATCACGAACGAGAGCAGCGTGCGGCGCGCTTCGGGCAGCCGCGCCAGATGCATCGCCACCAGCAGACCGACGATCGCCGATACGGTCGAGGCCACCAGCGTGAGCAGCACGCTGCCAAGCAACGACGGCCAGAACGTGGGCAGCGCCGCAACGCGCGCGAACGCTGCACCGCCATCCGCGAATGCGTCGACCAGCACCGCCGCGAGCGGCACGGCGAAGAACAGGCCGAGCAGCACGGCAGCCGGTGCCGAGAGCAGCGCGAAGGCGCGTGCGTTCACCGTGCGAACCCGCGTCGATGGTCGCTCAGCGATTGCCGGTCGCCGCCAGCCATCCCTTGTCGATATCGGCCTTCTTCGCTGCAGCCGCCGTCACGTCGAGCGGCCGCACCTGCGGCGCCGGTGGCAGCTTGTCTGCAACGTTGTCGGGCAGCTTCACGCCCGGCACCGACGGTCGCACGAATCCCTGCGCGAAGATGCCCTGGCCGAAGTCGGTCATGATGAAGTTGAGCCAGAGCTTGCCGGCGTTCGGATTCGGACCTTTCTCGACCAAGCTGATCGCGTAGGGGGCCGCCACCGAGGCCTCCTTCGGGATGACGACGGCCACCGCGTCGCCCAGCCCGTCGGTGTGCTTGGCTTTCAGTCCGTCGTTCTCATACGAAATCCAGACCGGGATCTCACCTTTCACGAACTGCGCATAAGGCGTGGTGCCCAGCACGCGCAGCACGTTGCCGGCCTTGTGCAGCTTGCCGAGGTAATCCATGCCGGGCTGCACGTTGTTCATGTCGCCGCCGTTGGCGAAATTGGCGGCGAACGCGAGCACCTGCCCCACGCCGGTCGAGCGTGGATCGAGATACACGATCGAATTCTTGTGTTCGGGTTTGAGCAGATCGGCCCACGACTGCGGCACGTTCTTCACCAGCTTGGTGTTGACCACGAACGCGATGGTGAGCGAGTGGATGGTGAACCAGCGGCCGTCCTTCTCGCGGAACACCTCGGGCAGCTTATCGAAGTTGGCGGGCTTGAACGGTGCGACCACGTTCTTCTTCACCGCATCGACGGCCGACGCCGCGAAGTAGTACGCCGTGTCGGCCTGCGGCCGGTTGCGTGCCTTCTCCAGCGCCACCACCGTCGCGGCCGAACCCAGATCGTTGTAGACGATCTCGACCTCCGGATAGCGCTTCTTGAACGCGGCGAACTGCGCCGCCCAGTTGGCCCACGTTGGCCCGGTGTCGAAGCTCACCACCATGCCTTCCTTCTTTGCGGCTTCGTACAGCGCCTTTTCGCCGGCGTACAGCTCAGCCGAATCAGCGATCGTCTGCGCAAGCGCGCTGGTCGCAAGGGCAAGTGCGGCAAACGCGCCGGACCAAACGCGGGGTTTCATCAGGCGCATCGAACGCATCCATCTCATGGCCGTCTCCTTTGCAGGGTTCGAGGGGAGGGTGAAGCGAAACCGTCGGGACACGCGTCCCGCGCGGCATGGGTTGAAAGGCTGGTTGGTATCGCTCGCGATGGGTACCCTCATCACGCAAGCAGCTGGATCGCCTCGCGCGGAATGCGCACGAAACGCACTGCGCCGCGCTCGACCGTTTCAAGCTTCAGCCGCGCGCCGCCACAACTCAGATCGAGCTGCCGCGTGGCGCCGAAGAACCGATCGCGCTCGACCGAGACCGCGTAGACGTTCTCGCCCTGCGCCTCGGACGTCGGGATGATCCGCTCGGGCCGCACCAGCATCGAAACGGTTCGCCCTGCAGGCTGCCCGTGCCCTGGCATGGCGAGCGTTCCAAGCGACGTCTCGATGTTTGCCGCGTCGGTCACGCGGCCATCTATGACGTTGGCGCGCCCGACGAAGCCGGCCACGAACGCGTTCGCCGGGCGATCGTAGATCTCGTGCGGCGAGGCGGCCTGCACCAGTCGGCCGTCCTTGAGGATGACGATGCGATCGGCCATCGACAGCGCTTCGTCCTGATCGTGGGTGATCAGCAGTGTCGCTACGTTCTGCGCACGCTGGATGCGTCGCACCTCGTCGCGCATCGCCACGCGCGTGGCGGCATCGAGCGCCGACAGCGGCTCATCGAGCAGCAGCGCCTTCGGCTCGAACACCAGCGCGCGCGCAAGCGCAACGCGTTGCTGCTGGCCGCCCGAAAGTTGCGCGGGCAGCCGATCGCCCAAGCCGACGAGCCCGACCAGATCGAGCATCGCCTCGGCACGTGAACGCTGCTCCGTTGTCGCGGCGCCGCGCACGCGCAGCGGATAGGCGACGTTCTCCCACACGCGCATGTGCGGAAACAGCGCGTAGGCCTGAAACACGATGCCGAGCTGGCGCTCGCGCACCGAAGCGGTGGTGACGTCGACATCGTGCAGCGCGACCGTGCCCCGATCGGGCCGCAGGAATCCGGCGATGAGCTTGAGCAGCGTGGTCTTGCCGCAGCCGCTGGGGCCGATGCACACGATCATCTCGCCTGCCGCGATGTCGAGCGACAGATCGAAGATGCCCGCCTTGCCGCCGGGGTAGCGATAGGTGACGTTGTCGAGCTTGACGGCGCTCGTCATGTCAGTGCGACCCGAGCGCGGTCGTGCGACCTGCAGTGAATGCGCCCGCAGCCGACCCGAGCAGCGCCAGCATCAGCAGGATCACCGTTGCCGCGCAGGCGAACCCGGTTGCTCCGTAGAACGCCTGCAGCAGCACGACCGGATAGGTGCGGCTGAGAAAACCGGCCACCAGATTCGAGAACTGGAACTCGCCGATCGACAGTGCCGCGACGACGATGAGCCCCGATACGATTGAATGTCGCAGCAGCGGCACGACGATATGGAAGAAGCGCTGGCGCGGACTGCTGCCAAGCGACTCCGCCGCGGCTTCGAGTGCGCCCAGTCCGAGGCGCTGCATATCGGCGACGACCGCCTGCAGAAAATAAGGCAGGCAAAGCACCGTGTGACCGGCCACCAGCAGCCAGATGCTCCCCAGCCACGGCAGCGCATCGCTCGAAAACACCAGGATGAAACCGAAGGCGAGCACCAGCGGCGGCAGCGCGACCGGAAGCTGGTAGAGCAGGCGGGCAAACGCGCGCACGCCGGGGCGACTGGAGCGGAACACCGCGTAGGCGAGTGGGAGCCCGATGACAAGACAAGCCGTGCACGTGGCCGCTGCCGTGATCAGGCTCGCGTTGAACGCGCGGCGAAAGCTCGCGTCCATCGCCACGTCGGCGTACCACTGAGCGGTAAAACCGCTGGGCAACAGCGTGTTGAGCCAACTCCCGCCGAAGGAGCCGACGACGAGCAGCGCGATCGGCGCGATCAGATAGGCAAGGTAGGCGTAGGTCACCCAGCGCGGCAGCATGACTCTCGGGAGGAGCGTGTCAGGGTCTGTCTACCACATTCCAATTACAGCAACGCTGCGTGCGCCGGTGCTGATCAGCATCAACAGGCCGGCTGGTATGCCCTGCGGTCTCCGGCCACGCTGCGCGCAGCCGGATGCAGCTGGCTACGTTGCGACCAACGCGGCCTCGGGCATGGGTACGATCGTCAGCCAATCGCGATGGCGTGGGTCCTCCCCTCGTGCGCAGGCGAAGAATGCGTGCTGCAGCTGCCGGGTGATCGGGCCGGGCGCGCTGGAGCCGATGCGCCTGCGATCGAGCTCGACGATTGGCGTGACCTCGGCCGCGGTGCCGGTGAAGAACAGTTCGTCGGCGATGTAGAGCTCATCGCGCGTGATGCGCCGTGCGATCACCTCGATGCCCGCCTCGCGCGCGAGCGTGATGATCGAGCGGCGCGTGATGCCATCGAGCGCGGATTGAATCTCCGGTTCGATCAGCACGCCGTCGCGCACCAGGAACACGTTCTCACCGGGCCCTTCGGCAACGAACCCGTCGGTGTCGAGCAGCAGCGCCTCGTCGTAACCGTCGAGCTTCGCCTCACGGGTGGCCAGGATCGAGTTGGTGTAGGTCGAGACCGCCTTCGCCCGACACATCTGCACGTTGACGTGGTGGCGCGCGAAGCTGGAGGTCTTCACGCGAATGCCGTGCTCCAGCGCCTGCGCACCAAGGTAGGTGCCCCACGGCCAGGCGGCGATCACAACGTGCACTTGCGCGCCTTCGGGGTCGACACCCATCTTCTCGGCGCCGAGAAAGGCGAGGGGTCGGATGTAACCACTGGTTAGTCCATTGCGCCGGATGGTCTCGATCTGCGCCTGTTCCAGATCCCCCTGCGCATATGGGAGCGGCATGCCCATGATGTGCGCCGATTCGCGCAGACGTCGCGTGTGTTCAGGAAGCCGGAAGATCGCCGGACCTTGCGTGGTGGCATAGACACGCACGCCTTCGAACACGCCCAGACCGTAGTGCAGCGAGTGCGTCAGCACGTGCACCCTGGCATCGCGCCATGGAATGAACGCACCGTCCATCCAGATCCAGCCGTCGCGATCGGCCATCGATCGGGTAGGCGCCGCGTCATCGGCTGCTGTTGCGGCAGCCCGCGGAGTATCGAGGGTCGCGCGGTGCGACGAAGTATGCAGTTGCGCCATGCTGTGCTCCATGAACGGGGTGGAGCAGGGACTGTGCGGCGCGAACCGCGACGCTGACAAACGAGAAGATTCGCTGCGTCGGATGAAACTTGCTCAGGCGAGTTTGCGTGGCGGACTATCGCACCCGCGCCGCTGGTGCGCCGGTTCGCGTGATCAGCGTTTCGTACACCGACTGGTAGCGACCGATCATCGCTTCCAACCCATAGCGTTCGATCGCGATCTGGCGCGCGCGTGCGCCCTGGCCGCGACGCAGGCCGGTATCGCTGATGTAGCGCGCCAGCACATCGGCCAGCCCCTGCACGTCGCCGGGCTGGATGAAGCAGCCGGACTCGCCGTCGTCGATCAACTCGACATTCCCGCCGACGGCGGTGGCGATGACCGGCAGGCCCGCCGCCATCGATTCCAGGATGGTGTTGGAGATACCCTCGGCGAGCGACGGCAGCACGAAGACATCGAACGAGCGCAGTACGTCGGGCACGTTCTTCAGCGCGCCGGGCATCCACACGTGCTCGGCGATGCCCAGCGAGGCCGCCAGCTCCTGCAGCGCGGTCTGCCGCGGTCCGTAGCCGACGATGGCCAGTCGTGCGCGCTGGGCGAGCTCAGCGTTGTTGCCGATCAGCGCGGCGAAGTCCCGCAGCAGCGTTTCCTGATCCTTCCCCGGCTGCAGGCGACCAACCGTGCCGATCACCACCTTGTCGTCGCCGCGAAAGGGCTCGGGCAGTACATCGGCGGGTTTGTGGGCAGCGGGTGCGAAGCGCGCGGTGTCGACGCCGTTGTAGATCTGCGTGATGCGCGATGCGCGAACGCCCACGCGCTGGATCAGATATCGCTCCAGATCCTTCGAAACGGTGATGTAGCGATCGATGAGCGGCGAATGCAGCCGGCGTTGAATGACGGGTTTGAGCCGTTTGCCGCCCAGATCGTTGACATCCCAGCCGTGTTCGCCGTGAACGCAATGCGCGACGCCCGCGAGTCGTGCGGGCAGCAACGCATCGAGGCCCGACATGTTGCGCGAGTGCACGATCGCCGGGCGCAGTGTGCGGAACAGTCGATACAACTCGCGACGCAAACCCCAGACGCCGATCTTCGAGCGTCGAAGCGCGAATACCTCGACGTCGGGCCGCGTGATGCGCTGCCGAAATTCGTTGAAATCTTCCACGCACGCGATCGCGTGGCGAAAGGCAGTGGCCGGCATTCCGTTGATCAGATTGACCAGCCCGTTCTCCATCCCGCCCATGATCAGGTGATGGATCACGTGAACCACCAGCGGGGCCGTGGTTCGATTCATGACGCCGTTATCGCAGACCGAGGCACGCGAGCAGTAGCGCCTGATCGGAGAATTCCCAGTTGATACCCCGGCGAAGAACGTTGAACCGATCGACAGCGCCCGTATTCACGCCGCCGTACGCCGACAGACAGGCGCGGTAGCCGGCGCGTTTGACCAGTTCGAGCCGCGCCGGCGTCATGTGCTGACGCCCGCCGTAGGGGTAGGCGAAGATCACGTCCTCTGGACGCATTGCCAGCTCGCGCTGCAGATCGTTGCGCGACTGGACCAGCTCCGACCAGACCTTCTCCTCCGGTTCGCCGGCGCAGTCGATGTGATTCACCGAGTGCGAGCCGATGGTGAAGCCGCGCGCGTGCATGTCGCGCAGATGATCCCATTGCATCACCGGGATCGGCGCATTGCCGCGTCGCACGTCGTGGGGAAAGCGGTTGTTCGATGCGACGATTCCGGTCGAGACGAAGAACGCCGCGGGCACCTGATGGCGCTCGAGAATCGGCGCGGCGTGCACATAGTTGTCGAGGTAGCCGTCGTCGAACGTGATGCACACGACCGGTTCGCGCGACTTGGGCGGTGATTCCCAACTGATCAGTTCCTCGATCGAGACCGTTCGGCAGTATTGTCGGACCAACGCGATCTGGCGTTCGAACTGCGCGACCCCTACGGTCAGGTTGTCACGGACTTCGTCGGTGACGCGGTGATACAGCAGGACCATCACACGCGGCGCGAGAAGCGACCCCAGACCGAACTGCCATGCGCGAAACGCCGTGCTTGCCATGGTGTTCTTGGCCAGCCGCTTGAGTGGCGCGGTGGCGACCGGCTCGATCGGTGCAAGCTTGCGTTCGAGCGCCGCGATTTGCGTCAGCGTCGGCTTGCGATAAGTCTTGCCGCCGGGCGGCTGCGGCTGCGCACGCTCTTCGCCCCGAAGCAACGCCTGCACCACGTCGCGCATCAATTCGATGCCGACCTGATCCAGGGACAACTGGAGTCCCCGCACCGACGAGTAGCGCTGCCGCTCCACGGTGGCCTGACCGGCGATCGCGCCGGTATCGAGTTTGTCGTCGACCCAGTGGACGGTGCAGCCGACCGCTTGCTGGTCGGTCCACATCTCCCAGAACGCCGGCGGCATGCCGCGATAATCGGGAACCTTGCCCTTATGCAGATTGATGGTTCCAAGCTTCGGGATTGCGAACAGTGCCCGTCGCAGGATGGGGGCCGCGATCGATAGTCCGAGATGCGGCGCGAACTCCCGCACAGCCTGCAGCGCGGGCTCGCCATGCATGTCTGATACCCGCAGCACGCGCACGTTCGGCTGTGATTCGACACGGGCGAGCGTGAACGCACTGCCTGGAGCATCGGCGGGGGCTTGCACGGCCGCGCGCGTGGTGACGCGTCGCCACAGGTCGCTGCTCTGGTAGGGGATCCAGCGCCAGCCATTGCGGCGCAGGTTGCGCCATTGGCTGCGCACGGCGGTGCGGACCGTGTGCCGCTTCGACTGCAGCACGATCAGCCAGCGCAGCCCAGGCGTTGCGCGATCGATCTCGACGATACCGCGGCGCACCGAGTACGACAGATCGGCGGTGAAAACGACGATGCCGGTCGACGCCTGCGTCACCCGCCGCCTCGCCGATTGGTGAGCAGACGCATCAGCGACGACCCCGCCCTGCGCACTGCTCCCAGTCGGCGCGGTGAATAGCGCAGGTACTGCGCCAGAGCATGCAGCGCGATGCGCCTGCTGCCGTTCTGCGTGTGGACGACGGCGAAATTGAGCCAGGTGTCGGCCATGCGTTGATACATGGCGGACCGCTCGACGGTGCGGCCGTCGGGGCCGGTCAGCCCGAAGGTGTCGATCGCTCGCTTGAGCACCACGAACGGAAAATTGGTGGTCTTGGGGGTGCCGGTGACGCCCTTGGAGTGGATGCGATACGCCGCGAAGCAGTTCGGCATCTTGTGCGCGGAGAAGCGGTAGGTCGCCTTCAACCAGAAATCATAGTCCGAGCCGGCAAGCAGCGACTCATCGAAGCCGCCCACTGCGGTGAACACCTCGCGATGGATGATCGGCGTGATCATCGCGATGCAGCTCTCGGCCAGCTCGTCTACGTATATCTTGCCCGACAGGTTCTGCTTGACCTGCCAACTATCCGGTTGGGCAACGAACCGGGCCGGGTCGGGAAAGCGATTGTCGGCGTCGGCCTCCCAGAACGCGAACTGACCGAAGACGATGCGATGCTCGGGATGATCGAGCATGAACCGCATCTGCGTGGGCAATTTTCCCGGCAGCCATACGTCGTCGGCGTCATGGAAGGCGAGATATTCGCCGCGCGCTTCCTGCACGGCGCGGTTGCGGGCCGCCCCCGGTCCACGGCGTTGTTGCTGCAGCAACCGGATACGCGCGCCATAGCTGCGCAGAATGGCGAGGCTGTCGTCGGACGAGCCGTCGTCGACGACAACGACTTCAATGTCCGGATAGTCCTGCGACAGGACGCTGTCCAGCGATTCGCGCAGGTAAGGCGCTGCGTTGAACACCGGAATGATCACGGAGACCATCGGCCACGCGTTGCGGGGCGCGGCGACCTTGCCACGCGTCGGGCCGCTCGAATCGGGCGCGAAGGTGGGCTGATTGTCCGTGGCGGGTGCGGTCGTCATGGCCCGAAGGCGAGGGAATCAGGGATTGCGGTGGCCAGCAGATCGACGGCGTCCACACTTGGTGGCGGCTTGCTCGCCATCTCGGGTGCTTCCCAAACAAGCAACTATAGAGCGTGCTGCGGTCACCGCAGAATCCATCGTGGGGCCGGGCCGTGGCAAAGTTCCCTACCGTTCAGTTGCTGGGGCTCGAGCAGGCGGCCGTGACTTGACCAAGCGTGGAATCTGTTGCGCGTCGGTTACGGGACATTATTCATTGAAATCCGGGATCGAGTCATGGCGCGTGTATCCGGGTCGTGGGAGCGCGCCGCAAGCCGCGTATCCAGGACACTGCGCGGCGCCCGTGCCGACCAGGTCGAAAGGGTGCGGCCGCGACGATCGGGTGCGTTCCGCAAGTGCGGCGCGAGATCCCTCACAATACAGGCCACCTCGCCACGGCGGCCAGTCTCGCCACAGCGATCACTCTCGCCAACGCACCAGACTCACCACCGCAACCCCTCGACAGCGCACCGTTACTGGCGCACAAGGAGTCTCGACATGAATAAGCCCGCCGAAAAGGGCCTGACCTTGCCCGCTCAAAGCGCGTCGCTTTCCCGGAAAGGCGGCGAGCTGATCGCCGAATTCCTGGTGCGCGAGAAGGTTCCGTACGT
>CADECO010000122.1:10643-14064 GCA_902825905.1 uncultured beta proteobacterium
AACGTGCCCACGTCGCAGTTCAATCGCGGCCCGTTCCAGGAATTGAATCGCCATCATCAGGCCGACTTTCCGAACGTGGTCCGGCCGGTGGTCAAGCGCAGCTTCCAGCCCACGCGGGTGGAGATGCTGCCGCTCGCGCTGCGCCAGGCCATGAACACCGCCACGACCGGCCGGCCGGGCCCGGTGAACATCGACATCCCGCTCAACCTGTTTCAGGAAGAAGCCGCGGTCGCGCTCGAACCCACCACGGCCGGCTTCGGTGCGCGGCGCAGCGGCGCTTCGCCCGATGACGTGCGCAAGGTCGTGGAAATGCTGCGTGTCGCGCGCCAGCCGGTGATCTTCATTGGCCACGGCGTGACGCTGTCGGAAGCCGGCGGCGAACTCACCGAGCTGGTGCAGCGCTGCCGCATCCCGGTGATCAGCTCGCCCAACGGCATGGGTTGTCTGGACATGCGCGATGAGCTGTCGCTGGGCTTCATCGGCCGCAACGGTGCGTATCCGGCGAATCAGGCGGGGCGGCACACCGATCTGGTGATTGCGATCGGGGCGCGCTTCGACGATCGGTCCTCGTCGTCGTGGATGCCGGGCTACTCGTGGAATTTCCCGGCAGCGAAGCTCGTGCATGTCGATGTCGATGACGCCGAGATCGGCCGCAACTACGCGCCGGATCTGGGCATCCTGGCCGATGCGCGTACGTTCCTGCGCCAGGTGCTGGCCGAAACGCAGACGCGCCCGATCGACGGCAATGCGCAGTACGGCGCGTGGCATGCGCAGATCGCGACCTGGCGCGCCGAATGGCAGAAGTACGTCGAACCCAACTTCGCGCTGCACACGAGCCCGATCCGGCCCGAACGGATCGTCGCCGACTGCCGCGCGGTGCTGCCCGACGACGCGATCATCTCGCTCGACTCGGGCATCCATCACAACTGGTTCATGCAGTTCTGGGAGGCGCGCCGGCCGCAGACGATGCTCAACACCTGGGGCTATTCCGGCATGGGATTCGGGCCGAGCGCGATTCTCGGCGCGAAGCTCGCGGCACCCGATCGGCCGTGCGTGTCGATCTGCGGCGACGGCGGTTTCACCATGGTGTCGCACGTGCTGTGCACCGCAGTCGAATACGATATTCCGGCGGTGTGGGTGGTGTGGAACAACTTCGCCTGGGGCGCCATCCGCGATCTGCAGTACGCCTACTTCGACGGTCGCGAGCACGGCACCGCGTTCTATCAGGGCGCCGAGCGCAAGCCGTACAACCCCGACTTCGCCGCGTGGGCGCGCGCCGCGGGCGTCGAAGGACTCACGGTGACCAAGTCGCAGGACTTCAAAGGCGCGCTCGATCACGCCGTGAAGCTTGGCAAGCCGTGCCTGATCGATGTGCATGTCGATGCCGACATCCGCCCGCCTGGCACGGGCGCCTGGGCGCTGCCACCGATTCCGCACAAGGAGCCGATTTTCGGCGCGAAGCACGTGCGCTGAGCCATCCGTACCCGCATTCACACTAAACCTGAGGAGGAGACATGAAACGCAGGACCTTGCTTCAAGCCGGTGGCGCCGCGCTGGCGTTGGGTTTTCCCGCGATCAGCCGCGGGCAGTCCGATCGCATCCGCATCGGCCATCTCACGCCACTTACCGGATTTCTCGGTGCACTCGGCGGCTACGCGGTGCTCGGCATCAAGATGGCCGAAGAGGAGATCAACAAGGCCGGGGGCATCCTCGGCCGGCAGATCGAGCTATTGAGTGAAGACTCGGTCAACCCCGCCACTGCCGCCACCAAGGCGCAGCGCATGTTCGAGCGCGACAACGTGTCGGTGCTGATGGGCGAGATCAACTCCGCTTCGGCGCTCACCATGATGCAAGTCGCGGCGCGCAACAAGAAGTTGTTCATGCAGGTGGGCGCGCGATCGGACGCACTGCGCAGCAAGAACTGCAGCCGCTACACGTTTCATGTCGACATCCCCGTCACGGTGATGGTCAACGCGGTCGGTCAGGCGCTGGTGCGCGACAACAAGGTCAAGGGCAAGACCTTCTACATGCTCTCGGCCGACTACCTGTTCGGCCACGATCTGCTGCGTGCGGCCAAGACCTTCATCGACGCCAACGGCGGCAAGGTGATCGGCGATGAGCTCGTTGCCACCGATCTCACCGATTTCAGCGGCTACATGCTCAAGATCCGCCGCGCCAAGCCCGACGTGGTCTGTTCCAATCTCGCCGGCAATCAGGTGACGAATCTGGTCAAGCAGTACGCCGAGTTCTCGCTGCCGTTTCCGCTGGTCGGGTTCAACCTCAATACGGCGGACGCCTGGGCCGCGGGTGAAGGCAATCTCGGCGGTATCTGGCCCACGGTGTGGCACCACGACGTGAACACGCCAGGCTCGAAGGCGTTCACCACCGCGTTCATGCAGAAGCACGGCCGGCCGCCGGAGAACCACGCGTGGATCTCGTACGTGTCGCTGAAGATGATGGCGCAGGCGATGAACGAGACCAAGTCGACCGATTCGGAGCGGCTCATCGCCTACTTCGAAAAGCAGACCGAGTTCGACATCCTCAAATCGCGCAAGGCCTACTTCCGCTCTTGGGACCACCAGCTCATGCAGGAGGCCTATCCGTTCACGGTCAAGCCCAAGGGCAAAGCGAAGGACAAATGGGACTTCCTGCAATTGGGCGCGGCCGTGCCCGCGGCCAACCAGTCGCTGGAATTGCTCGCGCCTACGAAGGAGCAGAGCGGCTGCGTGTTTTGACCGAGTCCGCGTGACCATTCGCGTTTGATCACAGCGACGTGGAACTGCTTTTTCTGGCTGAGCAGGTCGTCAACGGCCTGGTGCTCGGCGGCTACTACCTGCTCATCGCGCTGGGGCTGTCGCTGATCTTCAGCGTCGGCGGCGTGGTCAATCTCGCGCACGGCGCGTTCTATGCGATCGGCGCCTATGTGTCGATCGAGATCGCGAAGTTCGCGGGATTCGGCGCGGCGGTGGTGTGCGCGCCGGTGCTGGTGGCGCTGCTGGGCATCGTGTTCGAGCGCTTGCTGCTGCGGCGCTTCTACAACGCCGATCCGATCCTGAGCCTGCTGCTCACCTTCGCCCTGGCGATGGTCGCCGAGCAGGGCATCCGCATCATCTGGGGCTCGGCGCCGCTGCCTGCGTCGATGCCGCCGGAATTCAAGGGGCAGGTGGTGCTGGGCGAGTTCATGTTCTCGCGCTACCGGTTGTTTCTGCTCGGCGTGGTGGCGGCGGTGCTCACGGGCATCTGGCTGCTGCTGCACAAGACCTCGTTCGGCCGCGTCGTGCGTGCCGGGATCCAGCGGCCCGACATGGTTGCGGCGCTCGGCATCCGGCTCGCGCCGTACATGCTCGCGATCGTGATGCTGGGCGTGGGCATGGCCGGTCTGGGCGGGGCGCTGTTCGCACCGATCACCGTGGTACATCCG
>CADECO010000123.1:0-2268 GCA_902825905.1 uncultured beta proteobacterium
AGCAGCGCGGCATGCCACCCGACACGCTCGACCCGCGCTACAAGCACATCTCGCGGCTGCAGTATCAGCTCGCGCGCATCGAGGCGGCCGATGCCGGCTACGACGATCTGGTCTGGCTCGCGCACGACGGCACCGTGCAGGAGGCGCCGCGCTCGAACATCTTCATGGTGAAGAAGGGCACGCTCTACACGCCCGCCGCCGGCGTTCTGCACGGCATCACACGGCTCACCTTCTGCGAACTGGCCAAGGAACTCGGCATTCCGCTGGCCGTCGGACCGTTCACCGCGTTCGATCTGTTCGTCGCCGATGAGGTCTTCACCTGCAGCACGTCCGGCGCCGCACTGCCGGTGCGCGAAGTGTCGGGCCGACCGGTGATGGGCTCGGTGCCTGGTGCGATCACGCAGCGGCTGAACGACGCGTACTGGAAGATTCGCGACGAAGGGCGGTACACGACGGCGGTGTATGGGTAGTGTTAGTGCGAAGAGCAAGGCGCAATTCCGAAGACGTATAGGCCTGACTGTCGCAGCTGTTCAAGAATGAGCATCCTGAGTCGCCGAAGCTAATCGTCGCAGTTCGGAGGACGGACGTCTGAAGCTGCCGAAGCGGGCGGCGGGCGCAGCGCCTCCTAAGGCCGGGGTCCGCTCGCGCGGACTACCCTGCGGTGCTCACGCGCAGGGAGGGAAGACAGGGCCCCTCCCCCGTCTCTGGCGGCTGCGGAATTCGTTCCTCGCTGGCAGCACCATGACTAATGGCAGATCAGTGCGGGCGAGGATCCGAGAAGACCGCAGCCGACGACCCCTCGCCGCGCTGCGCTCCTCGGCCCGTCCAAAGTCGGCGCCGCGCCCGCCGCCCGCTTCGGCAGCGATCGTGCTGTGCGAGAAGTGGGGCGCATGCGCGCGTTTGGCGCCAACGTCGCGGGCCGCTTCCGTTGCCCGGTGTCCGGTGTCCGGTGTCGGGTTGCTCGGTTTCTCGATCTCTCGATTGCCTGAAGGTCGAAAGACACCGCCTCCCGCGCTGCCCGCAGCCTCCAGCGTTGCATCGGGGCGGCGCCCCCTGGCGCGAGCGTTAGGCGATGCCGAGGCGGGACTCGCTGGAGCGGGGCTTTAGGCCGCGAACTGTTTGAGGTCGCGCACAACCTTTGGGGCCCCGGCTTTTGCGGGGCCCTTTCAATGCGCGGCCGAGTTTTCGCGGCCCCGCTTCAGCGAGGCCCGACGAGGGTAGTCGCACAAAGCGACCGTCGTCTTCGCTCGCGCCAGGGGGCGCCGACCCGGTGCACGCTCGCACGGTCTTCGCACTGAAAAAGAAAGAGCACTGGCAACACCACACCTGATAGCACCCCATCGACCCCTTCCGAAGTCGAATTCTGAGGCGATAGCGCGGCTCGAACCCGTCCCAACTCAAGCTGCGATCCGCCGCAACTCGCAGCGCCAGACAGCTCCTACCCTCGCAGAAACTCCAGCACCGCCTTGCTGTAGGCCTCGGGCACGATCTGATAAAGCAAGTGCCCGCCTTCGGGCAACGCCACGAGCGTCGAACCGGCGATCGCCTGATTGAGCGCCTGCGAGAAGTACTTCGGCGTGAGGCTGTCGTCGTCGGCGACGATCACCAGCGTGGGCGTCTTGATCTTGTTGAGCTCGCTGCGCCGGTCGAAACGCATGATCGCTTCGATGCGCGAAAGCACGATCTCCGCCGGCGGAAACGCTGCGATCTGCTTGGCTTCGAAGTCGTCGAGCCATGCGCCGTTCTTCGAGGTCCACCAGCCGGGCCACAGACCAGGCGAAGAACCGCGCGTATAGGCGGCCGGGCCCAGATGCTTGAGCAGCGCGTGGCGCGCTTCGAATACGCGCGAGAAATGGGCGTCGTTGTGCGTCCAGGTGGCCGAGAGCACCAGCTTCTTGAGACGCGAGGGCTGCTTGATCGCCAGCGTCTGCCCCATCGCGCCGCCGGTGGAGTGGCCCAGATAGTGCGCGCTGTCGATCTTGAGCGCGTCCATCAGCTTGATCACGTCGTCGGCCATCTGATCGACCGAGTAGGTCATCAGCGTTTTGTCGCTACCGCCGGTGCCTCGATGGTCGTGCATGATCACGCGATAGTGCTTGCTGAGCGCCGGCACGATCGGCGCGAAGCCCGCATAGGCGCCGCCCAGTCCAGGCACCAGCAGCAACGGCTCGCCGCTGCCCTGCTCTTCGTAGTTGAGCGAACAATCACCGATCGAGATCTTCGGCATGGGAGATTCCTCCTTGTGGGATAGCGCAACCGCGTCGCGCC
>CADECO010000123.1:2368-7002 GCA_902825905.1 uncultured beta proteobacterium
TTCAAGGAGCCGGTGTTCATCGGCGACGTGCTCTCGTTCTACGCCGACATCGTGCGCGTGGGTCGCACTTCGATCACCGTGCAGGTCGAGGTGTATGCGCAGCGCAATCCGGCTGCGGTCGAGGTGTTGGGCGTGACCGAGGCGACGCTCACTTACGTAGCCACCGGACCGGATCGCAAGCCGCGGCCAGTGCCGCCCGAGTAGACCGCTTTGGCCTGCGGTCAGGCGCCCTCTTCCGCGCCGAGATACGCCTGCTGCACCTGCTTGCTCGCGCGGATCTGCGCCGGGGCGCCGGTTTCCAGCACCGTGCCATTCACCATCACCGTGAGTACGTTTGCGAGCGCGAACACCGCGTCCATGTCGTGCTCCACCAGCAGAATCGCATGGTCGCGCACCAGCTGGCGCAGCAGCTCGACGATGCGCACCGACTCCTCCGCGCCCATGCCGGCGAGCGGCTCGTCGAGCAGCAGCAGCTTCGGTTGCGTGGCCAGCGTCATCGCGATTTCGATCTGACGCTGCTCGCCGTGCGAAAGCGTGGACACCGCCGTGCCGGCCTTGTCGCGCAAGCCCACCGCCGCGAGCGCCTTTTCCGCCGCTTCGTTCACCGCGCGATGGGCGAGCGCCGGACGCACGAATCGCATCGAGCTCGGCAGGCGCGATTGCGCGGCGAGACGGCAATTCTCGAACGCGGTGAACGGCAGGAACACGTTGGTCTTCTGGTAGCTGCGCCCAACACCGCGGCGCGAGATCTCGTTCGCCGAGAGTCCGGTGATGTCCTGATCGAGCAGCGTGATGCGTCCGCTGCTGGGCGGCAGATCGCCCGAGAGCATGTTGATGAGCGTGGTCTTGCCGGCGCCGTTGGGGCCGATCACCGCGTGAATCTCGCGCTGACGCACCGCGAGCGACACGCCGCTCACCGCGGTCAGTCCACCGAAATGGCGGGTCAAGCCCGCGGTGCGCAGCACGACTTCAGTCATGTCCGTCACTCGTGTCGCGACGCCTGCTGACGATGTCGGCCAGGCCGATCAACCCGTTGGGCAGGAACAATGTTGCCAGCACGACGAACCCGCCCATCAGCAACTGCCAGTGCTTGGTCATGCCCTGGAACAAGAGCTCGAGCAGCAGCCACACCGCCGCGCCGAGCATCGGCCCCACCAGGCTGCCCATGCCGCCGAGGATCACCATCATCATCACCGCGCCCGACAGATGCCAGCCCAGGTATTCGGGATTCACCACGCCTGCATCGACGGAGTAGAGATAGCCCGCCACGCCGGCAATCGCGCCGGCGAGCGAGAAGCACACCAGCTTGTAGCGGAACGTCGGGTAGCCCAGCGACATCATGCGGTGCTCGTTGACCTTGATGCCCACCAGCACGTGACCGAACGCCGAGCGCAGCACCATGCGCAGCAGCAGGTACACCACGACCAGCGCCACCAGCACGACGTAGTAGCGGTGGACGAAGTCATCCAGGCTGAATGGCTGCCAGCCGAAGATCTCCGCGACAGGCCGCACGTCGATGTAGATACCGTCGTTGCCGCCGGCGATCTTGGTGTCGTGGAACAGGAAGTACAGCATCTGCGCGAACGCGAGCGTCACCATGATGAAGTAGATGCCGCTGGTGCGCACCACGAAGAAGCCGATGATCATTGCCAGCACCCCGGCGCCGATGATCGCCAGCGGAAAGCTGGTCCAGAAGTTGGCGGCCTGATACTGCGGCGTGAGCAGCGCAAGCACGTAACCCGCCGCGCCGTAGAACGCGGCATGGCCGAAGCTCACCAGCCCGGTATAACCGAGCAGCAGATCGAGGCTCATCGCCAGGATCGCCATGACCATGATCTTGGCCACGAACTGCACGTAGTACTTCTCGACGAACGCAGGCAGCAAGCACAGCACGACGAGCGCCACACCGAGCATGACCAGGCGGGCGCGGCTGTCGGCGATGGCGTTCACGGCTTCGTTCCGAACAGGCCGGCAGGCCGCCACAGCAGCACAATCGCCATCAGCAGATACACGCCCATGCTCGACAGTTCGGGCAGCACTTTGACTCCGCCGATGTCGAGGTGGATCACCTTGCCGAAAGTGTCGACCAGCCCGATCAGCAGCGCGGCGACCATCGCGCCCTTTACCGAACCCAGGCCACCGATGACGATCACCACGAAGCACACGATCAGCACCTGGTTGCCCATGCCGGGGAACACCGATGAAACCGGTGCGGCGATCATTCCGGCGAGCGCAGCCAGCGTCACACCCGCGGCGAACACAATGCGATAGACGAACTGGATGTTGATGCCGAGCGATTGCACCATCTCGCGGTTGCTGCTGCCGGCGCGGATCATCATGCCCAGGCGGGTGCGCTGGATCACCAGATACATCGCCACGGCAAGCAGCACGCAGATGCCCGAGATCCACAGCCGGTACACCGGATACGACAGCGTCTCGGTGAGCGGGATCGACGCCGACAGCGCGCCCGGAATGCCGATGCCGCGCACATCATCACCCCAGAGCAGGCTGCGCAGTTCCTCGAACACCAGGATCAGGCCATAGGTGAGCAGTACCTGGTAGAGGTGATCGCGCTGATACAGGCGCGCGATCAGCAGCCACTCCAGCAGCATTCCAAGCAGTACGGTGAGCACGATGCCGGCCGGCAACGCGATCCAGAAGCTGCCCAGGTGTTCGGAGAGCGACCACGCCAGATACGCGCCGATCATGTAGAAGCTGCCGTGCGCGACGTTGATGATCCCCATGATCCCGAACACCAGCGTGAGTCCGCTGGCGAGCAGGAACAGCAGCAGCCCGTACTGCACGCCGTTGAGCAGCTGGATCAGGAAGGTGTAGAGATCCAATCCTCCCCCTTCGCAAGTTGCCGGCGAGCGGGCGTCAGCCCATCCGGCAGCCCTTCATGGTGTCCGGATCGTCGTCGAGCGCCTTAATGGCCACGCTCTGGTACTTGTTTTCCTTGCCGACGACCTTGCGCAGATAGTGGTCCTGGATCGGGTTGTGCGCCTTCGACATCGTCCATTTGCCGCGCGGACTGTCGATTGTCGTTTTCTCCAGCGCAGCGACGAGTTCTTTCTTCTTGCGCACGTCGCCGCCAACCGCCTTCAGCCCGGCGTTCAGCAATAAGCCGGTGTCGTAGCCCGCGACCGCATACACATCGGGCTGCAGCTTGAAAGACTTGGCGTAGTTGAGCCGGAACTGGCTATTGCGCGGTGTATCGAGGCCGTCGGCGTAGTGCAGTGTGGTCTCGACGCCTTCGGCGGCGGGCGCCACCGCGTCGAGCACGCCATCGGTGAGAAAGCCTGGACCCACCAGCGGAATCTTGCCCATCAATCCGGCCTGGGAGTAGTCCTTCAGATATTTCGCTGCGCCGGCGCCGGCGAAGAACGAATACACGGCATCGGGTTTGAGCGAGGCGATCTCGGTGAGCTGCGCCTGGAATTCGACCTGCGGAAACGGGATCCACAGTTCCTTGGCGATCTTGCCGCCCCCTTTGAGGAAGCCGTCCTTGAAGCCTTTGACGAACTCCTCGCCGGCCGCGTACCGCCACGCGAAGGTGACGACGTTCTTGACGTTGGGGCGCTTGGCCATGACCACGCCCATGGCGTAGCCCGACTGCCAGTTGGAGAACGAGGTGCGGAAGATGTGAGGCGCGCACAGCGCGCCGGTCGCCTGCGACAGACCGGCGTTGGGAATGAAGTGGAACGTGCCCGACTCACGCGTGACACGCAGCATCCCGGCCGCGACACCTGAGTGCACGGTGCCGATCAGTACGTCGACCTTCTCGCGATCGACCATGCGCTTGGTGTTGTCGGTGGCTTTTGCCGGATCGGATTCGTCATCGACCTTGGCGATCTCGACTTCTCGACCGCCGAGCTTGCCCCCCGCCTCTTCGAGCGCCAGACGAAAGCCATTCTCGATGGCGATGCCGAGCGGCGCGAAGGTGCCGGTGTAGGGCAGCATCAACCCCACTTTGATCTTGCCGGTCTGCGCGAATGCCGGAATGGCGATGCCGGTGCTGGTAATGACGCTGGTCGCGGCACTTGCCTGCAGGAATCGACGACGGTCGAACGAACCCTGTCTCATGGCTGGTCCTCTCGTGGCAGTGAGGTGGTTGCCTTGTTTGTCGGCTGCGTGCGCGCGCGGCTATGGAGTTGAAAAAGAGTGGCGCGCGCAAGTGGCGGCGATCCTACCACCCAGGACTTACGACCTACAGGTGACCTACATCCGGCATACGCGGCATTAGTCCGTCCGGAGGATAGTTTGAGAAGCTTGCCCTATACAAACTCGGGCCATCCACGCTTACGGAGGCCCTTCGCAATGAAGCACTCCATCGCCATCATGACCGCGTTGCTCGCGCTGACAATGTCGAACGCTCGCGCCGATACAGCATCGTTCGAACGGGAAACGGGGCTGCGCGATTCGTACCTGAAGTGCTACCAGCGCGCTGATCTGGCGTGCGTGCGCAACGAGATCCGCGAGCAGTCACAGCGCCTCAGCGCCGTGCTGCAGCGCTGGCGCGACACCGCACGATCGCATCAGGAACGCGAAGCACGCGACGCCGAGCACGCCAACTGGCGCGCCAACCGCGATGCCCATTGCGCGTGGATGGCGCAATCCGAAGGCGGCGACAACCC
>CADECO010000123.1:7102-10143 GCA_902825905.1 uncultured beta proteobacterium
TCGACGATCGCGTGGAGCCGATCCCACGGCGTCTCGCGAAAGCTGTGATTGCGGATGATGAACGAGGCGCCGGCATAGAACTTCTCGTATTGCTGATGCCGGCCGGCGAACTCCGAGCCGACCAGATCCCACGCCAGCTTGAACAGCTTCATCCGATCGACCGCGCCCAATTGCGGCGTCTGCCAGAACTGCTCGAACTCACGCCTGAGCTGCGGATCGTGCATCACGCTGATGTCGGCCGGCATCTGGAACACGCCGCCGCCGCACAACTCGCGCAGGCAGTCGATGATCGCCGAGTGATTCTGCGTGCAGAAGTTCAGCGCCGCGTACATGTAGCGCCGGTTGAACGTGCGGTGGCCGGCCGGCCACTCCTCGGCGTCCTGGATCTGGCCGGCGATCATCGCGCCCAGTCCGGCTTCCAGCGCGGCGAGGTTGCCCAGCGTCTCGCGCACTGCCGGCACCTGGTCGGCGCCTGAAGCCTGCGTCACGCGGCTGGCCAGTCCGACCAGCAGTTCCATCTTGGCGTGGAAGCGGACGTTCGACTGATGATTGCCGTAGCAGTGCGCCGGCGTCTTGATGTAGATATCGCGCGACAGCACCGCGTCGTTGTGCACGAACACGCGCTCCCATGGGATCTTGACGTCGTGGCACATCAGCATCGCGTCGGTCTCGTCGAAACGATGCGCCAGCGGATTCTCGAATTCGATCTGCGCGTCGCGCTCGAACGGCTTGCGCGACCACAACGTGAGCCCCGGCGCGTTGCACGGCACCGCGCAGGTGATCGATTCGGCAAGTTGCGTCGGGGCTAGCGGAATCAGATTGCCGACCCAGATCTCGTTGGCGTAGATCGCACCGGTGGCGAGCATCTTCATGCCGGAGATCACCACGCCGTCGTCGTCCTCGCGCACCACGCGCAAGGTCGGGATCGGCAGGTTCTGCTTCTGATAGAACTCCGGATTGCGCGCCGCCTGCGGCGGGATCACCGCGTAGCAGGCATAGATGTCGTTCGCGCGCATGTGCTCGTAATAGGCGAGCAGGTTCTCGGCGTACTGGCCGAACACGCCCGGATTGGTGGACATGCCGGTGACGAACGCGGCGACGTGATCGGGCGAGCGGCCGAGCAGTCCGTAGCTCATCGCGGCAATGCGCCGGTGCGCCGCAGAGCGCTTCACCAGATCGTCGTGGCTGCGTGCACGCAGGAAGTAGCTGCTGAAGCGGCGCCCGCCCTCCTCCATTGCCATCACCGCACGATTGGCCGGATCGGCCTTCATGTCGTAGATCGCGGCGATCGACTGGGCACCGTTGCGAAACGCCGGATGCCGGGTGACGTCATCGACCCGCTCGGCGCCGACGTAGACGACGCGGCCATCGCGCAAGGATTCGAGGTGCTGCGCACCGGTTTTCAGCATGGGATGCCCTTGTAGAATGGTCGCGGGAAAGTGCGAGCCATTTTCCGTGCGAAGCCGCGGCTGTCAACGCACGCCGCGCCACGATCGAGGACAGGGATCCAGCCATGCAAGTTCGCGTCATCGAATCCACATCCGGCGGAGCGATCGCGCCCGGCGCCACCACCGGCAACGGCGTGATCGACACCGGCTTTCGTGCGGCGCTGGCCCGCATGCAGGCCGCCGGCCGCATTCAGCTCTACACGCGCGAAGTGAGCACCGATCTGGAGATCGCTTCGCTCATGAACCGGCTCGATGGCGGTCCGGCGGTGTTGTTTCCGCGCGTCCAAGGCGGCACGGTTCCGGTGCTCGGGAACTTCCTCGCCAGCCAGGGCAACTGCGAGGCGGCGTTCGGCACCGACTACCGCAACATCCGCGATTTCTTTGCGCGCGCGCTGTCCAATCCGCTGCCGCCGCAGCTTTGTTCTGAGGCGCCGGTGCATCAGAACGTGCATCGCGACGGCTTCGATCTGCTGCAGGCGTTGCCGGTGCTGCGCCATACCGAAGCCGACAGCGGCCGCTTCATCACCGCCGGCATCGTCATCGTGCGCGATCCGCAGACCGGCGTGTACAACGCTTCGTACCATCGACTGCAGGTGATCGGTCCGAATCGCACCGCGATCAAGCTCGACTACGGTCGCCACTTGCGGATCGCCTACGAGCGCGCCGCCGCCGCTGGCGAGTCGTTACCGATCGTCGTGTGCCTTGGCACCGACATCGCGCTGCACTACACCGCGGCGACGATGGGCGCGCAGATGCCCGAAGCCGCCGATGAGTTGGCCGTGGCCGGCGGACTGGCCGGGCGCCCGCTGCCGGTCACGCGCGCGCTCACTCAGGATCTGATCCTGCCCGCGCACACCGAGATCGCACTCGAGGGCGTGCTTCATCCGAGCATGCGGGTGAGCGAAGGGCCGTTCGCCGAATTCATCGGTTATCTGTCGCCCGAAGGCCCCGCACCGGTATTCGACGTGACGGCGTTCACCCATCGCGATCAACCCGTCTATCACGCCATCAATGGCACCGGGCGCGAGACGGTCATGCTGCGCAAGTACGTCATGGAAGCGAGCCTGCTCAAGGCGTTGCGCGCAGCGGTACCGATCGTGCTCGACGTCGAGATGACCGCCGGCGGCCTGCACCGCTTCCACGCGGTGATCAGCGTGCGCAAGCAAAGCCCGCAGCACGAAGGCTTCCAGCGCAACGTGATGCTGGTGGCGTTCGCCACGCTCAAGGACCTCGACCAGGTGATCGTCGTCGATGACGACATCGACATCCGCAACCCCACCGACGTCGAGTACGCGCTGGCGACGCGCTTCGAGGCGTCGCGCGACCTGGTGCTGATACCCGGCGCGCGCGGCCACGAATACGTGCGGGTGAGCGACAACGGCGTGCGCACCAAGGTCGGCATCGACGCCACGGTGCCGCTCGCCGAGCGGGCGCGATTCGCTCGTGCGCCGTTCAAGCCGATGGCGTTCGCACCGGAAGCGTTGTCGTTCGATGCCGCGCAATCAGGGCTGCCTTGGCTGCCGGCGTGACGCTGGCGCGGCGCGGCACCCGCGTGCTGGGCATCGATTTCACTTCAGCGCCGCGTCCGGCCAA
>CADECO010000123.1:10243-11946 GCA_902825905.1 uncultured beta proteobacterium
CCGGTGGGGTTGATGTTCCTCGAGTGCACGCCCCGGCTGCTGCGCGCGCAGGTGACGATTCCCGGCTTGCATCGCGGCGGCCGCGGCCGTAGTGGGGACGCGCATCGCGTGGCGCTGGAAGCGTATCCCGGCTTCACAGCGCGCTCGCTCGTGGCGGGCTCGTACAAGTCCGACGAGCGCGCGAAGCAGACGCCGCAGCGCCGCGCTGCGCGTCAGATCATGCTGCGCCGGCTGCGCAGCGGCGATCATCCGCTGGCGTTGCAGCTCACCGCTTCGCGCGCCCGGCTCGCGGAGCTGGTCGATGATCCGAGCGGCGACACACTCGATGCAACGATCGCGGCGATGCAGGCCGGCTGGTCGCTGTTGCGCAGTGGCGAGCGTTTCGGCCTGCCTAGGCGCATCGATCCGCTCGAAGGCTGGATCGCAACCGTGCCCGACCCGAAAGTGAGTTCGACGTGACCAGACCCACCATCCGCGCCATCACCATCGATCTGGACGAGACGCTCTGGCCGGTCGGGCCGGCGATCGCGCGCGCCGAGGCGGCGCTGCAGTCGTGGCTGCACACGCACGCTCCGGCGGTGGCGCGAGAGTTCACACCCGAATCGATGCGTGCGATGCGCGACGAAGTGTTCGCGACGATGCAAGGGGCGGCGCGACACGACTACGGTCAGGTGCGGCGCATGGTGCTCGCGCGCGCGATGACGATGGTCGGCGAGGATCCAGCCAAAGCGCACACCGCGTACGAAGTGTTCGATGCCGGCAGGCAGAACGTGGAGTTCTTTCCCGATGCACTGCCGGCGCTCGCGCAGCTCGCCGCGCGCTTTCCGGTCGTGGCGTTGTCGAACGGCACCGCCGATGTCGCGCGCGTCGGGATCGGCGAGCATTTCGCGTTCGCGCTTTCGCCGCGCAGCGCCGGCGTGAGCAAGCCCGATCCGCGCATGTTCCATCTGGCATGCGAGCGGCTGCAATGCGATCCGGCCGAGGTGCTGCACGTTGGAGATGACGTCGCCCTCGACGTCGAGGCAGCACTGGCGGCGGGGCTGAAAGCCGTATGGGTCAATCGCAATGGCAGCGAGTGGACCAGTGCCGGCACGCCCGACCTGATCGTCACGGATTTGCATGCACTGGTGCGCTGGCTGCACGACTGAGGGCGCCGAGCGCAGCCCGAAAGACCCTGCTACCCTCGCCCACCGTTCGTCGGTCGCTACCGGCGAGCCCAGCAGGCAAGGGACTTTTGCCGATTCCGCTGGTTTTTGAATTCCCATCACCTTTGGCGCTGGTGATAGGGTGGAAATTGCCTTACGTCGAATTTGCGTCATCACGGTTGCAAACAAGATGAAACAGTCGGTGGATCCGACCACAGCGTTGCGCGAAATTGCGCGTGCAACCCGGCAGCCCGAGGCCGAGGTGGTCGAACGTCTGATCGATCTCTTGCCGTTCGATGCGGTGGCTGAACGCACCATCGAACGGGAAGCTCTCGCTCTGGCCGAGGCGGTGCGCAGTCATCGCGGTTCCGGACTGTCGGCTGAAGGCTTTCTCGCGCACTTCGGGCTCGACACGCGCGAAGGCATCGCGCTCATGTGCATGGCCGAGGCGCTGCTGCGCATTCCCGACGGGCCCACCGCCGACCGATTCCTCGCCGACAAGCTGGCCGATACCAACTGGGCTGCGCAGGACACCGACGACAACGTGCTGTTGAACGC
>CADECO010000123.1:12046-14022 GCA_902825905.1 uncultured beta proteobacterium
TGGCCGATACCAACTGGGCTGCGCAGGACACCGACGACAACGTGCTGTTGAACGCCGCCACCTGGGGGCTGATGCTCACCGGGCGGATGTACGACTGGCGCTCCGACGGGCGCGGCGGCATGGCTGCAACGATCGCGAGCGCCGTCAGGCGCCTGGGTGAGCCGGTCGCGCGCACGGCGGTGCGGCAGGCGATGCGCATCATGGCCGAGCAGTTCATCGCGGCCGAGAAGATCGAAACGGCGATCAGCGCCGCGCCGCAGCGCGAAGCGGCCGGCTATCGCTTCTCGTACGACATGTTGGGCGAATCGGCCAGGACCGAAGAAGACGCCGAGCGCTACACCGAGGCCTACCGGCACGCGATCAGCGCGCTCGGCGGCGGCTTCTCGGAAAAACCGGAATACGAGCGCGCGGGAATCTCGGTGAAGCTCTCGGCGCTGCATGCACGGTTCGAAACGCCCAAGCGCCAGCGCGTGATGGCCGAACTGCTGCCCCGGCTGCGTTCACTGGCGCTCGCCGCAAAGAACGGCGGCGTGCCGCTCACCATCGACGCCGAAGAATCGGACCGCCTGATCCTCACGCTGGAATTGTTCGAGGCGCTCGCCACCGACTCCGCACTTGCCGGCTGGAACGGGCTGGGGCTGGCGGTGCAGGCTTACACGAAGCGCGGGTTGCCGGTGTGCGACTGGTTGATCGCGCTAGCCAAGCGCAGCAACCGGCGCATTCCTGTGCGGCTGGTGAAGGGCGCGTACTGGGACACCGAGATCAAGCATGCGCAGGTGCATGGCCTGCCCGACTATCCAGTGTTCACGCGCAAGGCTGCCACCGACGTGTCGTACCTGGTATGTGCGCACCGGCTGCTGGGCGCGAGCAAGTACATCTACCCCGCATTCGCCTCGCACAATTGCCACACCGTGGCCGCGGTGCTGCACCTGGCGCGCGACGTGCACGGCACCACCGAGTTCGAATTCCAGAAGCTGCAAGGCATGGGCGATCCGCTGTACGACTCGCTCATGGGCGACGCCGCGCGGCGCACACCTTGCCGCGTCTACGCGCCGGTGGGCAGTCACCGCGACCTGCTCGCGTATCTGGTGCGACGGCTGTTGGAGAACGGTGCCAACAGTTCGTTCGTGCATCAGATCGCCAATTCCGAAGTGTCGCTCGACGTGCTGATCGCCGGCCCGCGCGGCCGGCTCCCCAGGCCGTACACGCCCAACCCGCGGGTACCCGGTCCGCTCGAGTTGTATGCCGATCGGATCAACTCGACCGGACTCGACCTGTCCGATCAGGCCACGCTCGAAACGATGGCCGAACAGGTCCGCATGAATCGTGCCGCCGCCGCGAACGTGGCCGCACCGTCGGGCCTCACCGTGCTGTACGAGCCTGGACACCTCACTTCGCCGATCGGTTCGGTCAAACTGACCACGCGCGACGAGCTGAACACGATGATCGAGCGCGCGCAGGCCGCGTTCAAGGTCTGGTCGAACCAGCCGGCGGAGTTTCGCGCCTCGGTGATGGAGCGCGCGGCCAATCGATTCGAAGCCGAACGACTCGAGCTGTGCGCGCTGGTCGTGCGCGAGGCCGGCAAGACCTACGCCGATGCCGTGGCCGAGGTGCGCGAGGCGGTCGACTACCTGCGCTACTACGCGCAGGAGGCACGCCGGCTGTTCGGCTCGCTCAGCCTGATGCAGGGCCCCACCGGCGAGCGCAACACGCTGTCGCTCAATGGCCGCGGCGTGTTCGCCTGCATCAGTCCATGGAATTTTCCGCTGGCGATCTTCATCGGTCAGGTGAGCGCGGCGCTGGCCGCGGGCAACTGTGTCGTTGCCAAGCCCGCCGAGCAAACGCCGATCGTGGCGCAACGTGCGGCCTCGATCTTGATCGAGAGCGGCGTCCCGCGCTTCGCGCTGTCGGTGGCGGTTGGAACGGGCGAGGTGATCGGCGCGCCGCTGGTCGCCGATTCGCGCATCGCCGGCGTG
>CADECO010000124.1:0-1633 GCA_902825905.1 uncultured beta proteobacterium
TCGCGACCGCAGCCGTTGCGGTAGTACTTGTAGCGGACCGGGTTCTTCTTGTAGTAGTCCTGGTGGTAGTCCTCGGCGGCGTAGAACACCGTCGCGTCGGTGATCGGCACGGCGATGTCGGCCTTGAACGGCTTGGACTTGATGATCGCCGCCATCGAGGCTTCGGCGATCTTGCGCTGCTCGGCGTCGTGCACGAACAGCTCGGGGCGATATTGCGAACCGCGATCGCAGAACTGTCCGCCCTTGTCGGTCGGATCGATGTTGCGCCAGAACACATCGAGCAGCTTTTGGAACGAGACCTTCTTCGGGTCGTAGACGATCTCGACGGCTTCGGTGTGTCCGGTGGTGCCGGCCGACACTTCTTTGTACGTGGGATTCTTGGTCTTGCCGCCGATGTAGCCCGAGGTGGTGGAGATCACGCCATCGAGCACGTCGAACGGCGGTTCCATGCACCAGAAACAGCCGCCGGCGAGTGTTGCTTTCGCCAGCCCGGCCGGCGCGGGGCCGGTGGGCTGCTGCGCGTGGGCACTATCGCGCGGCGTGGTGAGCAGCAGTCCGGCGAACAAGGCAACAATGGCACTGAGCAGAAGGCGCACGGCGAGTCTCCGCGGGATCATGGCGAACAGTCGATAAGAACGGCCGATACGGTGGGCGATACGAGCGAACCAGTCTAGTGGATTCGCCCCGTTCAACGGAGGCGTGTCCCGTTCCTCGTATCGCCCGCTGTATCGCGACTACGGCCGCACGCCCGGCACGTTCAACCGAATCCGATACAAGCCGCTGAGCGCAGTGAGATACAGCGTCTTGCCGTCGTCATCGCCCCAGGCGAGGTTGTGCGCGAGTTCCGGTCCACGCAGTAGTCCGAGCTGCTTGCCTTCGGGCGAGAGGATCCACAGGCCGCCCGGGCCCGACACGTACAGGTTGCCGCGTTGATCGACCTTGATGCCGTCGAGCGCGTCATCGCCCGGCGCTTTGGTCATGTCGAAGAACACCTTGCCGTTCTTCAGCGTCGCCTCCGGCGTGACCTCGTAGCGCATCACCACCTTGCGCTGTTCGTCCCAATTGGTGACGTAGAGAAACTTCTCGTCCGGCGAGAACGCAATTCCGTTCGGTCCGCGCAGTTCGGTGCTCAGCAATTGCAGCTTGCCGTCGTAGAGCGAGTACACCCCGCTGAACGGCAGTTCCTTGCGCGGATCGTCGAACACCTTCGGCAGCCCGAACGGTGGATCGGTGAAGAACAGCGTGCCGTCAGACCGATGCACCAGATCGTTGGGGCTGTTGAGCCGCTTGCCCTGGAAGCTATCGGCGAGCACGGTGAGCGTGCCGTTCTTCTCGATCCGGCTCACGCGCCGGTTGCCGTGTTCGTTGATGATCAGCCGGCCTTCCTTGTCGAGCGTGAGGCCATTGGAGCCGGGCTGGTGATACTCGCCGATGTCCACGCCCGCATAACCGCTCTTGGTGCGGAACACCGAGACCTGACCTTCCGGGTTCCAGCGATAGATCGTGTTCTCGTTCGGATCGCTGAACAGCAGGTAGCCGCCGTCGCGCACCCACACCGGCCCTTCGGTGAACTGGAACCCGCTGGCGAGCTTCTCGATCTGCGCGCCTTTGGGGATGATCTCCTCCAGCCGCG
>CADECO010000124.1:1733-2900 GCA_902825905.1 uncultured beta proteobacterium
TGACCATCTTCACGCCTTCGTGCGTGCCCAGATTGATGATCGCATCGGGCTTGCCCGCCGGAACGTCTTGCGTGGGCTGTGCCGTCGCGGCGAGTGGCGCGAATGCCACGATCGCGCCGAAGAGAAGCGTTCGCAATTGCATGGGATGTCCTTTATCGATTGAGCGCACGCGCGCCGGCAAGCGCGATGTCTTCGTCCTGCTGCGGATTGGCGCCCGAGACGCCGATCGCGCCGACGACTTCGCCGCCGACGCGAATCGGCACGCCGCCTTGCAACGGGGTGTAGTCATGTACTGCGGAGAGCGCCGTGCGGCCGCGATTGATCGTCTGTTCCAATTCGCTGGTAGGTCGCTTGAAGATCGCGGCAGTGCGCGCCTTGCCCGGTGCGATGCTTGCGCTCACCGCCACGGTGTGGTCGATCCGCTCGAGATAGATCAGATGACCGCCATCGTCGACCACCGCGATGACGACCGAGACATTGTCGGATCGCGCCTTGCTCGCGGCAGCGGCGGCGACGTGCTTGGCGGCATCGAGCGACAACGTGTGTTTGGCAAGTAATTGCGGCGGCGCGGCGCTGGCGGTCGCGACCAGCAGCGCTGCGCCGGCCAGCGCGCAAAGCGGTCGCCCCGCATGCTGCTTCAGGATGGTTGCGATGGATCTCATATGGGGTCTCCCATGCTGCGAGCGCGGGCGTGCGCCGTGTACCGTGCACGCCCGATGGTTCGATGCCGGTTACTTCTTGCGCGGGCTGGGGTCGAACACGCGCACCACGCGTGCGCCGGAAATCTTGCTGCACAGCCCCTTGGGCACGTAGACCCACGCCTCGGGGTGGTTGTCGACCTTCACGTGCCCGTGGCACTCGTTCATGCTGGTGGCGCAATCGTTCTGGCCGGCCTTGATGACCCCGGCGCACTGTTCGTCGTTGGGGCGGTCGGCTTCGGCGCCGGTGCCGGGCACGCGCTGTGCGAAGGCGATCGACGAGGTGAGCAAGAGGGCGCCGGCGATGGCTGAGCGGATGAGCGTGTCGCGCTTGTGCATAGGTCTTCCTTTCGTGAAAGCAATGAGGTCTGTAGGGCGAGCACGCGGGTTGGCGCGCTGCACGAGGAAGCATCGCGCGCGCCGATCACGCCGCGATCACGCGCGGCAGGCGTTTCGATGAACGATGGCG
>CADECO010000124.1:3000-12152 GCA_902825905.1 uncultured beta proteobacterium
CCGCATCCCAACTTTCGCCTTCCTTCAGGACTCACCGATGCTCGTCAAGCAGATCTGGACCGCCAACGCCTATCGCAATTTCAACTACCTGGTCGCCTGTTCACAGACCGGTGAGGCACTCGCCATCGATCCGCTCGATCACGAGAAGTGCTACGCGGCGGCGAAGGAGGCGGGTTGGGAGATCACGCTGATCCTGAACACGCACGAGCATCGCGACCACACCGGCGGCAACGATGCGCTGGTGGCACGCACCGGCGCCAAGGTGCTGGCGCACGTCAATGCCAAAGACAAGATTCCCGGCATGGCGCGCGGATTGAGCGCGGGCGACGTGATCCGCGTGGGCAAGACGGTGGAACTGGAAGCGCTCGATACGCCCGGCCACACCATGTGCCATATCTGCCTGCGCTCGCATACCGATCAGCCGGCGCTGTTCTGCGGCGATACGCTCTTCAACGCCGGGGCGGGTAACTGCCACAACGGTGGCCACCCCGATGAGCTGTACAAGACCTTCAGCGAGCAACTCGATCGGCTACCGCCCAACACGCTGGTCTATCCGGGCCACGACTACATCGAGAACAATCTGCGCTTCACGCTCAACCGAGAGCCCGACAACAAGGCCGCGGGTCCGATGCTCGACAAACTCGCCGGTCAGGATCCGAGCAAGGCGTACGTGTCGACGCTCGCGACCGAACGCGAGATCAACACCTTCTTTCGTCTCACCAGCCCGAGCGTGATCGCCGCGCTGCGCGAAGCGTTTCCCGATCTGCCGGCGCAGCCCGAGCCGCGGTTGGTGTTCCTGAAGCTGCGCGAGTTGCGCAACAAGTGGTAGGCACCGCTCGATTTGCGTAGTCGGCGGCGTGCCTTGGCCGTTCGACGCAGGGTCTACGCGGTAAGGCCGAGCGTCGCGCGCGTTACCGAAGCGTCGTCGCGATCGACTTCAAGCGTGAAGCCGAGGTTCTGCGCCAGGCGCAACATCGATTGATTGATCGACAGGATCTCGCCGATCATCGTCACGTAGCCGTTTGCGCGCGCGACCGCGATCAGCCGCTGCATCAGCAGCGTGCCCAGCCCCTTGTTCTGCCAGCGATCGCCCACGGTCACCGCGAACTCGCAGGTTTCGCTGTCGGGTAGCGCGGCGTAGCGCGTCACGCCGATGATTTCATCGTTCGGAACCGCGCTGCGCACCGCAACCAGCGCGATCTCCTTTTCGTAGTCGACCTGCGTGAGGCGCGCGAGCATGCGCGGGGAGAGCGAGCGGGCGCTGGTGAAAAAACGCAGGTAGCGCGACTGGTCCGACAGGCCCTCGACGAACGCGAGCTCCATGCGTGCGTCTTCGGGGCGGATCGGGCGCACCACGAGACTGGTGCCGTCGCGCAAAACTTCCTGACGGGCGAGCCGCGCCGGATATGGATGGATCGCCATGTGCGAGTAGCGCGCATCAAGCCTGGCGTGCGCGGGATCGATCACCACGCGCGCGTCGAGCGCCACCGCGCCCTGATCGTCGACGAGTAGCGGATTGATATCGAGTTCCGCCAGCCACGGGCAGTTGACGACCATGTCGGAGACGCGCAGCAGCACGTCGACAATCGCGGTCCGCCGGGCCGCGGGAATATGACGATAGGAATCGAGCAGGCGTGCGATGCGCGTGCGGTCGATCAATTCCTCGGCGAGTTGTTCGGAGAGCGGCGGCAGTGCCACGGCGTTGTCGGCCATCAGTTCGATCGCCACGCCACCGGCACCGAAACTGATCACCGGACCGAACACCGGATCGCGGGCGATGCCCACCGCAAGTTCGCGGCCGAAGCGTTTCTCGAGCATCGGCTGTACCGCGATGCCGTCGATGCGCGCGTCGGGCCGCAACCTGCGCACACCGCTCATCAGCGATTCGTACTGGCTCTCCACCGCGGCGGGCACGCGCACGTTGAGCCGCACCCCTTGCACGTCGGACTTGTGGCTGATGTCGGGCGACAGGATCTTGAGCGCGACCGGAAAGCCGACCGTTTGTGCGGCCGCCTGTGCTTCATCGAGCGAGCGGGCAATGATGGTGCGCGGCACCGGAATGCCGAAGTAGCCCAGCAACTGCTTGGACTCGGGCTCGGTCATGATGGTCCGGCCGCTCGTGCTGACGTTGTTGAACAGCACGTTCGCAGCGTCGCCATCGGCCGGCTGCGTCGCCGCCAGCGGGCTGGGTACTTCCATCAGGATCTTCTGCGCGCGCTGATACTCGGCCAGCCCGCCCAGCGCGAGCACACTGCTTTCGGGCGTCGCGAACGCCGGCATGCCGGCGGCTTCGACCATCTCGCGCGCGGCGCGCACTTCATGCTCGCCCAACCAGACGGTCAGGACGGGCTTCGTCGTGGCGCGGATCTTCGGAAGCAGCGCGGCGGCCGCGTCGGTTGCCGGCAGTACCGATTGCGGACAGAAGAGGGTGATCACGCCGTCGACGTCCGGATCTTCGAGCACGGCCTGCAACGCACCGGCGAAACGCTCGGCGGTGGCGTCGCCGATGATGTCCACCGGATTGGCGTGCGACCAGTGCGCCGGTAGCAGCGTGCCGAGTTTTGTAATCGTTGCAGGACTCAGCGTGGCCAGGGTGAGGCGGCAATCGCCGGCGGTGTCGGCGGCCATGACGCCTGGACCGCCGCCGTTGGTGACGATGCCGAGTCGATCGCCCGCGGGGAGTCGGTCGGTCGCCAGCAATCGGGCGAGTGCGAACAACTCATTGTAGGTGCGCGCGCGCACCGCGCCGCAGCGCCGGATCACTGCGTCGAACACCGCATCGTTGCCGACCATCGCGCCGGTATGCGAACGCGCGGCACGCTGCCCCGATTCGCGCCGGCCGGTTTTCATGACGACGATCGGTTTGCTGCGCGCGACCGCACGCAGCGCGCTCACGAAGCGTCGCGCGTCGCGCACGCCTTCCAGATACAGCAGGATGCTGCGCGTGGCGGCATCGTGCAGGCAGAAATCGAGGATCTCGCCGGCATCGAGATCGACGGCGGCACCGGTGGACACGACGCTGGAGAAACCGAACCCCGCTGACCATGCCCAGTCCACCAGAGCGGTGCACACCGCCCCCGATTGCGCCACCAGGGCGATGGCACCAGGGCGGGCACCGGTGCGTGCGAAGGTGGCGTTCAGACCGATGTCCGGGCGCATGATGCCGACGCAGTTCGGTCCGATGATGCGGATGCCCGCGCGCCTGGCGATGCGCGCGACGCGGTCCTGCAGTGCCTGGCCTTCCGCGCCGGTTTCACCGAACCCGCCGGCCAGCACCACGGCGCTGTGCACGCCGGCCTTGGCGCAGTCCTCCAGCACTTCGGGCACCGCGCGTGCCGGCGTGATCACCACCGCGCAGTCGGGCGGGCTCGACATGCTTGCCACGCTGCGTGCACAGGCGTGGCCCAGCACCCGCGCGTGCTTCGGATTCACCGGCGTGAGCGCGCCTTTGAATCCGCCGGCGAGCAGGTTCTCGAACACCGCGCGGCCAAGCGAACCCGGCCGTTCACTGGCGCCGACCACCGCGACCGAGCGCGGCGTGAGCAGGCGCGACAAGTAGTGCTGCGACACGAGGCGCTGCGGCTATCTGCCGATCGGCGGATCGAAGTAGAACACCTTGCCGTACGCATCGCGCACGTCTTTGCCGAACTCGCGCTCGATGCGATCGGCGATCGAGTTGGGCATCGACACGTCGTCGCGGCCGTCCTGCAGACCGGTCAGCACCGTGAGTTGCACCGCATCGGTGGTGCCGACGTTGCGAAAGCCGCGGTACACCTTCGGTGGGCATGAAAAGCAATCCCATTTGTTGAGCGTGATGCGATGCGCGATCGGCTCGCCGATGTGGTACTCGATGGTGCCGTCGAGCACCCAGAAGGTCTCGTAGGTGTCATTGTGCGAATGCAGGCACGGACCCTGGCCCGGCGGCAGGATCGAGATAAACATCGTGGTGCGTGCCGCGCCGAAGATCGGCGCTTCGTCGCCGAACGGATTCTTGGTGTCATCCAGGATCACCGGCATCAGCTTGCGCGCGAAGATCACGTCCATCGCCGCTTGCGGCGTCCAGGCGAGATCGCGGGCGGTGGACATCGGCTGCAGCTTGTCGAAGCGTGCGACGCGCTTCTCGAGTTCTTCTCGGGTCGGAGTGTGGATCTGGTTCATCGTCGTATTCGCTGTGTGTCGCCACGACCATGCACCTCGCTTGACGTGGCACGGGCGGGCTGATAGAAGCCGGGTGAATCGTGGAGCGGGCGAGGCGCAGACATTATGCGCTTGCGCATCGTCCAGATTAGAGAGGATCCGCGGCGTGTGGTTCGTGCAAGTTCGGCACACCCGCATGCAGGTGCGAGTCCGCGCGATGGTCCCGGAAAAGCCCCGAAGGAGGAGACAACCCATGCAGTTCGATCGTGCTATTCGCGTTGCCGGCACCAGTGCCGCATGCCTGGCGGCCGCGCTCGCCACCCTATCGCCGGCACTGGCGCAGGCCCCGGCCGACAGCCCGTCGATCACGCTCAAGGTGGCCGATTCGTTCCCGCCGGTTGGCTTCGTGCCGGACATGAAGAAAGCCTGGGCCGAGAACATCACCAAGAAGACCGACGGCAAGGTCAAGTTCCAGTTCTTCTGGTCCGAGTCGCTCTTCAAGCAGGCCGATGCCGCACCCAACCTGGCCGCGGGCGTCGCCGACTTCTCGAACGTTGCCTCCACTTACGATCCGGCCAAGACCGGTCTGTGGATGACGCTCGACATGCCGTTCAACACGCGCGACATCTATTGCGGCATCAACTCGTCGGTGAAGACGCAGCAGGAAGAGCCGAACCTCAAAAAGACGTTCGAGCAACTCGGTTTCATGCCGATCGTGGGCTATGCGAGCGGGCACTTCTACTTCCTGTCGAAGACCCCGATCGAGAAACTCGCCGACCTGCAGAAGAAACGCATCCGCAGCTACGGCGGCGCGCGCATCAAGATGTATGAGCCGCTGGGCATCGCGCCGATCTTCATGCCCTACGGCCAGATCTACGAAGCGGTCGAACGCGGCGTGGTCGACGGCGCCGAAGGCACCACACTGCTCACCGATTCGTTCAAGCACTACGAAGTGGTCAAGAACATGACCGAGACCGGCTCGGGCATGGCGCTCGCCGCGCCGCTGTCGGTGAGTCTGAAGCGCTGGAACAGCTTTCCCGCGAGCCTGAAGAAGATCTTCCTCGAAGCCGGTGCCGAGCACGATCAGCTCTACGCGCGGCGCATGATCGAACAGGAGGAGGTCAAGCGTAAGGAGTTCGTCGAGAAGCGCGGCATGCGCATCATCAAGCTGTCGGCCGCGGACCAGGCTGCGATGGAGAAGGCCGGCAAGGATGCGCAGGATCACTGGATCGCCGACATGGAGAAGAAAGGCATCCCGGCGCGTGCGACCTGGGCCTATTTCCAGAACCTGCAGACGACCTGCCACAAGGACATCGCCACCAAGGGCTATCCCTGGGCGAAGAAATAACAAAAAGCGCGAACGTGCGGGCATCGGAGTCGACCGCGGTGGCGACCACGGTTCCCACCGTGTGCGCCGTCGAATCGAGCGAATGACCTGGCGAAGGGGGCAGCCTGAGTGAAGCGGGCCAATCAGAGGCTGGAAGTGCTGGCGGAGTGGATGGCGCTGATCGGCGGCTTCGTCGTGTTCCTGCTGATGTTCATGGTCGCCATCGACGCGATCGGCCGCAAGCTGTGGACGGCGCTGCCCGGCGCGCTCGAATTCAGCGAGGCGTTGATGGTGCCGGCGGTATTCCTGCCGCTGATGTTCATCCAGATGAAGCGCGAACACGTGTTCGTGAGCGCCGCCACGACGCAGTTGCCGATCCGCAAGCAGGCGTTGCTCGACGGCATCGCAGCGCTGGTCGGCGTGGTGGTATTCGGGCTGCTCACCTGGCTGGCACTCGATAAGGCCTACCAGGCGTGGGTGGTCGGTGAATATCGCGTCGCGCTGATCTCGGTGCCGATCTGGCCGTTCCGCTGGCTGATTCCGCTGGGCACGGGGTTGATGGTGTTTCAGTTGCTGCTCACGGCCATCGAAGAGTTCCAGCGCGCCTTCGGCGACGAGGAACCCAGCGGGCGAGTGATCTAGCGGCTATGGAAAGCTATCACTACGGATTGCTCGGGTTCCTGATCCTGCTCGGACTGATCGCGGTGCGCATTCCGATCGCGTTCGCGCTCGCGTTGGTCGGGCTTGGCGGCATGTTGTGGCTGAGCGGGCCGGACGCGACCTTCGCGCTCATGGCCAGCCAGATGTATTCCTCGGTGGCCAACAACACGCTCACTGCGGTGCCGCTGTTCCTGCTGATGGGGTATTTCGCCTATCACGCCGGATTGACGCGTGCCTGTTTCGACACTGCGCGACTGTGGTTGGCCCGGCTGCCTGGCGGACTGGCGATCGCAACCGTGGCAGGCTGCGCGCTGTTCGGTGCGTGCGCAGGGTCGGGTGTGGCGGCAGCGGGGGCGATGGGGCGCGTGTCGATTCCGGAGATGCTGCGCTACGGTTACGACCGCAAACTCGCTACGGGTTCGGTTGCTGCGGCAGCAACGCTGGCGGTGCTGATCCCGCCCAGCATCGTGATGGTGGTCTACGCGATCCTCACCGAAGTCTCGATCGGCCGGCTGCTGATGGCGGGCTATCTGCCTGGCGTGCTATCGGCGCTGGTGCTGATGGCGATGATCTGGGTTCGCGTGAAGCGCGATCCGAAGCTCGCGCCGGACGTGCCCTTCGAGATCACCTGGTCGCAGCGAATCGCGTCGCTCAAGGACGTGTGGGGCATCACCATCCTCATCCTTCTGGTCCTGGGGGGCATCTATTCAGGCTTCGTCACGGCTTCGGAAGCCGCGGCCATTGGCGCAATCGGGGCATTCGTGCTGATGATCGCCGCCAAGCAGCTGAACAGGGCCACGTTCAAGGACTCGATGCTCGAGACCGCGCGCACCACCGGCATGATCTTCCTGCTGCTGGTGGGTGCCTCGATCTTCACCGGCTTCATGGCGATCAGCGGCGTGCCGCAGAAGCTCGCCGAGATCATCGTCGAGGGCAAGTTGTCGGTGGGCATGGTGCTGCTGATCGTGTGCATCGCCTACGTGTTCCTGGGGATGTTCCTCGATTCGATCTCGATGATGCTGCTCACGCTGCCGGTGCTGCTGCCGGTGCTCAAGCAACTCGACATCAATCTCATCTGGTTCGGCATCATCGTGGTGAAGCTGGTGGAGATCGGCTGCATCACCCCGCCGTTCGGCATCACCGTCTACGTCGTCAAGGGCGTTGTGGGCAACACCGTGCCGCTCGAGGACGTGTTCCGTGGCATCTGGTGGTTCCTCGCCATGGAGATCCTGACGCTGCTCATCCTGATCTTCTTCCCGCAGATTTCGTTGATCTTGCCCGACACGATGCTCGGCAAGGGTTGACGCATCGGCGCATAGCCGGCGCTCTTGCCGGCGGCTGTACCCCGCGACCTGCGGTATTTCAATTGATACGCTGCGCATCCGCTGCCGACGCGGCCGCGTACAGGTGGTGCTCCATCATCGCGCGCCATCATGCTCCCCTCTCGCTTCCGTTCGCCGCCTTCGCAGCCTCGTTCGTTTCTGCGCTTCGCGCTCCGCCTGCTGTGGGCGCTTGCCACGCTGCTGCTGGTGGGGAGTATCGGCGTGTACTGGTCGAGTCAGTCCCGCATCGGTCGCCTGTACGACGTGGTGCCCGACAGGTTGTTCGCCGAGCCTGATTCGGTCTCGATCGATCGCGGGCGGCACGTCGCTACGATTCGCGGTTGCGTCGAATGCCATGGTGCGAACCTGGGCGGACGCGTGTTCCTCGATGACCCGATGATCGGCCGTTTCGTCGCGGGCAATCTGACGGCAGGACGCGGTGGCATCGGCGCGCGGTACTCGGAAGCCGACTGGATCCGCGCGATTCGCCACGGCGTGCGTCCGAGCGGACGCGGGTTGCTGGTGATGCCCTCCGACGAGTACTACCACCTTTCCGATGCCGATCTCGCCTCGCTCGTCGAGTATCTGAAGGGCGTGCCGGCAGTGAACAATGAACTGCCGGCGAGTCATGTTTCACCAGTCGGCAGGGCGCTGATCACCATCGATCGCGAAATTGCGATCCTGCCGGCGGAGCGCATCGATCATGTCGGGCCGCGTCCGGTAGCGCCCGCGGTGGGTGCCAGCATCGAGTACGGGCGTTATCTGGCAACGAGTTGCATCGGATGCCACGGCGCAGGGCTGGCCGGGGGTCGCATCCCCGGCGTGCCGCCCGACTGGCCCGCCGCGAGCAATCTGACGCCGCTTGCAGGCACTGCGCTCGCGCGCTGGAGTCAGGCCGAGTTCGTGCGTGCGCTGCGTAGCGGCGCAACCCCCGAAGGCCGCAAGCTCGATCAGCGCTACATGCCCTGGCAGGTTCTCGGGCAGATGACCGACGACGAGATGCAGGCGCTGTGGATGTACCTGCGATCCTTGCCCGGCAAACCGACCGGAACGCGATAGGTCGGCCATGAACAAGGTGTCTTCGACCGCCAGCGCTTCGCGGCAAGGCATCGGGCCTCGCCATTGCCTTGGACGCGGGGAACAGATAGCTCGCGGGCGCGCCGCAGCCCCACGGCCCGCATCGTGGCCGGGCAAGTCCGCGGTGATCGCCGCGCTCGGCGCGGTGGCGCTCGGGGCCTTGCTCCCCAATGCCTATGTGCTGGGCGATGCGCATTCCAAGCCGCTCGCATCGACGCTGGAGCGCAGGTGCGTGGGGGTGTCGAGCGCGACGCGGTTTCAGCGCACCGAGCTGTATCTGGGCCTGACGCGCATCGACGGCAGTGCGATCTCCGATCCGCAGTTCCAGCACTTCGTCGATACCGAAATCACGCCGCGATTCAGTGCGGGATTCACGGTGATCGCGGCCAACGGCCAGTTCAAGAACGATCGCGGGCTGATCGTGCGCGAGCCTTCGCGCGTGCTGGTGCTGTTGTATCCGGCGGACGCGCCTGGTGCGCATGCGGGGATCGAAGCGATCCGCTCGGCGTACAAACTGCGCTTCCAGCAGCAGTCGGTCCTGCGTGTCGACGACGAATCGTGCGTGTCGTTCTAGGGCTGTGGCCCTACGATTGAGCAGTCAGCGCGCGCATCACGCCCGCGAACGCGCA
>CADECO010000124.1:12252-14007 GCA_902825905.1 uncultured beta proteobacterium
TCGGCGCCGGAAGCGATGGAGTACTACCCGAAGGTCGGCTTTGCCAGGATCGACAACGGCTACGTCATCCGACGCAGCCGTTGAGTTCGCGCGGCGATCAGACGGCTTCGAACTTCTTGTCCTTGAGCGAACCGGCGAAGCCGTAGAAGACCTCGTTCACCTTCGCCCAGTTCGGCATTGCCTTCATGCGGGTGAACCACCGATTCACGTTCGGAAACTGCGAATAGTCGACGCGCAGGATCTCGCCAAGGCCCACGAACGACGATGCGAAGTAGTCCGCGATCGTGAGCGAGTTGCCGCACAGATGGGTGTTGTTGGCGCCGAGGATCTTCTCGTCGAGCACCTTGAACCAGTTGCGCACGTTGTCCTTGGCCCACGCGAGCGTGGCCTGCTGTGCTTCGTCGCTGCGCCGCTGATGCGTCGGGAAGATCTGCGGATACACCAGCCCGTAAGCCATGTCGCGGCACAGCTGGGTGTTGGTCCAGTCCATCATCTCGTTGACCTTGGCGCGCGCCTGCAGGTCTCTCGGATAGGTCGGCGAATTGGTCTTGTCGGCCAGGTACTTGAGGATCGCCGAGCTTTCGCTCAGACGGAAGTTGCCTTCTTCCAGCAGCGGCACCAAGCCGGTGGGATTCTTGCCAAGAAACGCGGGCTGCTTGTGCTCGCCGGTCATCAGATCGACCACGGCGAACTCCGTATCGATCTTGTTCTCCAGGCAGAACAGCATGACGGGGCGGCTCGTAGTGGAAACCGGGTGGTAGTAGATCTTCATTGGGACGGGGCTCCTTGGGAGGGTTTCGCGCACGCGCACAACGCCTGGGAACAGCAGGCGTGGCGATTGTATCCGTGTGCATTGCTCCGCACTCAAGTCAGGCCGGCGCCAGGATTCACGCGGCATCTGTGGGATGCGGCATCAGGCGAAATGCGGGCATCTGCGCGCTCTTCGGCGCGATCGCACAGCCGGACCCGACGTCCATGCGGAATTCCCTTGAGGCCTCGCGGCGCCGAAGCGATAAAGCCGGACTGTGTCCAGTACTGCGCTGCGGCAAATGCCCGACACCAACACCAATGATCTGCGTACCGCCGGGGGCGTCGCTGTGAGTGCACCCGCGGGTGCGGCTGCGCGCCATGCGCAGCTGGCGCCCGGCAGCGAGCGGGAAGGTGCCGAGGGCACCATGCTCGTGGTGGACGACGATGGAACCTCGCGCGTGATTCTCAGCGCCGTGGCGCGCCAAGCGGGCTATCGCGTGGTGCAGGCCACCGATGGCGTCGAGGCACTGCAGGCGTTCGGCCAGCATCATCCCGATGTCGTACTGCTGGATGTGAACATGCCGCGCATGGACGGATTCGAGACCTGCCAGCAGATTCGACGCATGGCGATCGGACAACACGTGCCGATCATCATGGTCACCGGGATGGATGACCTCGGTTCGATCAATCACGCCTACGAGTCGGGTGCCACCGACTTCGTGTCCAAGCCGATCAAGGCCGAACTGCTGCGCCATCGGGTGCGCTACGTACACCGTTCCAGCAAGACGACCAAAGGCCTGCTGCGCGCGCAGACCCGTCATCGCGCCATCGTCGCCGCGATGCCCGATGCCATGCTGCGGATGGATGCGTCCGGGCGCATCATCGAATTCGAGAACGAATGGGTCGCCGAACGGGTGGGGCTGTCGCGGCTGCGGGTGGGTCGCCGCGTGGATGACGTACTGAGTGAGCCGCAGGCGCAGGAGTTCGTGCAAGCGATCGAACGCG
>CADECO010000125.1:0-11012 GCA_902825905.1 uncultured beta proteobacterium
CAAACTCAAGGCGATGGTCGATGGCGCGGCGATCGTGCGGCGGGAGATTTCGTAGACGCTGCCGTCAGAACCCCGGCGCGAGGTTGTAGAGCCAGTTCTTGTAGTCGAACGGCAACAAGCCTGTCTGCACTACCTGGCCGGGGCGGCCGTCTTTGTTCATGCGGCGCTTCTCCGCGATGACGGGAAACACGCGTTGATCGGTCTTGCTCGTGTCGAACCGGTAGCTGTAGCTGTGCGCCTGATCGTCTTCGCGGATCACAGGCAGCCGGCTCAGATTGGCGAAGCCCTTGCCGAGCGGGGCGAGAAACACCTGCTGCGAGACGACGATGCCCTGCCACATGCCGCCGTGTTCGAAGCGCCAGCCGAGATAATCCGACGGGCCCATATCGACCAGTTGCGCACGGCTCGCGCCCGAGTGCCCCGACGAACCGAAGAAGAAGTCGCGTTTGGCCGCGACGACGCGCCATTTTCTAGTGGACTCATCGCGCGTGAGTACGAATGCGCCGACCAGCCCGGCGCTGACGTGCGCCGCCGAGTCGATCGAGCCACGCTCGTCGATCGGCACGCCATCGGCGAGCACGTACAGGCGCAGCCCATCGTGTGCACGCATCAGATCGCCCTTGATCGGCTTGACGCAGTAGGCGCCTTGCTCGCGATCGACGTGGATCCAGCACTTGTGTCCGCTGTGGAAGCGACTGCCGTACTGCTCGACCATGACGCCCTCGATGACATTGCGGCCCTGGCTGTCCATCGGTACCGGCGTCGCGGCGATTGCCACCGGCGCGGCGAGGGCGACGACTGCCGCGGTGGCGGCCACCATCGGCCGGGTCCAGCGCGTGGCCCGATGCATCGATGGGGGTCGATCCTGCGTTTCGTTCATGGCATGCTCGCTTGCGTGTGTCACGGCACCGATGGTGGCGTGGCAGGTCGATCCTGCCATTCTCGAACGGACGGAAAGCGTTGATCGTTGATCGCGTGCACCACGTTTCACAGTTCGCGCCGATGAACACAGCCACGACCCCAGCGTCGATTCCGAACCCAGCGATCCCGATCCCTATGAAAGCGATTCGATTCAGCCGATACGGCGGCCCCGACGTGCTCGAACTCGTCGAGCTTCCCGACCCGCAGCCCGGGCCGGACGAAGTGCTGATCGACATCGAAGCGGCCACCGCGATTCCGGGAGACTGGAAGCTGCGCGCCGGCCTGCTGCAGGCGCACTTCAAGGTCACGCTGCCGAAGATTCCCGGTCGCGATGGCGCCGGCACCGTCCGCAAGGTCGGCGCGAACGTTCGCTATGCCAGGCCCGGCGACGCGGTGTGCTTCGCCACCCAGCACATCGAGAACGGCAGCTACGCCGAATGCGTGGTACGAAACGCCGGCTCGATCGTGCCGATGCCCCCAGGCCTGAGCTTCGCCGAAGGCACCGCGCTGCTGCACTCGGGCATCTGCGCCTGGATCGGGCTCAACGAAGCGGTGCAGCTTGCTCGCGGTCAGCGACTGCTGGTGATCGGTGCGGCGGGCGCGATCGGCGTGATGGCGGTGCAATTGGGTAAGCACATGGGGGCGACGGTTGCCGGCATCTGCAGCGCGCGCAACCGCGATTTCGTTCGCGACCTGGGAGCAGATGAGGTCCATGCCTACGATCGCGACGAGCCATTGCCGGCGCGATCGTTCGATGTCGTGTTCGATCTGGTCGGCGGCGAGGCGCACGACCGCGCCTATCCCGCGATGAAACCCGGCGGTGCGCTGGCGTGGTTGATCGCCTTGCCGTTTCGCGACCGCAGCGCCGAGTTCGGCGTGCGCACGGCGCAGGCGCGCATCCACGACGAACCGCATGCATTGCGCGCGGTGGTCGAGCTGGCGCGGCAGGGGGCGTGGCGCCCGTTGGTGAGCCGAGTCCTGCCGCTGGCGCAGGCGGGCGAGGCGCATCGCGCGCTGGAGGCCGGCGAGAACAGTCGCGGCCGGATCGTGCTCGATGTTCGCGGGCGCGCGGATCACCGACCGGGTTGATCGCCGTGACCCACTTCATCGTCGGCGTCGACATAGGCGGGAGCGTGTACGCCTCAAGAGGGCAGCTCCGGCTTGCCTCGCGCCGCCCCCTTGAGAATCCCCCTGAAATTGGCTCGTCGCCGCCTGGAACTCATCGATGACTCGCTTCATCATCGGCGTCGACATCGGCGGGACGTTTACCGACATCGTGCTGCGCTCCAGTGCGGGCGCCGTGCACACCTACAAGACGCTCACCACGCCCGATGACTTCGGTCGCGGGATAGCGGAAGGCGTGGCCCGGGCGCTCGCCAACGCGCAGGCCCGCGCGGCGAACATCGAGCGCGTGGTGCACGCGACCACGGTGGCCACCAACGCGATCCTCGAGCACAAGGGCGCACGCACCGGCCTGATCACCACGCGCGGCTTTCGCGATGTGCTGGAGATGCGACGCCTGCGCATCCCGGAGATGTACACGCTCAACTATCGACCGCCCGCGCCGCTGGTGCCGCGCCGCTGGCGGCTCGAGGTGGACGAGCGCATGGCGCCCGATGGCAGCGTGCGCATCGTGCTCGACGAAGCCAGCGTGCGTGCGGCGGCTGATCGGTTTGTTGCGGCCGGAATCGAAGCGGTCGCGATCAGTCTGATCCACGCGTATGCCAATCCGGTGCATGAACAACAGATCGCGGCGATCCTGCGCGAGCGGCTGGGCGAGCATGTCTACATCACGTGCTCGAGCGACATCCTGCCGGTCATCCGCGAGTACGAACGCACCAGCACTACGGTGATCAATGCGTTTCTCGGGCCGACGCTGCGCGCCTACTTCGCTTCGCTGCGCCGACACCTTGCGGCGATCGGCGTCGATGCGCCGATCCACGTGATGAAATCCGACGGCGGCGTAATGACGGTCGGCGCCGCGGTCGAACGCCCGGCTGCGCTGGTGGAATCAGGCCCGGCCGCTGGCGTGATCGGCGCGGCGGCGGCGCTGCGATCGCGGCAATCAACCACATCGTCCGATGCGATCACGTTCGACATGGGCGGGACGACCGCGAAGGTGTCGCTCATCGAGCGCGGCGAGATCACCCGCACCGGCGACTATGAAGTCGGCGCCGGCATCAATCTGTCGTCGAAGCTGGTGATGGGTGGCGGCTACGCGCTCAAGCTGCCGGTAATCGACATCTCCGAGGTCGGTGCCGGTGGCGGCAGTCTGGTGTCGATCGACGCGGGCGGCCTGTTGCGTGTCGGACCGCAAAGCGCAGGCGCTTTGCCAGGCCCGGTGTGTTACGGCAACGGCGGTACGCAGGCGACCTTCACCGATGCTGCGCTGACGCTCGGATACATCAGTCCTCATGCGCTCGCGGGTGGTGGCTTGAAGCTCGACGCGCAGGCCGGTCGCCGCGTGATCGCCGAGCAGGTCGGTCAGCCGTTACAGCGCGACGCATTGCACGCCGCGTTCGGCGTGTTTCAGGTCGCATGCGGCACGATGGTGCGCGCGGTGAAGGCGGTGTCGACCTACCGCGGCCGCGATCCGCGCGATTTCGCGTTGTATGCGTTCGGCGGTAACGGGCCGGTCGTGGCGGTGGCAATCGCCGATCTGCTCGAAATGAAGCGCGTGGTGGTACCGCCGCACCCCGGCGTGTTCAGCGCGTACGGACTGCTCGCCGCGCAAATCGAGCACGAAGTGGCGCGCGCGTATCTGCAGCGCCTTCGCGACACGACGCCGGCTGAACTGGCGACGCGCTTCGATGCGCTGGAGTCGCAGGTGCGCACCCGCCTGCGCGAGCAGGGATTCGAAGCCGCGCGGTTGAAGGTGCAGCGTCTGGCCGACATTCGCTACACCGGCCAGGCGCATGAGCTCACCGTGCCGGTCGCTGCCGGCATGCCCGATTTCGCTGCGATCGCGCGCGACTTCGGCAACGAACACGAGCGCACGTACGGTCACCAGGCCGAGCGTGAGGAAGTCGAGTGCGTCACCTTGCGCGTCGTGGCGCGCGTGATCGAGGCGGGCCCAGATCTGCCGAGCGCCGCGCCGCAGCGTCGAACGATCGAACGTCGCATCGCGTTCTTCGGTGCCGAACAAGGCGCGATCGAAGTGCAGGTGCTGGGTCGCGGCGATCTCGACGCGCCGCGCCGCGGGCCGTTGATCGTCGAAGAGTACGACGCGACCTGCGTGGTTCCGCCGGCATGGACCGCGCAACTCGACGCTGCCGGCAACATCGTTCTGACGCGCGATTGAGATGCGAGAGGGAGATTCGGGTATGGCTGTGAAGAGCGATCCGATCACGCTCGAAGTCGTCAAGAACGCGCTGGCGTCGCTGGCCGACGAGATGGCGCTGGTGATCCTGCGCACCGCGTACTCCTCGATCGTGCGCGACTCGATGGACTACTCCACCGGCCTGTGCGATCGCCACGGCCGCTCGATCGCGCATGGCCTGACGATGGCGCTGCATCTGGGCGCGTTTCCCGATGCGATGCAGGCGTTGCTGCGCGACTATGGCGACGACATGGTCGAGGGCGACGTGTTCGTTTTCAATGATCCGTACACCGCCGGTGGCATGCATCTGCCCGACGTGTACGTGATCAAGCCGATCTTCGTCGATGCCGTGGTGGAAGGATTCGCCTGCACGCTGGTGCATCAGATCGACATGGGCGGCATCGCGCCCGGCTCGACCGCGGTGTATGCCACCGAGATCTTCCAGGAAGGATTGCGGCTGCCGATCATCAAGATGTTCGAGGCCGGCAAGCCGAATCAGACCTTCTTCAAGATCATCGCGCACAACTCGCGCGTGCCCGACAAGCAGGCAGGCGACATGCGCGCGCAGATCGCCGCGTGCAACACCGCCGAACGCGGATTGCGCTCGCTGGTGCAGCGGCACGGCAGCGCTGCATTTCGCGCGATGATCGACGATCTGCACGACTACGCTGAACGCGTCACGCGCGCCGAGATCGGCAGGCTGGCGAAAGGCACGTGGAGCTTCACCGACTGGATCGACGGCCTGGGCGATGCGCCCGCGCCGATCCCGCTCAAGGCCACGGTGACGATCGCCGGCGACGCGATGACGGTCGACTGGACCGGTTCGTCGCCGCAGGTGCAAGGCGCGATCAACTGTCCGTCGCCGTTCGTGAAGTCGGCGGTGCAATTGATGGTGAAGTGCATCGCCACGCAGGAGATCCCGAATTTCGAAGGGTTCCTGCGTCCGCTCACCATCGTGTTGCCCGAGGGCAGCATCGTCAATCCGCGACTGCCCGCTGCCTGTGCGGCGCGCGCGATCATCGGCTGGCGTGCGATCGATACGCTGATGGGCGTGTTCGCGCAGATCGTGCCCGATCGGGTCGGTGCGGCGGGCGAGGGCGGCGTGACGTTCCCCGCGATCTCGGGCTGGCATCGCGATCGGCGTTACGTGGTGGCCGAAACGCTGGCCGGCAGCTGGGGCGCAACGCGAGCGGCCGATGGCGTGTTCGGCATTCCCAATCCGGGCGGCAATCTCACCAATCAGCCGATCGAGATGATCGAGGCGCTCTATCCGCTGGAGATCCAGAAGTACGGCCTGATCGAAAATTCCGGCGGCCCCGGCAAGCATCGCGGTGCGGGCGGCATCGTGCGTCAGTATCGGATGCTCGGCGATGAAACGCTGGTGGTGCTGCGCGCCGATCGCCAGCGGCATCTGCCGTGGAGTCTAGACGGCGGCGCGCCCGGCACGCCATCGTTCCACATCGTCAATCCCGGCGAGCGACAGCGCATCCTGCCGCAGAACCCGATGGAAGCGGTGCGCATCGGCAAGAACGAAGTGTTCTGCCATATCGGTGCGGGCGGGGCCGGCGTGGGCGATCCGCTCGAGCGCGATCCGCAGGCGGTGCTCGACGATGTGCGCGAGGAGCGGATCGACGCGGCGTATGCACGCGAGGTGTACGGCGTGGTCATCGCGCCGGCGGCACCGGCAGGCAAAGTGGCCGGCGGCGCAGGCATCGACGACCTGGCGGTTGATGCCGCGGCCACGACCGCCGCGCGCGCGGCGCTTGCGCGATCGCGCGATACGACCCGGCCGCGTTACCTCGAACGGTTTCTCGCGCCGCTGGGGATCGATGCGTTCTCGGTCGATGAGCAGGGCCGGCTCACGCTTCCACGGCGAGGCCGATGAGGTCGATCGCACGCACACCGACGCGCCGATGGTGTCTGCCGCCAGGCGCCTGGCGCGGAGCCGGCTTAGTATTGTTGCGGCCGTGAACGCCATCCTGAGGCTAGTCATCCCATGACCGTCGAACGCCGACCGCCGGGCCGCATCTTCATCAACTACCGGCGTGACGACACCGCCGGGATCGCCGGTCGGCTCGCCGATACGCTCGACCGCTACTTCGGTCGCGGCCGCGTGTTCCGCGACATCGATGGCATCGAGACCGGTGCCAACTTCGAGGACGTGCTGCGCAACACCGCCGAAGCGGCCGACGCGATGGTCGTGTTGATCGGTCCGGATTGGTTGACCGCCACCGATCGCAACGGCGCGGTGCGGCTGCAGGATCCTGATGATTGGGTTGCTCGCGAGATCGCGGCGGCGCTCGCACGCGGCATTCCGATCTATCCGGTGCTGGTCGAATCGGCGGCGATGCCGCGCGCGAGCGAATTGCCCGAGTCGCTGCGTGGCTTGGTTCGCCACAACGCCATGTCGCTCAGCGACCAGCGCTGGCGCACCGACGTCGAGCGACTGGCCAAGGTCGTCGCACTGGACATGCCTGCCTCGCTCACGCAAACCCGCTTGCTGCAAGCGCAGGTCGTCATCTCGGCCGCTTTGGTGCTCGCCGTGGCCGGCACGTGCGCATGGATCGCGCGCAACCATCTGCGCGGTGAGCCGTTGCTCTCCCTTGCGGTGTCCGGGGTCACTTTCGTCGTGATCAGCGGTTGCGTCGTGTTGCTGCTGTTCATCGTCCGCATGGTGGACGAGTCGCGGCGTCTCTACATCCATCTGGCCTGGGCTACGGGACTGCTCGGCACCTTCGTGAGCTTTCTGTCGCTGGACGTCGACGATAAGCTCGAACCGCTCACGATGGCGTGCGCATCGACCAGCATCGCGATCACGATGCTCGCGCTCATGGGGCTTTCCGGCTTCAAGGCGCGTTGAGCGCCAGCCTCATTCGACTCACTCGATCGGAATGAACAGGCTGTGTCGGATCTGCCCCAGCCCTTTCGACAGATGCCCTTTGCCGGTGATGTCCTCGACCAGGATGATCTCGCCCGCGCCGATGACGCGGCTCTCGCCGTCGCTCGCGGTGATCTGCACGCCCGCATCGAGATTGACGATGTACTGCCGCCGCGGTGCGGTATGCCAGTCGAGGTCGTACTCGGCCTGCGTTTCGCGAAAGATGATGCCGTTGGCCGGCAAGCGTGCGGAAAGCTTGCTGCCGCGGCGTTCCGCGACCCACTCGATCTCGATGTCGCGGAAGTGCGATTCGCCGTTGGCGTCGGTGTAGAGGTTGTGGATGCGCATGAGGTGAACTCCGCCGGGATGGACGCAGGTTCATAACATGAATGAACATCGGCTGTGGATGCGTTAGAGTCGCCTGCACATCGAGACTGGAGGAGGATCGCATGACCAAGCTGCTCGGATTGCTGCTGGCAGTGCTGTGCGTGTGTTCCGGGGCATCGGCGCAGAACTATCCGGTGCGCCCTGTCACGTTGATCGTGCCGTTTCCGCCTGGCGGGCTGACCGATGCGGTCGCGCGGGCGGTGGTCGAGGGGATGCACGCTCCGATGGGGCAGAACGTGGTGATCGAGAACGTCGGTGGTGCCAGCGGCACGATCGGCTCGGCGCGTGTGGCCCGTGCTGCGCCCGACGGCTACACCCTTCTGCTTGGCATCTGGAACACGCACGTTGCCAACAGCGCGCTGCTCAAGCTCGACTACGACCTCGTCAAAGACTTCACGCCGATCGCGTTCATGACCGATGCGCCGCTGCTGCTCACCGCGCACCGCAGCGTGCCCGCCACCAATCTCAAGGAACTCATCGACTGGTTGAAGGCCAGTCCCGACAAGGCCTCGTCGGGGAGCGCAGGTATCGGCAGTCCGCCGCACCTGCTCGACGAGATGCTGCGCAAGGAGACCAAGACGCAGTTCCAGACGGTGCACTACCGCGGCGCCGGACCGATCATGCAGGACCTGATGGGCGCGCAGATCCAGTTGGCGTTCGTCAATCCGGCCACGGCCACGCCGCACGTGCGATCCGGTGTCATCAAGGCGCTGGGCGTGACCAGTGCCAAACGGATGAAGACGCTGCCCGATGTGCCGACCATGGCCGAGGCGGGGTATCCCGGCGGCATGGAGTTCTCGCTCTGGTCGGCGATGTTCGCGCCTAAGGACACGCCGCGCGCGATCGTCGATACGATCAATCGCGCGGTGGTTGCGGCACTGGCTGAGCCGAAGGTGCGCGAACGGCTGGAAAGCCAGGGCATGGAGATCGCGGCGCGCGAGAAACAGACACCCGAGGCCCTCGCTGCGATTCAACAGGCCGAGATCAGGAAATGGCATCCGATCTTCGCGGAGGTCGGCATCAAGGCGCAGTAGTCGATCGCAGGCCGTTACGACGTTCGTTGCTGCGCCTGACCGACGAACGGAGCCGTGCGCGTCATCTGCGTGGGAACCAAACCACGCATCAGCGGACGCAATTTCGCGCGCGACAATTCGCTGTCCCGCTCATCGCCTGATCGGCCGCGCCCGGCCCGGTGCGCGTTTCTCGTGCTGATCGACTCGTCCAGAATGCATCCGCACGCGCGATGCAGTCGACTCTTTCCATTCATCGACAAGGACAATCAATCATGAACACTTCGCGTCTGAGCTTCGCGACGCTGATGGTCGCAACGTTGTTCGCCGCCGGTTGCGCAAGCACATCGGCACCTTCCAGCAATGCCAAGACCAAGACGATGACGGTCGAGCAGATCAGCCAGCAGTGGAAGCAGGGCAACGATCTGGTCGGCAAGGGCGAAGAGGCCAAACGCAAGGCGCAGGCCAAGATCGATGCTGCGAACCTCGAGCTGAAAGAGGGCGATTCGATGGTGTCGCGCGGCAAGACGCTGATGCTCGAGAGCGAGCAGGCGTTTCGCGACACCAGCCGCAGGACGGCGAACAACTAGCGATCGCTACTGCTCCAGCGTGATGCCGGCGTTCTTGATCACGGTCGCGTACTTGGCGCGGTCGGCCTTCAGGAGAGCGGCCAGTTGGTCGGCGGTGCCGGGTGCCATATCGATACCCTGCGGCCCGAACGTGTCGCGCAACTCTGACATCGCCGCAACGCGCTGGATCTCGGCCGACAGCCGTTCGATCGCGGGTTGTGGCGTGCCGCTTCGCACGACCACGCTGTAGTACGTGCCGCCGGAGAAGCCGGGAAACCCCAGCTCGGCGATCGTCGGCAGATCGGGCAATGCGCTCAGGCGCGTTGCACCGGTGGCGGCCAGCGCACGTACCTTGCCGGCGCGAATGAACGGCAGCGACGTGATCGGCGCATCCATCATCGTCGGCACCGTGCCGTTGATGATGGCGGGCAGCGCATCGGCGCTTCCTTTGTACGGAATGTGGTTCATCTTGAAGTTCGCGACCGACATGAACGACTCGTAGGCCACGTGCAGGCTGCATCCGATACCGCAGGAGGCGAAGTCGATCTTGCCCTGCTTGTCGCGCGCGTAGCCCACGAAATCCGCCAGCGTCTTCACCGGTAATGACGGATTCACGATCACGATGAAGCTCGACGTGGCCACCTGAGCGACCGGCGCGAAGTCGCGCTCGGCGTCGTACGGGAGTTTCTTGTACAGGTTCGGATTGAGCACCAGGCCGTTGAACGCCTCGAACAGCATCGTGTAGCCATCCGCCGGCGAGTTGCGCGTGGCTTCATACGCGACGATCGTGTTGCCGCCGGGACGGTTCTCGACCACCACCGGCTGGCCGAGCGCCGTGCTCAGGCGCTGCGCCACTGAACGGCCAAGCAGATCGGTCGAGCCGCCCGCGGGGAATGGGACGATCAGGCGCAGCGGGCGTGATGGAAAAGTCTGCGCATACACCGCTGATGCAGCACATAGCGCAAGTGCAGCAGCGAAAAGGCGTACAGCCCATCGAGTCATTTCGTTCCCCTTTGTTTGATTGAAAGCGGATTCATTGCGACACGGCTGACTATATTCGCTCACGCAACGCGTTTCACCCACACCGCCGTGTCGTGAAACGCCGCGCCGCCGCGCGGCCAGCCGGGGTCGGCGCCGGTCACTGCGTTGATGCCGATACCGTTCTCGAAGTGCTTGTTCGGCCAGATCCCCTCGACCACGACGACGCCGCGCTGCTGGCCGCCGTTTGCGACCTTCGCGTGCACGATCACCTCGCCGCGCTCGTTGCCCAGTTGCACGCGATCACCGTCGTCGATACCCAGCGCCTTGCAGTCTTGCTCGTGCATGAGCGCGGTGGGCCGCACTTCGCGCTTGCGTGAGCTCGGAGTCTCAGTGAAGGTGGAATTGAGGAACGTGCGAGCGGGGGCCGCCACCAGGCGATAGGGCTTGGCATCGGTCGCCGCGTCGATCACGGCGAAGTGATCAGGCAGAGCGGGCATTTCCTGCCAGCGTCCGCCGAACTTTTTCCAGTCGGCGCGGAAGTGGAACTTGCGATCGGCCGTGTCGAAGCCGTCGAGAAAGTGCATCTTCTCGAACGGATAGGCGAAGTCCTGGCCGCCGCGCTCGTAGTTGGTCTGCGCGTCCCACATGCCCGAGCGGCGTAGCGTCTCGTCCATGATGTCCCACGCGCTCATCTCGAAGCCGCGATGCTTCGCGCCCAGGCGTCGCGCCAGCTCGCTGATCACGTAGTTATTCTCGCGTGCCTCGCCCGGTGGTTCGATCAGCTTGCGCGCCACCTGGAACAGGGTATGGCCGCTCGCGGTGTAGAAGTCGTCGTGCTCGAGGAACGATGTGGCGGGCAGCACCACGTCGGCGAACGCGGCGGTCTCGGTCATGAACTGCTCGTGCACGCAGGTGAACAGATCTTCGCGCGCCAGCCCGGCATGCAC
>CADECO010000125.1:11112-13972 GCA_902825905.1 uncultured beta proteobacterium
TAGCGGCGCAGGTAGTCCCAGTCGGCCATGCCTTCGGCGAACAGCACGTGCATCATCGCGCAGGCGAGCGCGCCGTCGGTGCCCGGTCGCACCGCCAGATGCAGATCGGCCTTCTCGGCGGTGCCGGTGCGATATGGGTCGACCACCACCAGCTTGGCGCCCCGCTTCTTGGCGGCCATGGCGTGCTGCATCACGTTGACCTGGGTGTTCACCGGATTGCCGCCCCAGATCACGATCAGCTCGGCATGTTCGGCGGCTTCGAGCAGATCGATGCCACGCTTGCTGCCCACGCCGGCGATCCAGCCGGTGTCGGAGAGCGCCACGCAGATGGTCGAGAACCAGCGCGAATACTTCATCGCGTGGCGCAGTCGATTGATGCCGTCGCGTTGCACCAGCCCCATCGTGCCGGCGTAGTAGTACGGCCACACCGCTTCGGCGCCGTGACGCGCGGCCGCTTGAGTGAACGCCTCGGCCACGCGATCGAGCGCTTCGCTCCAGCCGATCGGTTTGAACTGGGCGCTGCCTTTCGGGCCGTTGCGCAGCAGCGGCTGAGTGAGGCGATCAGGATGGTGCACGCGCTCGGCGTAGCGCGCGACCTTCTCGCAGATCACCCCGCCGGTGTAGGCATGGCGCTGCGAACCGCGCACGCGCCCGATCGTGCGTGCGTCGATCAGTTCGACTTCGAGCGTGCAGGTGCTGGTGCAATCGTGCGGACAGACCGAGGGAGCGAGGCGAAGCGGGGCATTCATCGGCGCGGGCCCATCCGGATGGCGAACAGATGGCTCCGATGATAATCGCGATCCACGGGCCGACGTGCGAGTAACCGCCGGCGGGCGCCGCGCCGGCAGCGGGGCCGCGCGATTCGGTCCATGCGTTGGCGAACGGCGGGCCGCGTCAGGCCGGGCGGGTGACTAACGGCGTGCGACCTCGCGCACGACCTCCAGGGCGAGGGCGCGTTCCTCGTCGTCGCCGGTGATCTCGATGATCGGCTCGTCCAATCCCACGGAGAGGTACGCTTCCAGGCGCTCGCGACATTCGTCCGGCGTGCCCGCGACCGCGAACATCTGCGCCGCCGATTCGGGCAGCAGTCGCGTCGCGCCTTCGAGATCGTGCCGGGCAAGCGAAGCGATGATGGCCTGGTGGTCAATGGCAAGACCCGAGCTGCGGATGTTCTCGGCATGCCCGCGGCTGCGGAACAGGAACGCGAGCTTTCTGAGCATCGCGGCCTTGGCCGTGCGGCCGTCGCGGGACACATTGAAGTTGATGAACGAGGCGCGACGCAGACTCGCCCGATCGCGCCCGGCCGCTCGGACGCCGGCCTCGGCGTTCTCCAGGCATTGCCGGCACGCGGTGAGATTGAGTCCGGCCGAGAGCAGCACGCCGTCGCCGATTTCGCCGGCGAGCTTGAGCATCATCGGGCCGGTCGAGGCGACGTAAAGCGGATAGCGCGCCTTGCCATCGAACACCATCTTCGCGCCACGCAACCGGTGGATCTCGCCCTCGGCGCGCACCGGCTCACCCGCCCACAGCGCTTGCAGCGACTCCACGTATTGCCGCATCACGCGCACCGGCTTGATCGGCTCGACCCCGGACTCGCTCAGATTGAGCAGATTGCCCACCGACACGCACAGCGCGACCCGATCGCCAGCCAGCTCGGCGAGCGTTGCCATCGACATGGCGACCGGCAGCGGCGGCCAGAGGTAGGGACTGATCGCAGTGGGCACCAGCGTGATGCGCTGCGTGACGCCCGCAGCCGCGACCGCCCAGGCGAACGCGTCGCGATAGCCCATATGCTGTGCGAACCACAGGCTCGTCGCGCCGGCTGCTTCGGCCTGGCGCGCGACCTCGAGCATCTGTGCGCTCGAGCTGAACCCGTCGAAGAAAATCCCAAGTCGCATGGTCGTCGTCACCCGTTCCAAAGTCCGGCGAACTGCTGCGCCACGATCTGCTCGTAGCCGATATCGGTCGACTGCAACCAACCCAGGTCGCAGGCGAAGCGGTTGATCGCGGCGATCTGCTGCGGGGAGATGCGCTGGTCGTAGTACGGTGCATCGCGCGCCACCAACCGCGCGATCAACGCCGCCTCGGTGCTCGGAAACAGCTTGCGCCCGGCTTCAGCCGCGAGCGATGGGTCGCGTTTGAGGGCTGCGTGCGTCTTGCCGATTGCGCGAATCACGCCTTCGGCCGCCGCGGGATCGCGCGCGATCAATGCATCGGTGGTCGCGATTGCCGGCATCGTGTAGTGGAAGCATTCGGGCGGGCCGTCGCCGCGGCGCACGTCGAGCACGATGGTGCCGATGCCCCGTGCCTCGGCAAGCGCTGCGCCCATGCCGTTGGCGAAGAAGCCGTCGATCTCTTTGCGTTCGAGCGCAGCCGCCGCGACCACACCGAAATTGACGCCAGGCCCGAGGGCGCCCGGCGGCGGGCCGATGGTGATGCCTTCGCGCTTCGGATCGATGCCGGCGGCGATCAGCAAGCGCTCGAGCGCGACCGCAACGAACGGCACCGCGGCGATACGCCGGCCTTTGAGCGTCTCGAGGTCGCCGCGTGCGATCGCCAGGTCGCTGCGCATGACCAGGAACCAGTACATCCCCTGCGATTGCGCGCACAGCAGCTTGGCGCCGCGCCATTGCTCGAACGCGAGCAGCGGGGCATGCGCCGAGGCGCCGATGAATTCGACCCGTCCGTCACGCAACGCCTTGACGCAGGCATCGATCGGCGAGATGAGCTCGACGGTGAGATCCAGGCCTTCCTGCGCGTAAAAGCCGAGTGCGCCTGCTGCCGCTGCCGGGAAGTACGAGTTGGAGACGAGATCGGGGATGGCCAGACGCATGGGGTTCGAGTTGCGATCGAAAGTTCG
>CADECO010000126.1:0-4212 GCA_902825905.1 uncultured beta proteobacterium
CGCCGTCGACGTCGCCGCGCTCGGTGATCGCCACGAGCACGCTCGGCGCCAGACGGGAGAGTTGACGCCCGATGGTGGCGGCCGCGGCAAATCCGATGGTGCCGAGCACCGCGGCACCGATCGCGAGGAGTTGCTCACCCGACCCTGCTTTGACGCTGGGCAGCATCAGCACGACCACCCCGAGGAATCCGATGACGATGCCGCCCAGCTTCGTCGCAGTGAAGCGCTCGTCGCGCGTGATGAGCAGGGTGATCACCACGGCGAACAACGGCGACATCGTGTTGATGATCGCGGTCACCCCGCCGCCGATGTACTGCTGGGCCCACGTGAGCAGCACCCAGGCAATCCCCGGATTGATCGTGCCCTGGGCAACGAACCAGCGCCAGGTCGCGCCATCGCTCGGAAAGCTATGGCCCTGCGCACGCGCGTAAGCAGCCAGCACCAGCGCTGCAAGCGAGACACGCACGGCATTGAGCGTGATCGGCGGGATCGACGCCGATACGTACATGATCAGCGAGTACGAGCTGCCCCAAAGCAGGCCGAGAAAGAGAAGCAGGAATAGCGCGTTCGTCGCCAGCGCGGTCCGTCGCTCGCTGTGGATCAGGTGCGAGTGCGCGTCCACGAGTGGAGACGAAGCTGCCCCAGTGTTGCCGGGCGTGCGGACGGGCCCCCGTTGGGAATCGGGGATGGTGATCGATCGCATTAGGGAGCGGTAGGCGTGTAGCGCGAGTGTGCCGGATCGACGCGCCGCAGCCGACTGTCCGGAGGATGTAGGGCAAGAACCGACCAGAGCGCGCGCAGGACCTACGAGCGGTGCGGAGTCACGCGAACCTTTTCGGCCATGCGCTTTGCGAGCCGCGCGGGGCACTCGCGGCATCGCTTCGCGTCATGCATTGCGCTTATGCGATCGAGTTACTGCGCGGGCGTTAAGTGCTGCGTCTAACGCCCCCGATCGATTGTTGAAGCGATGCGCGGGCAACAGCATTCGTCGCGTTGTTCGAGTCCGAACAACCTCTCCCGTTTTTCCAGCACTCAATGCATAGCGACGAAAGGACACTCACAATGAAACAAGCACGCTTGCAATTCGGCGGCGGAATGATTTCTCCCAAGATCGTGGCGCATCTGAAGAACGCATCGAAAGCAAAATCGCAGATGGGCGGCGGCATGATCTCCCCGAAAGTCGTCAAGCACGTGCAGCAGGCGAAGAAGGCCAAGTCGCAACTCGGTGGCGGCATGATCGCCCCCAGCGTGACCAAGCACGTGCAGAAATCGAAGAGCCAGTTGGGCGGCGGGATGATCGCGCCGGCACTTCGCGCACACCTGCGGCGCGTCTCGAAGTAACCAGCGCAGCAACCAGCGCGAGCGTTCACCGCAACGCAAGCGCTTCGAGCTGAACGGGAGGCCGCGCGCCTCCCGCAGCCTCTCCCAGCAGCGAGTTTCGCCATGAACGCCCGCGACCTGTCCAAACGCATCGTCACGTTTCATCGCATTTACAGCGACGCGATTCCGCCGATGCGAGCCGATCGGTCCGCGCTCGGCTCGATTCCGGCCGCTGCGCATCAGTACTGCGAAGCGCTCTGCACCGCTTCGGCGTTCGGGTGGTACATCTTCCCGCCCACCGATATCCGCCTGAAGTGGAACGGCGCCGAAGCATTCATTGAAGTCGATCGTGAATGGCAGGTGTTGCGCGCGACGTATCTGCCCGGGTTCGTCGAATACTGGGACGAACACTGCCCCGAAGATCTGCAAGGTCGCGCACCGCCCTACATCTCGCCGCTGTTCGTGCCGGGAGTCGTGCAGATCTGGTCAGGCTTGCTGGTGAGTACCGCCGAGGATTGGAGCGTGCTCGTACGCCCACCCGCCAACATCGCCCACACGCGCGCCTTCAGCTGCTTCGAGGGCGTCGTCGAGACCGACCGGTTCCAGCCCTGCCCGCTGTTCATCAACATTCGCCTGCACGCCACCGACACGGTGATCGAGATCCCGCAGATGAAGCCGTTGATGCAGCTGCAGCCGATCCATCGAAGCTGCTACGGCGAGGCGCTGACCAACTACGGTGAGGTCGAAGGCCTGGCCCCCGACGAGAGCGGCGTTGGCGGTCTCGATGAGGCGGCCTGGAACGGCTTTCGCAGAACCGTCCGCAGCACCGAGCCGGTGCGCGACGCACACGAGACCGGGCAATACGCAGTCAGCGTACGCAAGCGCGCGCGGGTTATCGCCGAGTAACGGAGCCTGGCGCTCGAGCGGTGCCGACGCGCGTTCAGCGCACCTCGAATCGCACGCCCGAGATCGGCGCCACCGCCATGTTGTAGTCGTTGGCGCAGCGCAGGCCGCAGCGCTCCACCCATTCGGGCAGCACCGTGCGGGCGAAGATTTCGCGGACGCGGCTGTAATCGCGCTCGGTCGGCTGGACCCATTGCATCGGCCGCGTGCGCACGAGCGTGAACACCTTGCAACCGACGGCATTGCCGACGTTGCACTGGATGCCATCATCGTTCAGCGCCTGACCGACGTCCCACTGCGCGGCCTCGACGCGCGCGAGCGCTGCACTCAACACCGCCTGCGTCGCCGGCTCCAGTCCGGTCCACCACTTGAGATTGGTCAGATAGCCCATGATCGCGAACGACGAGACCAGCGTGTACATATGCGTGGTCACTTCGTTCCAGCGCTGCGCGTTGGCGATGCCGGCGCCGCTGATGGCGCAATCGACCGTGCCGCGTTCCAGCGCGCTGTAGACCTCGCCGATCGAAATGGCCACCGGCTGCGCGCCGATCGCCTCCACGAACCGGGTCTGGGCAGGCCCGGCAATGCGAATCTTGAGCAGCCGCAGATCGTCCAGGCCCGCGATGGCGCGGCGGCAGAAGAACACCTGTGCCGGAAACGGACTGGTGGCCACGAGCCGCAATCCCAAGCGTTCGAGATCACGATTGGCCGCCGGCGTGAGTTCACGAGCGGATCGGCGCACGTCCTGCATCGACCGATGCGCGCCGGGCAGATCGAACCCGTCGAGCAGCGGCACGTCGCCCGCGGCGCTCGCCAGCGGCACGGCGACGATGTCGAACTGCCCCGATCGGAGCAGGCGCAACGCGTCGCCAGGCTGGATGCCCGCCTCCGGATAGCTCTTCAGATTGACCTCGATCCGGCCGGCGTTTTCACGATTGAACGCGTCGCGCAGCAGCGGCACGTCGATCTGCGTGTACTGCGGCAAGGTCGGGCTGAGCTGCGTGACTGCGCGCACGATCAGCTTCGGCTGTGCGAAAGCCGATTGCGCGGCCACGGCTGCCATGAGCGCAGCGCCGCTGATCAAGCCACAGATTCTGGTGGATGCTTTCACGGTGTGAGCCAACGACGCTCGATGATCGAACGCGCTGAGCGAAGCGTCGGCGTGGCGAAAACGCGCGAGCTTACTCGGGCAGTCCCGCCAGACGCAAAGCCTCGCCCCATTTCGAGCCCAGGCCGGCCGGGGTGGCCGGTGAGCGCTCCACATACTTTCGAACCGTGAGTGTGGGCTCGATCGCGAGGATCTCATCGATCGTGCGCCGGGCTTCGTCCAGTCGGCCGGAGAACGACTGCGCGATCGCAAGGGCTCGCAGCGTCGAGGTATGCATGCGGTTGGCACGCAACGAACGCTGCGCGAGTTCAATCGCTCGATCGTACTCGCCTGCTGCCGCGGCAGCCGACGCCGCAAGCGATTCATAGAAGTACCGCAATGGATCGAGCGGCGACAGCCGCAGGGCGCGCTCGGTGTGCTCCACCGCCAGGCGTCCATCACCCTGAAACGCGAACAGCATGCCCTTGAGCAGCCAGGCCAGTGAATCGCTGGGATTGATATCGATCGCGCGATCGTAGCGTTGCGCAGCGACGTCCAATTCGCGCAACAGGTTGGTATGGATGAAACCGTCGACCACCAGCGCCAGGCCGCAATTCGGATCGAGGTCGAGCGCGCGTTTGGTGCAGTCGCGCGCGAGCTGTCCGGCGCGCTTCTGATCGAGCGACCAGCCGCGGTTGAAGCCGAGCACATGCCACTTGGCGAGCCACGCGTACGGCGTGGCGACCATGCGCGCACGCTCGATCACCGATTCGAGCATCGCGCGAGAACGTTCGAAGTCCTGCGCACCGCCGCGATGCATCAACGCTACGGCCCCCATCGGCAGGGGCGAACAGTCCAGCGCCGGCAGCAGCCGCACCAGGCCCCGACGCATGCCTGGCCCG
>CADECO010000126.1:4222-6583 GCA_902825905.1 uncultured beta proteobacterium
GCAACCGCCTGCACGATCGGAGCGATGAGCACTTCGTCGTCCTGCAGAAAGTGCGCGACCGGTGCCTTGTAGGTCTCCGACCAGACCACCCGCCCGGAGCGTGCTTCGGCCAGTTCGGAAACCACATTTAGCTGACCGGCGACGATCCGATACGACCCCGAGAGCACGTAGGTCGCGTTCAGATAGTGGTACGCATCATTGAGCGCGCCGGCGCGATCGCGCAGCGCGGTGGTCGAAAGCCGGGAGATCACGTCGAGTTCGGGCGCGCGCGAGAGCGACGCGATGATCTCCTCGGCGATGATCTCGCCCACCAGAAAATCTTCGGAAGCGCGCGACAGGGTCGAAAACGGAATCACCGCGATCGTCGGTCGCAGCGCCGGTGCTTCCGGACCATCGGCGATGGCAATGCGCGGGCGCGGCCCCGGGGGATGCACCCGATAGGCACGCACCGGCAAGCGCACGTGCTTCAGGTAGCACTCGCCCAGATCCTCGAATTCGGCATCGAGCGACGGGGTCAGTCGATCGCGCACCTCGGCCGAGGCGACCAGTTGGCCGGGCCCGGCAAGCGAGGTCAGCCGGATCGCCAGATTCACACCACGCCCGTACACGTCGAGCTCACCCGAGATCACCTCGGCGGTGTGCATGCTCATGCGCAGATTCAGCGCCCGGTCGGGCGATACGTCGGTGTTGGCCTGCGCGCAGTGGGCCTGGATCGCGAAGGCGGTCGCCAGCGCCGAGGGAACGCTGGCGAAATCGAGCAGTAGCCCGTCGCCCAGGCTCTTCACGAACCGGCCGCGGTGGATCGGCAGCACGTCGTTCACCACCGTCAGGGCCAGCCGCTCCCAGCGCTCGACGAGATCGTCCTCATCGGTCTCCATCAGCCGCACCGACTCGACCATGTCGGCGACGAGCAGCGTGCGGACCACGCGTTGCGGTGCGTCGTTGGGCACCGGCGGAACGGGTGGCTGCGTGGCGGTCTTCATGAGCGGGTGGTGTGTGACCTGGCCAATTCGAGTAGCTGCAACGTCCAGCGCAAGATTGGAACCTGTGTCCAGGACGCTTGGTGCTCAGCCATTCGATTCAGTGCCGTGATTATCGCTCGCAAATCGAGAGACGCGCGACGCGATCAATCAATCGAAACGCGCTGCATCTCCTGACAATTCGCCCCGGAATCCCGCGATTCCAGGTGCGCACACGCACATTAAAAGTACAGGTGAGTCGATACCGTTGGCCACTAGGGCTACACCCCGGCACTAGTTCCAAAGGAGAACCCGAAATGGGCAACGTCACTCACTTCCAAGTGCTCGCCGATCCCGAAATCCTCGCCGAACAGCGCCCGATCCGCCTCACCGATCGGCAAATCGAGGTTCTCGACCTGCTCTGCAAGGGCATGCCGAACAAGGTGATCAGCCGCCGCCTCGGCATTTCGGGTGCCACGGTCAAGGTCCACGTGAGCAGTGTGCTTCGGTCGCTCGGCGTGGCGACGCGTCTGCAAGCAGTCGTGGTCGCGCAGAATCTGGGCATCATCGCCAAGCCCGACTACGACGAATTCGACGACGCGCAAAGCCACGGCCCGGAGCGGCTCGGCCGCCTGCCGCAAGTGCAGGTAGAGATCTTCCAGGGCGGGTAGCTCGCCCTTCGCACCGCCGCACGGCGCCTCTGCTAGGCAGAGCGCCGCACCTCGTCCACCAGCCGGGCCAGGCGCGCGACATCCAGCACGAGGAGCGCGCGGCCGTCGCGCTTGATCAGTCCGTCGCGGGTCATCGCCGAGAATTCGCGCGTGACCTGCTCGCGATACGTGCTCACCTGACTGGCGATGTCGGCCTGCTTCGGTGCCGGATCGATGCGCGCACGATTGCCCTGCACGCCGGCTTCGCGCGCCAGATACAGCAGTTCGGCGTGCACACGGTTCTGCACGCCCAGCGTCGTCAGGTCGAACACTCTTTCCGACAGTTCGCGCACCGATCGCGCCAGCCGCACCATCACGCGCTCGGCGAGCGCCGGATACTCGCGCAGCAGATTGCGGAACAGATCGGGGCTGAGTGAAGCAAGGAAGGTCGGCTGCAGCGCCATCACGTCGGCCGAGCGTGCCTGACCATCGATCGCAGCGAGATCGCCGAATGTTTCGCCGGCGGCGATATCACGAAACGTCACCTGCCGGCCTGCTGCCGAGAACGCGGTGGCACGCACGCGCCCGCGAATGATCATGTAGATGTCGCGATCGGTGGCCTGACGCGAAATGATGCGCTGCCCCTGCTGCGCATGGCGCCAATTGCATGCGCGCGCCAGCGCATCGAGCGCGGCGGGCTCGAGCCCCTCCAATAGCTTGATCCCGCGCAGGCCAAGCCCGGAGCGGTTCAG
>CADECO010000126.1:6683-8506 GCA_902825905.1 uncultured beta proteobacterium
CCATTCCGTGGGTCGCGCCGCCCGCGCACGCACAACGCCCCGGCGCATCGAAGCCCGCGCCCGACATGGGCGAGTTCGATCGCCGCATCCTCGCTAATCCCCGCTCCGCCAGCGCATTCCTGGATCGGGGCATCGAATACGCCAAGCGCGGCGAGCAAGCACGCGCGATGCAGGACTTCGACGAGGCGATCCGGCTCGACGCGAAGCTCACGGCCGGGTTCTACCGGCGCGGCAATCTGCATCTGGACATGGGCAACCACCCGGCCGCGCTCAAAGATCTCGAGGCGGGGATCAAGCTCGATGCAAAAGACGCCAAGCTGCACAACGACCGCGGCGTGGTGCTCGAGCGCCTGCAGCGCTACGACGACGCCATCGGCGCTTACGACGCTTCGGTCGCGCTGCTGCCCAGCTACGCGCTGGCTTTCGCCAATCGCGGCGTCGCCCACGGCAAGAAGAAGGATCACGCCAAGGCGATACGCGATTTCTCCGAGGCGATCCGGCTCGACCCCAACCGCGCAGCGAACTGGAACGGACGATGCTGGCATCGCGCGATCGTGGGCGAGTTGAAGCCGGCGCTGGCCGACTGTGATGCGGCGCTGAAGCTCGACGCGAAGTTCCTCCCGGCGCTCGACAGCCGCGGGCTCACGCACTTGAAGCTGGGTGCGCTCGATCGGGCGCGCGCCGATTACGACACCGCGCTCACCATCGAAGCCAAGCACCCCGAGAGCCTGTACGGCCGCGGCGTGACACGGCGGCTGCAAGGCGATTGCGCAGGTGGCGACGGCGACATCGCCGCGGCCGTGGCAATACGCAAATCGATCGCGACCGAATTCGGCGAATTCGGCCTCAAGGCCGCCAAGTGCTGACGCGCCCCACGCGGGGCACTGAACGCCATCGAACAATCCAGCGCGCATCGGCCTGATTCGCCGCTCCATCCATCCGCTCCCGAAAGACCTGCTCATGTCCCGCAAGAAACCCGAAGACCTTCGCAGCCACCGCTGGTACGGCGCCAAAGATCTGCGCGCCTTCGGACATCGCTCGCGCACCGCGCAGATGGGCTTCGATCGCAGCGACTACGCCGGCAAACCGGTGATCGCGATCATCAACACCTGGAGCGAGATCAACGCCTGCCATACCCACTTCAAGCAGCGCGTCGAGGAGGTTAAGCGCGGCGTGTGGCAAGCAGGTGGATTCCCCGTGGAGATGCCGGCGATCACCTTGTCCGAGCCGTTCCAGAAGCCGACGACGATGATGTACCGCAACCTGCTGGCGATGGAGACCGAGGAACTGCTGCGCTCCTATCCTGCCGACGGTGCGGTGCTGATGGGCGGTTGCGACAAGACCACGCCCGCGCTGGTGATGGGCGCGATCAGCATGGGGCTGCCGGCGATCTTCATGCCGGCCGGGCCGATGCTGCGCGGCAACTGGCGCGGCAACACGCTCGGCTCGGGGTCCGACTCCTGGAAGTACTGGGCCGAGCTGCGCGCGGGCAATATCGGCGAGCAGGAATGGAACGAAATCGAAGACGGCATCGCGCGGTCACCCGGCCATTGCATGACGATGGGTACTGCGTCGACGATGACCAGCGCCGTCGAAGCCCTCGGCCTCACGCTGCCGGGCGCGGCCTCGATCCCGGCGCCGGATTCCAATCACGCCAAGATGGCGACCTTGACCGGCAAGCGCATCGTCGAGATGGTGTGGGACGACCTCACGCCGCGCGCGTTGCTGGGCGCCTCGTCGTTCGACAACGCCGTCACCGCCGTACTCGCGTTGGGCGGCTCGACCAATGCGCTCGTACACCTGATCGCGATGGCGCGCCGCGC
>CADECO010000126.1:8606-13843 GCA_902825905.1 uncultured beta proteobacterium
GGCAGTCTGGCGGTGCTGCGCGGCAATCTCGCGCCCGACGGTGCGGTGATCAAGCCGGCCGCCGCGGAAAAGCATCTGCACCGTCACACCGGCCGCGCCGTGGTGTTTCGCGACTACAACGACATGGCCGCCCGGATCGACGATCCGAACCTCGATATCGACGCCAAGTCGGTCATCGTGCTGCAGAACGCCGGGCCGCGTGGCGCGCCGGGCATGCCGGAGTGGGGTCAGCTGCCGATTCCGAAGAAGCTGCTCGCGCAAGGCGTGCGCGACATGCTGAGGGTGTCCGACGCGCGCATGAGCGGCACCAGCTACGGCGCCTGCGTGTTGCACGTGTCGCCCGAATCGTGGGTCGGTGGACCGCTGGCTCTAGTGCAGACCGGCGATCTGATCGAACTCGATGTGCCCGCGCGCAAGCTCGAACTGAAGGTGAGCGAGGCCGAACTGGCCCGCCGGCGCGCTGCGTGGGTCGCTCCGGCGCCGCGATTCAAGCGCGGTTATGGCGCGCTCTACTCCGAACACATTACGCAGGCCAACGAGGGTTGCGACTTCGATTTTCTGGAAGGCACCGAGCCGACGGCCGATCCGGAAATTCACTAGGGACGCTCTCCCGCCCCCCGCCATTTAGGGCCGCTCTCCCGCCCCCCGCCCTCCCTCTGCTCGCGCCGCTGCGCGGCTAGAAAGGGAGGGAGCCTGGCTTGCAGCGCACGCATGCGCTGTCCTTTGAGATGCGCTTCGGCGCCTCAGCGCTTCTGACCGCCGCGCATCCGTGCGGCGATGATCTCGATGCTCGCCTTGAGCCGATCCAGCGCGTGGGCAAGCTGGTGGATCTCGTTGCTACTACTGGCCGGGACGCCCTTCAACCCCAAGTCCGCCACCTGCCCCTTCGACAGTGCGGCAGCGGCGACGGTCAGCCGCTGCACGCGCGCCACGATCGCGTAGCGGATGAACACGAAACACAGCAAGAACGCGAACAGGATCAGCGCGAGCTGCCAGGGCTTGATCACGCTGAGCGCGACATCGCTGAACGAGCGCAACGGCAATCGCACGCTGATTACGCCGGCAACATCGCCTTCCTTGAAGCCGAAACCGCGCTCCAGGCCGTAGCGCACCTTCACGTCGTTGGGCGCGCCCTGCGGATCACCGTGGCACGACAGGCAGGCCGCCTTGTGATAGACGGTCCGCGCGTAGCGGAACGTTCCGGGCAGCATCTCGATGTACTCACCCTGCTTGCTCTCACGCACCACTTTCAGGGCCCGCTCCTCGAATGCGTCGGGCCTGTTCGAGGGATTCATGTAGTTGTGCGAGGTCAGCTTGAATTTCGCTTTCGACGGCGATTTCTCGATCACCTCGGAGAATTCGCGCTGCGCGAGCGCCGGGTTCTTGGAGAAAAAGCTCACCTCCTTGAGCGCGACCTGATCGGTAACGCTCGATCCGGCGGGCTTCTGGTCCTGTGCCTGCGCTTCCTTGAGGTACAGGTTCAGATGGCCCAGATAGCTGTCATCGTTGTCGCGCACCCACACGCGGCCGTACTTGGCGACCCAGCTGCCGAACGCGTCGACGTTGTCGGCCACGGTCTCGGCCTGGCTCTTCAGCTGGCTGTAGTAGACCTGATTGAGCATCCAGTAGAACGCCGCGCAAAGCAGCGCCAACGCCGTGAGAAACACCAGGGCGAACTGGGTACCGATGGAGCGGGTCTTCAACATGACAAGGTCCTATTCTGGAAGCGCCGACTCAGCGCAAGTGGCGAAGCGATTTGGTTACGAAGCCCTGGCGGCGCTGTTCATTGGGGATCTGATCGGCGAGCAACTGCAGGTACTGTGCCGCGTGGGTCGCGTTGACCTTCTTGCCCAGTCCGAGCCACTGCTCACGCACTTCCTCGACCACCAGGGCCCCGAACGGCCCGACGATCGCGAGGAATTCCTCATCGATCGCCCTGCACATCGCCAGCACCCGCGATGGCACTTCCCGGGAGACTTCGCTCATGGATGAGCCTTTGTTGAGCAATGAATGGACGCGCCCAGCCGGCAGGCTCTTCGACGCAGAATGAGAATCGGTCGCGCCGCGGCGCAACTGAAACCGGATTCGCCAGATAGTTGGTGCCAATCCGCTTCGCACTGACACCGCTTGACCGTCGCCGAGGAATCCTGCGCATCGATGCGACCGGGCGTCATGATCGCGACGACCGTAGATCACGTAGGGAATCCCCGTGACGTACACGACCATCGCCGCGGAATTCGTGCGAAGATCCTCGCTGTCCGCACGGATTCGCCTCGAGGCCGCACGCCATTGCAGCGGCCCGGTCGCTGCGGCCCGCGCACGGTGAGACCGTGCCGCTCTTGTCCCTGGGAGACCGCATGATTTTCGACATCCGCATCTATACGACCGTCCCCGGCAAACTCAACGCCTGGCTCAAGCTCTACGAAGAGCACGCCTATCCGACGCAGCAGAAGTACCTGGGCAAGCCCATCCTGTTCGCAACCACCGAAGTCGGTCCGCTCAATCAGATCATTCACGTGTGGGGATTCGCTTCGATGGCCGATCGCGAGGAGCGCCGCGGCAAGATGGATGCCGATCCCGCATGGGCAAAATATCGCCAGCTCAGCGGCGAAGCCGGGTACCTGATGGCGCAGGAAGATCGGCTGGCGAAATCGGCGTCGTTCTCGCCGCTATAGCCGCCGCGTTCACTGCCGAATCACCGTCTGAATCGGAGCCACACCGCGCCGGCCTTCTCGCTTGCGCATCCGGCGGCTCCGGCGAGCAATCGAATGAAGGAACCGGCAAGTCGGGCAACACCGTCTCAGCTCCCGCACACCGTCTCGCCACACGCTGCGCATGTCGGGCGATCTGATCGACACCGTTGAATCGCTGCTGCAATCGCGGCTGGGCAAGCGCGCGGCTGAGGCATTGGGCGTGCCCGCGGCGAGTATCCAGGCGGCGCTGCGCCTGGTCGCACCCACCATCATGGCGGGCGTGGCCGAACAATGCGCGAGCGTCGATCAGGCCGACGACCTCCTGACCACCCTGCGCGGCGCACGCAAGGCCGATCCGAGCGGCGACGATCTGATCAAGCTGCTGGTCGAACGGGCGCCGCACGTTGGCGCACGCGCGCCCACGTTCCTCTCGCAGCTGCTCTTTGGTGCTCACGAAGATGCGGTGGTGGAAGCCATTGCCGCCTCGAGCACGCTGGAAACCCGTCCGGTCTCTCATCTGCTCGAGATCTGCATCATGGCGAGCTTCAGCCTGTTGCGCGACCACGCACGCGAGGAAGGCTGGGACGGCGCGCGCATGCGCCAGGCGCTGCAGCTCGAGCGCATGCTGATCAAGATGGAGCTCGATCGCGAGGTCGCCAGGGCCACCGGCTTCGATTGGCTGGCGTCCGATGATCCGCGCGCGCTGTTCACGACGAACCAGGCCGCGCCGCCCGCGAGTGGGCAAGATCCTTCCGGAGTCTCGTCGACCGGCAAATCCAATACCGCGGTCGAGTCCTCGGGCGACACCAGCACCAGAGGCAGCGATGCCGCGTCGCGTCCCCGCGATTCCGCGCCACGCTCGCGCAAGTCGATCGTCGATCTGCTGCACGCGCGCATGGCGCAGGGCGCGCTCCCCAGTGCAGCCCCGCCATCGGCATCGCCATTGAATGCCGGCGCGGCGGCCGGCAACTCGGTGTATGCGCAGCGCCGGCTCGACGAATGGCTGGATCCGGCCCGCAAAGCCGCGCTCGATGCCGCAACGGCCGCGTCTGCTGTCAATATGCGGCCGACCGAAATCGCGGAACCAGGACCGCCCATCACCGCTTCGACGGGAGAACTCGCTGCTCCCAACGCCGACACCACAGCTGAGCAAAGCGTCGCGCCAGACTCGGACGATGAGCCGGTTCGTGAAGTGCACCTCGGAATCAGCACTGCGATCGAGCTCGAACAGACCTGGCCGCGCAACCCCGTGATCGCATCCGCGCTCGGCAATGCCGCGCGTCGCCCTGTCGATTCGGATCCGCCTCACGCCGCAGCCGAACACGCTCTCCAGCAAGCCGCGCCGTCGCCAAATGTAGATATCACGGCCCCGATCGCCGCAGTTCCGACCGCCGAGTCGGCTCCCGCCGATCGTGTCCCCGCCGACCCGGCAGACGAACTCGATTTCGAGAAGACGATGCCGTTGCCGTTCGACCCGGCGCGGCACCTGGCGAGCTCGCACTGGCCGTTCTCGATCTTCGCGTGCCGCGATCCGATCTATCTCGAGGCCCCGGAATCGTACGCAACGCGCCTGCCGTCCGACGGCGCGCGCCCGCGAGCGGCCTCCACGCAGGAATCGCTGGCGTCGTCAACCATTGCGCCGGAGTCGGCTCCGCTCGCACAATCGGACCTGACCCTCCGTTCGAGCGAACCGGAACGCGCGGCTGCGAATAAGAGCGCACCGGCCATCACGCGACCGGCCATACCGAGCCCGACGATATTCAGCGACGAAGTGGCCTCCGACCCCAAACCTCATCCGACCAAATCGATTTCCAACTGGTGGCTCGGACCAGTGGTGATCGTGGCGGCCGTGGTCGCGCTGATCATCCTCAGCTATCGCATCACCGGCCAGCGCAGCGCCCCTGAACCCACGCCGCCTGCACAGGCGCCCACGAAACAGTCGGCCACCGAGCCGGCAAGCGTGCCGGCAGCCCCGACCGGCGTACCCAGCGTGCAGCACGAGGCAAAGCTCGGCGCAGCCACGGCCTTCAGCACCGTAAAGTTACCCGGCGGCGCGCAATTGAACGTGCGCAGCAACGGCTTCATCGCGAGTCTGGCAAGCACCCTGGGCGACGCCGGCACCGGCGCCGGTGCCGGGCAGCGCTTCGTAATGGACGAAATCAGCTTCGATCGCGACACCGCGATGCTGGCACCTGGTTCGGATGCGCAGTTGCGTCAGCTGACCGAAGTGCTCGATGCGTTCCCGAACGCGAAGATCCGCATCGAGGGCCACACCGATCGCGACGGCGACACGGCCGTGATCCGCGCGCTGTCGGCAGATCGGGCCGCCTCGGTCAAGGCGTCGCTGATCATGAACGGCATCAGCGAAGAGCGCGTCCAGTCGCAGGGCTTCGGTGCCGACAAACCGCTGTCGACCTCGACCAGCGCGCAGGAGCGCGCCCAGAACCGCCGCGTCGAGATCGTCATCGTCGAACGCTGAATTCCCGAACTGCAGTGCACGCTGGTGCCGTGCACGCGAGGCGATGCACCTCAGGTATCCTCGCG
>CADECO010000127.1:0-564 GCA_902825905.1 uncultured beta proteobacterium
CCGAACAGGTTGGCGAGCACCGGCATGGTGTGCCCGGTCGGACGCTCGAACAGCAGCGCAGGGCCGCCGGTGCGCAGCACGCGGTCGCAGATTTCGGTCATCTCCAGCTTCGGGTCGACCGCAACGCCGACGCGCTTCAACTGTCCGCGCGCTTCGAGTTGCGCGACGAACTCGCGCAGATCGCGATAGGCCATGAGAGGAGTCGCGCGCTACGTGGAATCGAAACCCTAGCCCGAGATGCCGGCGCGCGCGTTGCCGACGCGCTTCGACATTTCACGGCCGAGCTGGTCGAGCGGTTCGGAACGGCCCGGATGCGTCAGCTCGTACTCGCCCACGACGGTGAGCACGTTGACCGCGGTACGGCCGCGCAACGCGAAGCCGATGCGCACGATGCCCCAGATCAGGCTGATCCACGCGAGCAGCGGCAGCCAGCGCGCAACCCCGGCAACGAACGCCACGACTCGCTGCAGCACCCAGAGGATGCCCGCGGCAGCGTCGCCGCCAGCCTCGTTGCCCAGGAACGATTCCAGCCACGCGGAATGCCCTGCGCGAAAACCGGCGCTG
>CADECO010000127.1:574-4620 GCA_902825905.1 uncultured beta proteobacterium
ATGGGTGCGGCAATCGCGAACAGCACGGCGGCGAGCGCGATCAGGCCCGCGCCGCGCAGTACGGCTCCGGGCAGATGGCGATAGCCGACCTCGACCGCACCTACTGAACTGAGCGCCACGCTGCGCTCACCATGTCCATTGGCCACAACCAGGCGCCGGTCGGTGAGCAGCGCAAGTCCGCGCGGCACGGCGGCCTGCGCGACGACCTGCTCGTGTTCGGCGAGCTTGGGATATTCGAAGCGGGGCAGATAGTCGCGAAAGTTGATCACGATGCTATGAGCAGATAGTCGAGCGCGATGCCGGCGAAGATCGCCGCACCGACCCAGTTGTTGTGATTGAACGCACGGAAGCAGCCTTCACGCGAGCGATCGCGGATCCACAGGTAGTGGGTGGCCATCATCCCCCCGGCCACCAGCAGTCCGGCATAGTACGCGAGGCCCAAGCCCTCGGCGTGCCCCACGGCGGCAAGAATCGCCAGCGTGGCCGCGTAGCTCAGCATCACCGCTGCGACGTCGAACCGCCCGAACAGGATCGCCGAGGTGCGAATGCCGATGCGCACATCATCATCGCGATCGACCATCGCGTATTCGGTGTCGTACGCGATCGCCCAGAAGATGTTCGCGAGCAGCATGGCCCAGGCGGCGGCGGGCAGCGCGTTCTGCTGCGCGGCGAACGCCATCGGAATGCCGAAGCCGAACGCAATGCCCAGGTACGCCTGCGGCAACGGGAAGAAGCGCTTGGTGAGCGGATAGCTCGCCGCCAGAAACACCGCCACGAACGCGAGCGCGATGGTGAGCGCGTTGAGCCACAGCACCAAGGGCAGCGCGATCAGGCACAGCACGATGGCGAGCACGCACGCATCGCGCCGGGTGAGCTCGCCGGCGGCGAGCGGCCGGTCTTTGGTGCGCTTCACGTGGCGGTCGAAATCGGCATCGGCAATGTCGTTCATCACGCAGCCGGCCGAACGCATCAGGAACGTGCCCACGGTGAAGATGAACACGATGATCCACGCGGGCTTGCCGTCGGCCGCGATCCAGACCGCCCATAGCGTCGGCCACAGCAGCAGCAGTGTGCCGATCGGCCGATGCCAGCGCATCAGGCGGGCGTAGGCGCCGAAGCGATTCGACGGTTGCGTGGCGAACATCGTGTGTGTTGCTTTGCTATGCGCGCAGCAATTCTGCCCGCCCCGCCATCCAGCGCGCCGAGTGGGCGTGGGCGGCCTGCGGGTACTCGTCGAGCATACGCTCGGCGGCGGCGCACGCGGCTTCGAGCAGGTCGCGATCGCTCTGCAAGTCGGCAAAGCGCAGCATCGGCACGCCGCTTTGCCGTGCACCGAGCAGCTCGCCCGGGCCGCGCAGTTTCAGATCTTCGTTGGCGATCGCGAAGCCGTCGGTGCTCTGGTAGATCACCCGCAGCCGTGCACGCGCGTTCGGCGAGAGCGGACTCTTGTAGAGCAGGATGCACGCGCTTTCCACCGTGCCGCGCCCGACCCGTCCGCGCAACTGGTGCAGCTGCGCCAATCCGAAGCGTTCGGCGTGCTCGATCACCATCAACGAAGCGTTGGACACGTCGACGCCGACCTCGATGACCGAAGTCGCGACCAGCACATCGATGTCGCCGGCAACGAAGGCGTCCATTACCGCGGCCTTCTCCTGCGTGGACAGGCGCCCATGCACCAGCCCGACGCGCAGCTCGGGCAACGCCGCCGACAGCAACGCGTGCGATTCGATCGCGGTCTGCAGATCGAGCGTTTCGGACTCTTCGATCAGCGGGCAAACCCAGTACGCCTGCTGCCCCGCCGCGCACGCCTCGCGGATGCGCCGCACCACCTCGTCGCGGCGCGAATCGGCCACCAGTTTGGTGACGATCGGCGTGCGTCCCGGCGGCAGCTCGTCGATCGCCGACACTTCGAGATCGGCGAAGAAGCTCATCGCCAGGGTGCGCGGGATCGGCGTGGCGCTCATCATCAAAATGTGCGCTTCGAGCGGGCCGGCGGAGTCGGAAACCTTGGCACGATCGGTTGACTGCGCAACCTTGGCGCCATCGGTTGGCTGCGCGACTTTCGCGCGCAGGGCCAACCGCTGCCGCACCCCGAATCGATGCTGCTCGTCGACGATCGCGAGGCCGAGCCGCGCGAACTGGGTGCTGTCCTGCACCAGCGCATGGGTGCCGATGACGATCGCGATCGAGCCGTCGGCCACGCCGCGCGCGATGCGGTTGCGCTCGGACTTCTTCTGCCCGCCGGAGATCCAGGCGATCTCCACGCCGAGCGGACGGATCCACTGCGACAGCTTGCGATAGTGCTGCTCGGCGAGGATCTCGGTGGGTGCCATGAACGAGGCCTGATAGCCATTCTCGACCGCGCGCAACGCCGCCAGCGCCGCGACGATGGTCTTGCCGCTGCCAACATCGCCTTGCAGCAGACGATGCATCGGATGCGATCGTGCCAAATCGTCGCCGATCTGCTTCCACACGCGCCGCTGCGCGCTGGTGAGCTTGAACGGCAGCGCTTCGAGCAGCTTCGGGATCAGCGACTTGCGCGCCGGCAGCGCAGGTGCGGCCAAAGCCTGGCGCGCACGGTAGTGCATGCGCATCGACAGCTGCTGGCCGAGCAGCTCGTCGAACTTCACGCGACGCCACGCGGGGTGCGAGCGATCGAGCAGCGCCTGCTCGTCGACGTCGGGCGGTGGGTGGTGCAGCGTGCGCACCGCCTCGGAAAACTCGATCAGCCCCGCCTCGGCGCGGATGGGTTCGGGCAGCGTGTCGTCCAGCGATTCGGTTTGCAGCGCCTGACCGATGAGCACGCGCAACTGATACTGCGAGACGCCGGCGGTGTTCGGGTACACCGGCGTGAGCGTGTCGGGCAGCGGCGCATCGTGCGCGTCGGTACGCAGCACGCGAAAGCGCGGGTGCACCATCTCGGCCCCGAAGAATCCGGCGCGCAACTCACCGAACGCGCGCACCCGCGCCCCTGCCGCGAGCGCCTTGTGCTGGCTCGGGTAGAAATTGAAGAACCGCAGCACCGCCGCGCCGGTGACGTCTTTGATGTGACTGATGAGCTGGCGTCGCGGCCGGTACGCGACCTCGGTGCGTACCACCTCGCCCTCGATCTGCGCGATCGAGCCATCGAGCGCTTCGCCGATCGGCGTGAGCACGGTTTCATCCTCGTAGCGCATCGGCAGATGCAGCACGAGATCGAACGGAATGCGGACGCCGAGTTTTTCGAGCTTCTTGGCGAGCGCCGGATTGGCAGCCAGCGCCGTGGCGGGAGCGCGCGCTTGTGGCGGCGCAGGCCTGCGTTCGGAAACCAGCCCCTTAGGCACTATCGGCGAGCAGGATCGCGTCGACCTCGAGCTCGGCTTCGCGCGGCAGGCGCGACACTTCCACGGTGGCGCGGCTCGGGTACGGCTGCGGGAAGTACTCGGCCATGATCTCGTTGACGCGCCCAAACTGATCGAGATCGAGCAGATAGATCGTCACGCGCACCGCCTGCGCCAGCGAGGAGCCGGCGGCCTCGGCGATGGCGCGCAGATTCCTGAACACGCAGTGCGCCTGCGCTTCGATGCCGCCATCGACCAGTCGCATCGACAGCGGATCGAGCCCGATCTGACCCGACACGTAGACGAAGCCCCCGGCAATCACCGCCTGCGAGTACGTACCGATCGCATTGGGTGCGTGAGCGGTGGCAATCGTCTTCTTCGACATGGGCTCGACCTCGAACGGAAGGGAGAGGCAATGAATGATGGCCGCTCGCGCGGCCACGTTGTTGCCCCCTTTTTGCCGAGCGGGCGCTGCGTGGCGCCGCTTCGATTCATGGCAATGATGTTAAAGGACCGCGCCGGCAATCGCCACCGCTGAATGGAGCACCGGCGGTGCCGCACGTCAGCTTCGCAGTCGTCAGGCTCCCCAACTTGCGTCACGAGACGACCGGCGTGGATGTCGCTCCCCTTCGATATCGCTCAGAATAGCGGCCCGCTCGAATCCCTCGACAAGCAGCCTGCATCAACCGAAGCGCGCCTCACCGCGTTGAGTGGCGACGGCGTCTT
>CADECO010000127.1:4720-5938 GCA_902825905.1 uncultured beta proteobacterium
AGCAGCCTGCATCAACCGAAGCGCGCCTCACCGCGTTGAGTGGCGACGGCGTCTTACCTACATCCAAGGAAGCAGCTCCTCCGAATCGTCAGGGCCGGCTTGACAGGTCCGCTCCCGGGCACCGTTGGTACCACGTTGGTACCGCGTTGGTATCGTTTATCGCGCCATCGCCAGCACCGCCGCCGAATCCTTCTACTCACCTCAGAACATGCTCTACGGCCTCACGATTTTCCTGTCCGCGTTTCTGCTGTTCCAGGTTCAACCGATCATCGCGAAGATCATCCTGCCGTGGTTCGGCGGCTCTTCAGCGGTCTGGACCACCTGCATGCTGTTCTTCCAGCTGCTGCTGGTCGCCGGCTATCTCTACTCGTACTTGCTGGTACACCACGTGCGGCCGCGCACCCAGGCGGTCGTGCACATCGCGCTGCTGCTGGTGGCCGCGGTGCTGCTGCCGATCCTGCCGCGCGAATCGTGGAAGCCCACCGGCAGCGAAGACCCGATCGGCATGATCCTGCTGGTGCTCGCGCTCACCGTCGGGCTGCAGTACTTCCTGCTATCGACCACCACGCCGCTGGTGCAGTCGTGGTACTCGCGCGAGCGTCATGGTGCGATGCCATACCGGCTGTTCGCACTGTCGAACCTGGGCTCGATGCTGGCGCTGCTGACCTATCCGGTGGCGATCGAGCCGTGGCTGTCCAATCGCATCCAGGGCTGGGTGTGGTCGGTGCTGTTCGTCGTGTTCGCGCTGCTGGTGGCGCTGATCGCCTGGCGCGGACGAGCGCTGCCGCCCGAGCCGCGCGAGTCGATCGCCGGCACCGCCGTCCCGCCCAGTGCGAGCGACTACGGATTGTGGATCGCCCTGCCCGCGTGCGCGTCGGTGCTGCTGCTGGCCATCACCAGCCACGTCTCGCAGAACGTGGCGCCGATGCCGTTCCTGTGGATCCTGCCGCTCGCGCTGTATCTGCTGACCTTCATTCTGTGTTTCGAGTCGAGCGGCTGGTACAAGCGGCGCATCTTCATTCCGCTCACCGTCGCGGCGTTCGTCGGCATGGGCTACACGCTCTCGCCCGGGCAGCACAACCAGCCGCTGTCGATCATGCTGCCGCTCTACATGGGCGGATTGTTCTGCGCCTGCATGCTGTGCCACGGCGAACTCGCGCGCGCCAAGCCGCATCCGCGCTATCTCACCTCGTACTATCTGATGATGTCGGTGGGCGG
>CADECO010000127.1:6038-12397 GCA_902825905.1 uncultured beta proteobacterium
TGCGCAATTTCTACGGCGCCCTGCGCATCTCCGACACCGGTTCGGGCGCCAACACCGCGCGCGTGTTGACGCACGGCACCATCACGCACGGCAAGCAGTTTCTCGAAGGCGAGAAGCGCGGTTGGCCGACAACCTACTACGGCAAGAAATCGGGCGTGGGCACCTCGATCTTGTCGCGTCAAGCGAACGGGCCGGTGAAGCTGGGCGTGGTCGGCCTGGGCGTTGGCACGCTTGCGAGCTACGGGCGACAGGGCGACACCATCCGGATCTACGAGCTCGACCCGCAGGTCATCAAGCTGGCGCGCGAGCAGTTCTCGTATCTCAACGATTCCAAGGCGACGATCGAGTTGGCGCTGGGCGATGCGCGCCTGTCGCTCGAGCGCGAGCCCTCGCAGCAGTTCGACGTGCTGGCGGTCGACGCGTTCTCCAGCGATTCGATTCCGGTGCATCTGCTCACGCGCGAGGCGTTCGCGATCTACTTCAAGCACATGAAGCCCGAGGGCATCCTCGCGGTGCACATCTCCAATCGCTATCTGGATCTGAAGCCGGTGCTGCTGGCGGCGGCCGAGCACCACGGCAAGCACGCGGTGCTGCTCGATACCGACGATGAGGAAGCGCTGGGCACCTATGGCGCCACCTGGGTGCTGCTCGGCAATTCGCCGGAAGTGTTCAACTCGGAGCTGTTCGGCAAGGAGGCAGAGAAGCTCACCGCCGAACGCAGCGTCGGCCTGTGGACCGACGATTTCTCCAACGTCTACCGCATCCTGAAGTAGCGACCACTCCAGATCGGAGCCGGGCATGAAGATCGGATTCTTCTACTGGCCGTTCAACGTCGATCTCACCATGCGTCTGGCCGCCGCCGCCGAGCGCTACGGCTTCGACATGATCGGCGTGGCCGACACGCCGGGCAATGCGATGGACCCATGGGTGAGCGCGGCGCTGCTCGCCGAGCACACGAAGCATCCGCAGGTGGCGCTGTGCGTCACCAATCTCACCTCGCGCCATCCGGCCACTACTGCGGCTGCGATCGCTTCGATCGACGTGCTGAGCGGCGGACGCGCGGTGCTGGGCATCGGCGCGGGCAACAGCGGCACGAAGAACCTCGGCGTGGGCGGATCGAAAGCCGACGCGCTGCGCGAGGGCGTCACGTTCATTCGCAGGTTGTTGCGCGGCGAACCGGCCACGTATGAAAGCGGCCGGGACAGTGGCAAGGCGCATCTGCCGTGGGTGAAGCGCGCGCCGAAGGTGTTTCAGGCCGCGTCGCTGCCGCGCTCGTTGGAAGCGGCAGGCAGTGCCGCCGACGGCGTGTTCATCAACTATGGGCTCGATCCGGACAGCGTGCGCGCCTCGATCGGTTACGTCGCGCGAGGCGCGGCAAGCGCCGGGCGTGCACCGGGCGAGCTGGAGCTGTGGCAGATCGCCTGCCTCGACTGCCACGACGATCGCGAAGTCGCTCGCAAGAAGATCGGCGCGATCCTCGCGTTCGTCTCGGGCTACGTGATCGGCACCGGCGATCTGGCCGCGCGCGGTGTGCCGGCGCAGTACATCGGTCCACTGCAGGAGCTGCGCCGGCGCTACAGCACGCGGCCGGGCGATGCCGATGCGCGCATGGTCGACGAGCTGGGGCTGTTCGACTACCTGTCGGGCCGGCTGGCGGTTTGGGGCAATGCCGAAGACTGTCTGGCGCAGACGTTGCGCGCGAAGGCCGCCGGCGTCGAACGGTTGATGTTCACCGTGAGCCTGGCGGCCGATCCGGTGCGGACGGTCGAGTTGTTCGGCGAGAGGGTGCTGCCGAAATTGCGGTGAGGGCCGGCCTCCGCTCGCTACTCCACCCGCGCCCCGGTATCGCGGATCACCTTCACCCAGGCGTCGGTATCGCGCTTGAGGAATTCGGCGAATTGCGCCGGCGTGTTCGGAATGAATTCGCCGCTGGTCGCAGCAATGCGTGCCTGCAATTCCGGCGTGCCCAGCGCCTTGGTCATCTCCGCGTTGAGCCTGGCCACGATCGGTGCGGGCGTGTTGCCCGGCGCGAACACGGCAAACCAGATCGTCGCATCGAAGTCTTTCACGCCGGCTTCCTGCAACGTGGGGATGTCGGGCATCACCGCCGAACGCTTGGCGGTGGTCACGCCGAGCATGCGCAGCTTGCCGGCCTTGTGGTGCGGACCGGACGTGGAGATGGTGTCGAACAGCACCTGCACCTGACCGGCAATCGCGGCGGTGCTCGCCGGACCCGCGCCCTTGAACGGAATATGCGTCACGTTGACGCCGGCTTCGGTGAGGAATTTCGCCGTCACCAGATGGCCGATACTGCCGCTTCCCGGTGAGGCGTAGTTCAGCTCGCCCGGTTTGGATTTCGCCAGCGCGATCAGCGCCTGCACCGTGTTCGCCGGCACCGACGGATGCACGAACAGCGCCATCGGCAGCACCGCCACGTTGATGACCGGCGTGAAATCCTTCATCGGATCGAACGGCAGCGACTTGAGCAGGTACGGCGCGACGTGGCTGCTCGCTGAGGCCATGAGGATGGTGTAGCCGTCGGGCGGTGCCTTGGCGACTTGCCCGTGCGCGATCGTGCCCGACGCGCCGACCACGTTCTCGATCACGAAAGGCTGGCCCACCGCATCGGCGACTTTCTGGCCGATCAGGCGTGCCAGCAGATCGGTGGGACCGCCCGGCGGAAACGCGACGACAAAACGAACCGGCTTGCTCGGATACGCGGACTGCGCGACGGCACTCGTCGACCAGGTCGCAGCTGCTGCCAGCAGCGCGATGAATCCGACGCGAAGTCGGTTGGGCAGGCGGATATTGCTCATCGATCTCTCCTTGCGGGCGCTACGCAGCCTGACCATGCGGGGCACGCGGCATGTCCATCGGCGTGACGCACTGCGCTGGTCGCGGCTTCGATTATCAACCGCGCTTCACCCGTCCACCGAGTGTCTGCGCGATCCAGTCGGTCATGTAGTCCACCGCGAGCGAGCCGTTGTCGGCCTGGCAATGTTCTGCGCCGCTGTCGATCAGCTTGAATACCTTCAGTTCGCGCTTGGAACTGCTGACTGCCGCGTTGTAGAGCTGCTCGGCGTCGACGAGCGGGATCTGCCTATCGTTCTCGCCATGCACGATGAGCAGCGGGCAGGTGATCTTCTGCGCGGTCTTCTCGTGGGTGAACTGCTCGGTCACCTTGAGCACCTCCTCGATCGAGTTCTTGCCGAACACCCATTGCAGGTGATCGCCGAAGTGCGAGACCGAGCGTTGGGTCGTCGCGTTCGGATTGAGTCGCGCGACCACGGTCTTATGCCAGTTCCACATGCCGCCCCAGGCCACCGCGCATTTCATGCGCGGCTCGAAAGCGGCCACCCGCGGCGCGTAATAGCCGCCCAGCGATAGTGCCATGATGCCGACTCGGTTGGCGTCGACGTCGGCGCGGGTGGCCAGATAGTCGACCGAGGCGCCCGCCGGAATCTCCATCTCCGGAAAGCTGTACATCGAACGCTCGCGCAGCGCTTCGCCCACACCGGGATGGTCGACGATCAGCGTGGCAACCCCGCGCCTGCGCAGCTCGAGGGCCACGCCCGACAGGTAGATCCACTCCTTCATCACGTCCAGCCCGTCGAAGTGGATCATGCACGGCGCCTTGCCGCCACCTTCGGCCGGCACGAACAGCGCCGGCATCGACGCGCCGCGATATGGGATCTCGACCCACTCGAACGGCTCGCCGCGATAACGCGCGCCGGTCTTGAAGCAATCGATCATGCTGCGATAGGCGATGCGCTTGCGTGGATCTTTCGGATGCGCCATGCGCTCGGCGTTCTGATAGTAGAGCGTGGCGCGCAGCAGTTTGCGACCGCCGCTCAGTTCATTGCCGGCGCGCGCATCGGCGCGGCCCTGCGCTTCGACCCGCTGCGCGAGCTTGCTCCACGATTGGAACCACTCCTCCTGCGCGGCGTCGTCGTTGCGATACGCGGCGTCGCGCAGCACCCGGCAGGCTTCGTCGACCTCGCCGATCGCGGCCCCCGCGCCCATCGCCAGATTGACGCCCAGATTCCAGACGTAGTTAGTCGGAAAGTATTCGAACACGCTCGCTCCCCCTTCGTTTTGGCCTCAACGCCTTGCCACGCCGCGCTGCTCGTTGCGCGCGGCGGCGTCGTTCGCGCCGGAGTTTATCGGACGCGAGCGACGGGCCTGTCACACAGCGCGGCGCTCGCGCCGCGTGAACCGTGGGCCGAAAAACAACGAGGGCACCTGAATCCAGGTGCCCTCGCGGGACTGCCTCCTCGCAGACGGCAGGGAAGCTGTGGCCCTTCCCTGCCGCGGCGCGCGCTGTTGATCAGCGCGGAACCCTTCGTTCTAGTCTTTGTACGCCACCGGCATGAAGCACGGCTTGACGACTTTGCGCGTGCGGGTCGGCGCGGCGCTGCTGATCAGGATCAGCGAGACCACGACGCCGATGACGGAGAGTGCGATTTCCATGGTCGACAGGCTGCGCTCGCTGGCAGCCATGCCGACCAATACAAGGGTGACGGTGAGAACGATGTAGCCGAAGGTCTTGGAGGTCATTTCGGAGTCCTTTCTGTTCTAGGTGTGTCGGACCCAAAAGGGTTGGGAACGATTACGGATGTAAATGCTGCATGGGCTGTAACGGCGCCGCAATCATCCAAGCGACATATCTGAAAATGAAATCCTGAAAAAGTCACAAGACCGATCATCAGAAGGTCGTAGCCGATTATCGGTATCGCGACAAGGTCGGCGAGAAGCCGACAGGTGATCAAAAATTCACGCAAAGAAGGGCTCGTCCGCGCGTCCGAGAATCGTCGCAGTCCTGTGAAATCCACGCGAATTTCCGCAGCGAGTACTGACTTGAATCGCACCGCACTCACTGCTTCGGCGGGCGTGGAAATTCGGTCAGCGGCGTGAGAACAAAAGCGTGTTCAGACCAGGCGGTTGAACCAAAGCAGCGACAGTGCGGCGCCTACAAGTGAAAGCAAAGCACCGACGGCGGCAAGCAATGCACCGATCTCGGTGTCGCGGCGCTCGAGTTCGAATTTCGCGGTGAGCCGCTCGTAGATCTTGCGCAGTTCGGTCTCGGATCCGGCGTGGAAGTACTCGGCGCGCGTGATGTCGGCGATCGACTTGAGCGTTTCTTCGTCGAGGCGCATGTAGATCGACCACGAACCGAAGCCGGTTTCGCCGTTATGGGTGCCGAAGCCGACGGTGAATACGCGCACGCCGCGATCGGCCGCCATCTTCGCCGCCATCAACGGATCGGGTCCCATCGTGCGCCGACCGTCGGAGAGCAGGATGATCGCCGCGGACTGGTTGGATGCTGGCTGCACCGCCTGCGGGCCCTGCGCCAAGGGTTTGCCCGATTGCTCGATCGGCGCGCTGCGCGACCCGAAGCGCGAGAAGCTGCTGCTGAACACCAACGACTCGATGTCGATGCCCGCATCGGGAAACAAAGCGGCAAGCGAGACCAGGATGCCGCTGCCCGTTGCGGTGGCGCGCTGCAGCTGCAGCCGATCGATCGCCGCGAGCAGATCCTCCTTGTTGTTCGACAGCGTCTGCACGACCGACGCGGTACCGGCGAACTGCACGATGCCCAGGCGCACATCCTTGGGTAGATCCTGGATGAACGCCTTGGCCGCGACCTGGGCTGCATGCAAGCGATTGGGCTCGACGTCGATCGCGCGCATGCTGAGCGAGACATCGATCGCCAGAATCAGGCGCAACTGCTGCGAAGGGAGCGTGAGCGTCGCGGTGGGCCGAGCCACCGCAAGCAGCACGGCGCTCAGCCCGAGCAACCAGAGCACCGGCGGCAGGTGACGGCGGATCTGATGACCGCGCCCCATCGCCGCCTTTACCAGGGCGACGTTCGCGTAACGCAGCGCGGCGCGCTTGCGCCGCTGGAGCAGCCAGACGTAAGCCCCCACGAGCAGCGGCAAGACAAGCAAAAGCCAGAGCAACTGGGGCCAGAGAAACTTCATCGGCATCCTTGCGGTGACGCGACGACTTTAGCACCTCGGTTCGGGCGCGCGTACGCGTTCGGCGCGGCGGGCGCGTGACACAGGAGTAGTGGCAGCGGAGCGGCGCGATTGAACCGACGCCGCCGCTACGCCCGCACGACCACGCTCATTGCAAATAGTTCGCAGCCGAACGAATTTTTTCGGGGTCGATGTCGCACGTGCCAGCTAGTCCTGAACGTCGTGGCCTGTGTTACCGTTCGGACGTACGTTGATCTCTCGATATGGCTCGCGCCGCGCCCTCGGATGGCGGATAGTCTTCGGCATGCAGCCTCGAATGCGATGGTCTGAGCGGCTATGAAACGCGTTGCGCTTTACAGCAATTCGAATCGCTCCCGTGCA
>CADECO010000127.1:12497-13825 GCA_902825905.1 uncultured beta proteobacterium
AGCGCCAATAGCGCCGCTGCGGCGCCAGCCAAAGGCTCCGGGCGCGCTGCCGCATCGCAAGTGCCTGCAGCATCACCTGCAAAGGCAGCTTCACCCTCGCGATGGCGGAACTGGCTGCGCCGGTTCGAACGTCCGCTGTTGATCGGCGCCGGTGCGGCATTGGCGCTGGCGTTCGCAAGCCTGCTGACAGGCCAGCGCCCCATGCCGCGTCAGATCACGCAGGAAGACATCGACGCCGCCGTGTTGCGCACGTTCGAAACGCAACCACTGCCTTCGCGCCCGGCCAAGGCAGCCGAGATCATCCGCCCCTCGGTGGTGAGGGTGAAAGGGATCGGCCAGAGCGAGAACTCCGAGGAGGAAGACGAACGCGGCGTGGGCTCCGGCGTCGTGGTCGTGGACAAGGGGATCATCCTCACCAACCTGCACGTCGTGGCCGGCGCCAAGAAGGTGAAGGTCGTGTTCTTCGACGGGCTGGAAGCCGACGCCGACGTCGTGTCCGTGCAGCCCGAGAACGATCTGGCGGTGCTGCAGGCCAAGACCATTCCCGATGATCTGGTCGCCGCGACACTCACCTCGACCGGCGATCTGCAACCCGGCGACGAAGTGGTGGCGGTCGGCTTTCCGTTCGGCATCGGACCTTCGGTGAGCGCCGGTGTGGTGTCGGGCCTCAAACGCGAATTCCAATCGCCCGAAGGCAAGCGGTTGTTGACCAATCTGATCCAGTTCGATGCCGCCGCCAATCCGGGCAGCTCGGGCGGACCACTGGTGACAATGCAAGGCGAAGTCGTCGGCATCGTCACCGCCATCCTCAATCCGACTTCGCAGCGCGTGTTCGTGGGCATCGGCTTCGCCGTGCCGATCGAAAACGCCGCCGGTGGGATGGGCATGTCGCCGATGTAGTTGCCCCGTTTGTCGTAGTTGCTGCCGCAGTAGATGCTCCCCACGCTTGTCTCGTTTCCGCGATTCCACCGCAGCGTTCCCACCAACCGGGTTTCCATGGACAACACCGCTTCCGGCCGTTCCGAAGTCGCCGCGCTGATGCAGAAGATCCTCTACGAAGTGAAGAGGGTCGTGGTGGGGCAGGATCATTTTCTCGAGCGCGTGCTCGTGGCGACGCTGGCGCAGGGCCATCTACTGGTTGAGGGCGTGCCCGGGCTGGCCAAGACCCTCACCGTCAACACGCTCGCCAAGACGATGCGCGGCGCGTTCCGGCGCATCCAGTTCACGCCCGATCTGGTGCCGGCCGATCTGGTGGGAACGCGCATCTACAACCAGAAGACCAGCGAGTTCAACACCTCGCTCGGGCCGGTGTTCACCAACCTGCTGCT
>CADECO010000128.1:0-13726 GCA_902825905.1 uncultured beta proteobacterium
ATGGACTTCGGCGCGTGGGTCGGGTTGATGGCGCCTGCAAAAACGCCGCGCGCAGTGGTCGATCGGCTCCATCGCGATGTCGTTGCGGTGCTGCAGACACCTGAAGTGCGCGATCGGTTCGCCGCGCTCGGGCTGATCCCGGGCGGCAACACGCCCGAGCAGTTCGCCGAGGACGTGAAGCGCGATCTGGCCCGCTGGACCGACGTGGTCGCGCAGGCGAAAATCAAGATCGAGTAGTTCGGTAGGGCAGCACCATGGCCGCCGGCGCCCGCATCGACGGGCCCGGTATGGTCAAAGCAGTCCGGTCGTCCACAAAAAACGCAGTCATCAACCAAGGGAGACACCATGCGCTTTCCTTCGCGTTCTGCACACCTGCGCCTCGCCGCTTCAGTGGCGACGCTGCTCTCGACCTCCATGGCCTTCGCTGGCGATCGCGATGACGATCGCTGGCACACGCCGTTGCGCGGCGGCACCCTGACCAGCGCCGACTGCGCCGCCCTCGCCGGCACGCTGCGCATGCCCGACACTGCATTTACCGCGTCGAACAACATCGCGGCCGGCACACTCAAGCTCGCCGGCAAAGATCTGCCCGCGCACTGCCAGTTGCTGGGCAAGATGTTCGAGCGCACCAGTACGGTCGACGGCCAGACCTACTCGATCGGCTTCGAGATGCGCCTGCCGCTCGAGTGGAACGGCCGGTTCTTCTATCAGGCTAACGGCGGCATCGACGGGGCCGTCGTCACCGCCACCGGCAACACCAGCGGCGGCGGACCGCTTACCAGCGCACTGCTGCAAGGATTCGCGGCGATCAGCTCCGATGCCGGCCATAGCGGCGCACAGAACCCGATCTTCGGGATCGATCCGCAGGCGCGGCTCGACTACGGCTATCAAACCGTCGGCAAGCTCACGCCGATGGCCAAGCAGGTCATTCGCGTTGCCTACGGCCATGCGCCCGGCCGTTCCTACTTGGGTGGCTGCTCCAACGGCGGCCGGCACGGCATGGTGGCGGCCAGTCGTTTCACCGAGCAGTTCGACGGCTATCTGGTCGGCGCGCCGGGCTTCAATCTGCCCAAAGCCGCAGTGGCAAACATCTACGGCGCGCAACAGTACTCCCAGGTCGTGGGCGGTGGAGCGAACATCGCCGATGCCTTCACTGCCGCCGAACGCGCACTGCTTTCGCGCAAGGTACTGGAGCGCTGCGATGCGCTCGATGGCCTCGCCGACGGGTTGATCCAGGAAGTCGAGGCGTGCCAGCGCAAGTTCGATCTCCGCGACGACGTACCCACCTGCGCCGGGGCGCGCGACGGCACTTGCCTGACGCCGGCGCAGAAGGATGCGATCGGCAACATCTTCCGTGGTGCGCGCGACAGCCGCGGCCGGCCGATCTACGCAAGCTTCCCGTACGACAGCGGTCACGGAGCCGGCGGCACCGCGTTCTGGGAGTTCACCGCACCGCTCGTGCTTGACTCCGGCGCGGTCGGATTCGTGTTCGGCACGCCACCGCAATCGCCGACGGCATTCAATGGCCCGGCGTTCTCCCTCGGCAGCAGCATCGACGATCTCTACCGCTCGATCTTCGCCACCAGCTCCACCTACCGCGAATCGGGCATGTCGTTCATGACACCGGTTGATCCATCGCGCATCGACGATCGGTTGCGCCGGACCAACGCGCGCATGCTCGTGTACCACGGCGTGAGCGACGCGATCTTCTCGATCGACGACACCACGCGCTGGTATCGCAGCCTGCGGCAATCAGGCGGTCATGGCTGGCGCCACGACGGTGACGATCGCGACGATCGTCACGGCGGCGGCAGTCGCGACGGCGAGGTGGTGCGTCTGTTCCATGTCCCCGGCATGAATCACTGCTCGGGTGGCCCGGCCGTCGATCAGTTCGACATGCTCGGTGCGCTGGTCGACTGGGTCGAGCGCGGCAGATCACCCGAGCGCGTCGTCGCAACGGCGCGTGGCACGGGCAACGCTGGTGGTGTCAACGCCGAGGTACCCGCGGCCTGGGCTCCCGATCGCACCCGGCCGCTGTGCGCGTACCCGCGCGTGGCGAAGTACAAGGGCGGCGACCCGGAGCGTGCGGAAAGTTTCGTGTGCCGCTAGCGCGTCAGCCTGGCGCAGCGGCGCAGATAGTCAACGCGACGCGTCGTCGAGATAGAAGCGCGCCACGCCGGTGTACTCGCCCACCAATTCCGGCGCGGGTCGCGGCACGCGGTGACTGCGACTGTCGGGGTCGCGCGCCGCGATCGACGGCCGTACCGGCAGTACCGTCACCGGCACCACGATGTCGGTACTGCCCGCGGGCGGATGCTTGAACGCGACGAACAGCGGCGGCACTCGCGCATTGTCGAGCTTGACCGGCCCGGTGCAAAGCGAGCGTGCTTCGGGCCGATAGGCCTTGCCGTTGTTGCGCAGCGTGATCCGGTCGCAGTCGATCTGCATCGGCATGAAGGCAAGCCCGTTGCGCTCGAGCGAGATCGTGTCGGCTCGACCGCCGGACGGCTCGACCCGGCGCATATCGGCCACCTGGATCTTCACCAGCAGATAGTGCTGACCGCGATCGATCACCCGCTCGGCCTTCACGAACAGGCTGAGCTTGGCCAGTTGGTTGTCCGCGTCGGTCACCGAGAACTCCTTCGCGGCGGCTGAGCTCGACAGCGCGGCCAATGCCACTGGAACGAACGCCGCAGCGACGAACGCTCTACCGCGCCGCATAGAGCCCCCGCAGGAAGCCACCGATCTTCTCCGCGGTGCGCGTCATCGGGCCATTGAACACCGGTGTGAGCTGCACGTGCACGGTTTGCGACCTTGGCTCACGATATTCACCGCCACCGAACGCCGGCACGCCCACGTCGAACGGCAGGATCAGCTCGCCGTGAATCTGCGTGTGGCTCATTGCCCCGGCCTTCACCGTCTTGATCAGATCGACCGGCAGGCGCATGCGAATGATGGTGCGATCGCCCTCCTGCGTCACCTCCGAGGGCAGCAGCGGCAGGTAGCCGTTGAGCTTGAGGATCGCGCGCTGCGGCATCGGATGCACCGTGCGCTTCGACGACGGATAGCTGTTGCGGCTCAGTGCGAACTGCACGGTGTCGGGATGCGGCGGTCCACCCACCACCGACACGGTGTTGCTTGGATAGATGGCGTTGAAGCCGACCAGCGTTTCGGTGCAGCCGGCCAGTAATGCGACCGTGATGCCCATCACGATCGATGCGAGGCGGGCCGAGGATGAGCTCTGATGATTCATGGCGGCGGGATGGCCAGCACGGCGAATGCCTGCACCGCCAGCCGGCCGCGCCGGCACCCGCACCGCCGTGTACTAATACATCTGCCAGGGCAGCGGATCGAACGCGAAGCCGTTGCCCGAGGCGCGTAGCCGGCCGATGCCCGGAAATGCGACGTGCACCGCGCCGATCAGGACATTCTCCTTGGCCGCCATCTCGAACAGTTCACGGCGCACGGCGCGCGCGCGATCCTGATTCCAGTCGAACCCCACGGTGACTTCCGGGCGCGGAAACTGCACCGGCGCCACGTGCATCGCATCACCCAGCAGCAGCAGGCGCGCCGCGCCCGATTGCACCATGTAGCAGCTGTGGCCCGGCGTGTGTCCAGCGGCCGGCACCGAGCGAATTCCGGGCGTCAGCTCGGCGCCCAGTTCGAACGGAACCAGCCTGTCGCCGTACGCGGCGATCGCGCGCTTGGCCGCGACGAACCGTCCCTTCTGGTTCTCCGGCACTTTCGCTTCCTCGGCCGCGCTGCCCCAGTAGTCGACATCGGGTTTGGCGATCCGCAACGCGGCATTGGGAAACATCCGCGCGCCTTCCGGCGTCACCGTGCCGTGCAGATGATCGCCATGCATGTGCGTGATGTAGACCTCATCGATCTGCCCCGGCTCGATGCCGGCCTGTGCAAGCGCCTGCGGCAGCCGCCCGGCGGTGGGACCGAGCATCCGCGCGCCGCCGGCGTCGATCAACACGAGCTTCGCGCCGGTGTTGACCAGGAAGGTGTTGACCGGCAGGCGGACCGCGCCGAGCCCCACCCCGGCATTCGCGAGCAACTGCTTGATCAGTTCCTGATCGCCAAGCAGCACCGCCGGCGGGACCTCGATGAAACCGTCGAGCAGCGTCGTGACCTCGAACTCGCCCAGCTTCATCCGATGCACGCTGACGATCTGCGATCCGGCAAGCGGCGCGCGACCCAGCGCCGGCAGCGCGGCAATCGACGCGGTCGCAGCGACGGCTGTGGACAGGAATCGGCGGCGGGAAAGCGGCATGGGAGGTCTCCTTTGGATGTCGTCGTGAGCACTGCGCGCAGGCGTGCGATCGGCTCACCTCGAGCGGGCGGGAGTGTATGCTGCCCCGTATGAGTTGCTCAACGCGTCTTCCCTGTACCACTGTGGTCGCCCTGCTCTGGCTGGGCGTCGCATCGAGCGCCTTCGCGCAAGGCTGGCCCGGCCGGCCGATCCGCTTGATCGTGCCCTACGGCGGCGGTTCCGCGCCGGACGTGATCGCGCGCATCGTCGCCGAGGAGATCGCGCCGCAACTCGGCCAGCCGATCGTGATCGAGAACCGCCTGGGCGCGGGCGGCAAGATCGGCACCGAAACAGCCGCGAAAGCACCGCCGGACGGCTACACCTTGTTGTTAGGATCCAAGGATACGCACGGCGTGATGCAGCACTTGTATCCGCGCTGGGAGGTCGATCCGCAGCGCGACTTCGCGCCTGTCAGTCTGCTGGTGCGCATCCAGAACGCGATCGTCGCCAACAAGGATCTGCCCGCGGCGAACCTCACCGAGTTGATCGCCATCGCTCGCACGCGCGAGCTCAATTTCGGCACGCCCGGCGTCGGCACGAATCTGCACCTGCTCGCCGAATTGCTCAAGCAGACACAGGGTCTGAAGCTCAATCACGTGCCGTTCAAGACGTTCGCGGAGATCCTGCCCAGCACGATGCGCGGTGAAGCGCATCTTGCGGTGCTGGGTGTGCCGCCGGTCACCCCGTTCGTGCGCGATGGCCGTGTGAAAGCAATCGCCGTCACCGGCACCACCCGCTCGAAGTTTCTGCCCGATGTGCCGACGTTCACCGAAGCCGGTGTCGCAGGATTCGAGCAAGGCGGTTGGTTCGCGCTGTTCGCACCCGCCAAAGCGCCCGCCGAAAGCGTTGCGCGCTTGAGCGCACTGGTGCAGGACATGGGCAAGCGCACGAGCTTCGCTGAGCGCGTCGACAAGATGTTCGCCGAGCCTGCCACCGGCACGCCCGCGGAGCTCGCGGCGCTGGTTGCCGCCGAGACGGCGCGGTGGGGTGAAGTGGTGCGGAAGGCCGGCGTGAAACTGGAGTGAGTCGCTCTCCAATCGGCGGCGCTCTCCCGCGCCTCTAAGCGGCGCGCCGCTGTCCGGCTGCAGCGCCGCCATCACTTGCCGCCGCTCCCCCCGCCTGCTCCACCCCCGCGATGTGCCGTGCGGTCAGCCACCCGAACGCCATGTTCGGTCCGAGCGTGATGCCCGCTCCCGGATACGCGCCACCCATCACGCTTGCCCGGTCATTGCCGACCGCAAACAGCCCTTCGATTGCGCTGCCATTGGCGCGCAATACACGTCCGGCGACGTCGGTGGTCAAACCTTCGAACGTACCCAGGTCGCCCACCACGAGCTTCACCGCGTAGAACGGCGCGCGGCTGACCGGCGCCACGCACGGATTCGGCTGATTGGCCGGATCGGCGAGATAGCGGTTGAAGGCCGTGCTGCCGCGCCTGAAAGCCGGATCCTCGCCACGCACGGCATGTTCATTGTAGGCAGCGAGCGTTGCTTCCAACCCTGCCGCGTCAATGCCGGTGTTAGCCGCCAGCTCGGCGATGGTGCGACCCATGACGAGGTAGCCATTGCGCAGGAATCGGCCGATCGGTACCGGCTTGGGCTTCACGTACCCCAGCCCGTATTTGTCGAGCGCGGTCTGGTCGCAGATCAGCCATGCCGCAGTCTCCTGCTGGTCCCGACACGCCGCGATCATCGCCGCCCCGACATCGTGGTACGACTCGCTCTCGTTGCAGAAGCGCCGGCCATTACGGGTCACGCCGATCACGCCCGGTTTGTAGCGATCGAGCAGATGCGGGAACACGCCGTCGAGCGGACCACTGCCGGAACCCGGTGCCGCGCCGCCACCGTCGGTGCGACCCAGGCCGGGCACACGCGATACCGGCATCCAGGCCGCCGCGTTCGGAAAGCGCACCTTGAACTCGCCCCCGACCTGCTCGCCCAGTCGGATGCCATCGCCGGCGTTGCCCGCAGGCGTGGGCGACAGATGCTCGCCGCCGCGTGCCACGTGCGGAAAGGCCTGCGTGAGCCGCGCCGAGTCCTGCGGAAAACCACCGGCAGCGAGCACAACGCCACGACGCGCGCGCACCGCGACGTCCACGCCGTCGCGCCGAACGACGGCACCGCGCACGGCGCCGTCTTCCCGGATTAGCGACACCGCCGGCGCGTTGGTCCACAGCGGAATGCCAAGATCGAATGTCGCCTTCGCCAGCCGCGCGGCCAGCGCATTGCCGCTGGTGACGTGTACCCCGCGGCGATACAACGCGAGCTCCTTCACGTGCGCCATCAGCCGCCGCGCGACATACAAGAACGAAGTCAGCGACTTCGTGGCATTGAAGAAGTGCTTCAGATCGGCGTTCGAGGAGTTGAACATCATGCCGATGAAGGTGATCGTGGCAAGCGGCGGACGCAGTCGTGCCATCTCCGCGCCGAGTTCGCGAATGTCGAACGGCGCCGCGAGGATCGCGCGGCCGATGTCGACGCCACCGGCCACCGTCGGGTGATAGTCGGGATAGAGCGTCGGCACGAACTTCATGCAGGTCTCGCGCTCGAACCATTCCACCATACGCGGCGCTGCGTCGAGAAACGCATCGACCGCCGCGGCGTCGAAATGCGCGCCGGCCTCGTTCTTCATATATTCGCGCGCCGCCTCGCGCGTGTCGGTCTTCGCGGCCGGGCATTGCGTATTGCCCGGGATCCACAGCACGCCGCCGGAGAAAGCGGTGGTGCCCCCGAACAGCGGCTCCTTCTCCACCACGAGCACGTCGAGCCCGTGCTTGCGTGCCGTGATCGCGCACGACAATCCACCCACGCCCGAGCCGATGACCAGCATGTCGCACTCGACCGCCGCAGCGTTTGAACCCCGCTCACTCATACGGCCTCCTCGCGCTCACAGCCAGCGCTTGCGCCGCCGGAACGACTTCAGATTCTTGAAACTCTTGCGCGCATCACCCGCGCCGCCGAGGTAGAACTCCTTGACGTCTTCGTTGGCCACCAACGAGTCGGCGGCACCATCGAGCACAATCTTTCCCGACTCCATGATGTAGCCGTAGTGCGCGATGCGCAGGGCCATGTTGGCGTTCTGCTCGACCAGCAGCATGGTGATGCCCAGATCGCGGTTGAGCCGCTCGATGATCGCGAACACCTCCTGCACCAGCAGCGGCGCCAGCCCCATGCTCGGCTCATCGAGCAGCATCATCTTCGGACGGGCCATGAGCGCACGTCCGATCGCGAGCATCTGCTGCTCGCCGCCCGACAGATACCCCGCCAGCCCGTTGCGTTCCTTCAGGCGCGGAAAATAGCTGTAGACGCGCTGGATGTCGTCGTCGACCCCGCGATCGCGCCGGGTGAATGCACCGACCCGGAGATTCTCCAGCACGGTCATGTCACCGATGATGCGGCGGCCTTCCATGACCTGGAAGATGCCGCCGCGCACGATCTTCTCCGGATCGCGATGGGTGATCGACTCGCCGGTGAAGCGGATGTCGCCGGCGATCACCTCGCCCTTCTCGGAGCGCAGCAGCCCGGAGATCGCCTTGAGCGTGGTCGACTTGCCCGCGCCGTTGGGCCCGAGCAGCGTGACGATCTGCCCCGGACTCACGCGCAGACTCACGCCGCGCAGCACCAGCACGACGTCGTCATACACGACCTCGATGTTGTCAAGGGCGAGCAGCGGCGCGGAATCGGCCGCTGCCGCCGGGGCAATGGCAGCGTTAGTCACGTGCGCTCATCCGGATTCGAAGGCCCGCCACGGAAGGGCAAGGTCTTCGAAACCGATCCTTAGTAGCCCAGCCACTCCTTCTTGCGCTCGACCTTGATGTCGGCCACCTTCTCGATCTTCATCGCGCCGCTCTTCATGAGGTCGGCGACTTCACCTTTCTCGGTGTCGCCGGTGACCACAGCGCGCGACAGCCCGACCACATCGACGCTGCGATGATCGGTACCGGTCCAGGTTGCGGCCGGACACATGCCCTGCGTGCCGAACGGGACGAAGTCCTTCATGTTCTCGAGCGCGGCCTTGATGCCTTCGCCGTTCAGCTTGCCGGCCTTATCGGCGATCTTCATTGCTTCGGCCATGTACAGCACCTGACAGGCGCCTCGCACGTACGGCAGCCCGCGATACGCGTTGCCGCTCGGGTCCGACATCTTCGAGATCTCCTGGAACACCTTCATGCCCGGCACGCTTGCGCCCCAAGCCTCTTGCCCCACCACCCACACCAGCCCGTTCACCGCCTTGCCGGTGGCTTTCATGCCAGGCTCGTCCATGCCCCAGATGTTGGCCATGAACTGCACGTTCACGCCGACGGTCGCGCAGCTGCGCAGCAGCGCCACGTTCGCGCCGGTGGTGTTGGCGAGGAACGCGTAGTTGGCGCCGGAGGACTGCAGCGCCAGGCATTGCGCCTTGAAGTCACCGCCCGCCAGCGCGTACTGGATCGACGGCACCACGTCGAAGCCCAGTTGTTTGGCCAACTCCTCGCCCGCTTCCTTCGGTGCCAGCGGATAGGGATGGTTGTCGCCCAGATGGATGAACTTCGGTTTGCCGGGGCGACCTTTCTTTTTCCAGTCGTCGGCGGCCCACATCACCAGCGCGCGTGCGCCGTCGGAGTACGAGGCGGCGCCGAAGAAGTTGTACGGTGCCGGCTTGATCTTGCCCGACTTGGCCTTCTCGCTGACGCCTGATGGGTCGGTCAGGTGTCCCGACAGCGACAGCGAGAAGTACGGGATCTTGTCCTGACTGATGAAGCCGACCATCGCCTCGGTGTCGTTGGTGCCGTAACCCTGGATGGCGATCGCGCCTTCGTCCTTCCACTTCTTGTAGAGCTGGATCGAGCGCTGGGTCTGATAGCCGTAGTCGACGTGCTCGACATCGATCGGCTTGCCGTTGATGCCGCCGTTGGCGTTCACCCACGCAAAAGCGTCGATCTTGCCCGGGCCGGAGATCTTGCCCACGCTCGAGGTGGCACCGGTGAAGTCATTCAGATTGCCGACGCGGATCTTCTGCTGCGCAAAGGCCGGCGCGGCGGCGAACGCGGCGGCAAGTGCCACAGCCATTGCGGTGTTCTTCAGTTCGAACTGCTTGATCATCGTGAGTCTCCTCTCGGTCACTCTCTTGGGTGAATCAATACGAAAAAGGATAGCGCTTCCAGTACGCCTTGATCTTGCGCCAGCGCGCGGCGAGGCCGTCGGGCTCGAAGATCAGGAACAGCACGATGGCAAGCCCGATCGCCATCTCCTTCATGTAGGCCAGGCCTTCGGTGAACGCAGCGCTTTGTGCGAACCCGAAACCCTGGATGGTGCGCACCACTGCCTGCATGAACTCGGGCAGCAGCAGAATGAAAATGGTGCCCATCAGGCTGCCCATCACCGAACCAAGCCCGCCGATGATCACCATCGCCAGGAAGTTGATGGACAGCAGCAGATCGAACGCCTCGGCCGACACGAAGCTGGTGTAGTGCGCCATCAGCGCGCCGCCCACGCCGGCGTAGAACGACGAGATCCCGAACGCCAGGATGCGGTAGTAGGTGAGGTTGATCCCCATGATCTCGGCCGACAGATAGTGGTCGCGCACCGCCACCATCGCCCTGCCGTCGCGCGTGCGCATCAGGTTCGCCGCCAGCACGAACATCACCACCAGAAAGAACAACACCACGTAGAAATAGAGGCGGTCGCCCGAGAGCTGCCAGCCGAACAGCGAGAACGGCCCGGCCTGCGCCCCCGATGCGCCCCCGGTGAACCAGCCGGCGCGGCTGAAGAAGTCTTGCAGCACGATCTGCGAGGCGAGCGTTGCGATCGCTAGATACAAGCCCTTGAGTCGTGCCGCGGGCAGGCCCACCACGATGCCTACCAAGGCGGTCGCCACACCGGCCAGCGGGATGCTCAAGGCAACCGGGATCCCAAGCTTGCTCGACAGGTACGCGGAGGTGAACGCGCCGAACCCGAAGAACGCCGAGTGCCCCAGCGAGATCTGCCCGGTGAAGCCGACGAGGATGTTCAGCCCGAGCGCGGCGATGCCGTAGAAGGCGATCTGGATGATCAGCGCGAGCCAGTAGGAGGACACCGCCGGTTTGCCGCCGAACTGCAGCACCGGCAACAGGCAGAGCAGCGCCAGCCCGATCACGCAGGCGAGTGCCGACCCACGCGTCGGAAAGATCGTGTGATCCGCCTGGTACGTGGCGCGGAAATCACCTGCGGGGCGCATCGAACCGGCCATGGCCTACACCCGCTCGATGTTCTTGGTGCCGAACAGGCCGTACGGCTTGATCAGCATGATCAGCAGCATCACGTAGAACGGCGCGATGGTGATCAGGTTGCCGAAGTTCAGATACTCCGAGTCGACGAACTGCGCCAGGCCCTCGAGCAAACCGATGATGATGCCGCCGATGACCGCGCCGATGATCGATTCGAGTCCACCGACGATCACCGCCGGAAATACCTTCACGCCCACCGTGGCCACCGCTGCCGACACCCCGGAAATCAGGCCGACCACCACGCCGGCAAGCGCCGAGACCACCGCCGAGATCGCCCACGACACCGCAAACACCTGCTTGACCGACACCCCGAGGCTTTGCGCGACCTGCTGATCGAACGCGGTGGCGCGCATTGCCAGGCCCATCCGCGTGAACTTGAAGAAGTACGCGAACCCGGCCATGACGACGACCGAGAACACCAGACTCATCAGATAGGCGCTCTCCACGTTCAACCCGAAGACCGTGACCGTCTTGGTCTCGAACACCTGCGGGAACGGCTGGGTGAACACGCCGAACACCCAGCGCAGCAGCGCCTGGAAGAAGATCGACAGGCCGATCGTCACCATGACTACCGAGATGACCGGCTCGCCGATCAACGGTCGCAATGCCAGCACCTGCACCAGCACGCCGAGCAACGCCATGAACACCAGGCTCACCGGAAAACCCAACCAGAACGGCAGATTGAGCGACGCAACGAGCCACCAGCATGCCCACGCGCCCAGCAGCACGAATTCGCCCTGCGCGAAATTGACGACCTGACTGGCCTTGTAGATCAGCACGAAGCACATCGCGACCACGCCATAGAGCGCGCCGACGATCAGGCCGTTGACCAGCAGTTGCACCAGCAACGTCGTGTTCAATCCCACTCCTCCTACGCAGCTTGTGCTACGGGCACCGCCCGATCGGCGCGGGTGCTCGCCGCCTGATCGAGACTGGCAACGGGCATGGTCGTGCGGATGCGCTGCTTCGATCCGCCCTGGAACGTGATCTCGGTGTCGATCTTCACCGAATCGGCACCGCCGTAGATCGCCTCGATGATGTCGGCGTACTTCTCGTTGATGACGCCGCGCCGCACCTTGCGCGTGCGGGTGAGCTCGCCATCGTCGGCGTCGAGTTCCTTGTAGAGCAGCACGAACTTTCGCACCTGCTGCGCCGGCGGCAGGGTGGCGTTTACCTGGGCGATCTCGGCGCCGATCAGGTCGTACACCTCTTTGCGGCTGGCCAGATCGGAATAGGTCGTGAACGCCATGCGCCGCTGCTCGGCCCACTTCGACACGATGCTGAAGCGCACGCACACGATCGCCGCGGGGTACGCGCGCCGGTCGCCAAGCGTCACGACCTCGCTGATGTACGGCGAGAACTTGAGCTTGTTCTCGATGTACTGCGGCGAGAACCGCTCGCCCGCGCTGTTCACCGCAAGGTCGCGCATGCGGTCGATCACCACCAGTTGCCCCGACGGTTTGAAATAGCCCGCATCGCCGGTGTGCATCCAGCCATCGCGCAGATCGGCGCGCGTGGCCTCCTCGTTGCGGAAGTAGCCCTCGAACATGTAAGGGTGCCGGCTCACGACCTCGCCCACGCCGTTGGCATCGGGCTGATCGATGCGGATTTCGTACTCCTTGGTAAGGCCGGTGCCGACAGAGTCGAAGTCGACCTCGCCTGGACGCTGCATGCAGTAGACCCCGCCCAGTTCGGTCTGGCCGTAGATCTGCAGCATCGGCAGCCCCATCGACATGAAGAACTTGAACGTGTCGGGCCCCATCGGCGCACCACCGGTACAGGCGAAACGCAGGCGCGAGAATCCGAGCCGGTCGCGCAACGCACGCAGCACCATCCATTGGGCCCAACGACTGGTCGTACCACGCTCGACCGCATCGAGCCCGAGTCGCAAGCCACGCTCGAACATGCGCTGCTTGAACGGCGTGGCATCCATGATCTGCGCGCGCACGTTGGCGGCGATCTGCTCCCAGACGCGCGGCGCCAGCACGACGAACGTCGGTGCGATCTCGCGCAGATCGGCCATGGTCGTGTCGCGATCCTCGACGAAGCTGATCCGATTGCGGCACACGATCGGCTGAAACACCGCCTGGAACTGCTCGACGATCCAGCCCATCGGCAGGATCGACACATACTCGTCGTCGGGCCCGATGCCCAGCAACTCGCAGTAGGCGGCCACGTGCCGGATGAGCTTGCGCGAGGTGATGCACGCGAGCTTGGGGTGCGACGTCGTGCCCGAGGTCGAACACAGCACCGCCGGATCGTCGCCCAGCGTGGCATCGACCAGGTTGTCCCACAGCTTCGCGTCGGCCGACAGTGCCTGCCGCGCCGTATCGAACAGCGCGTCGCGCGCGAGCAGTTGCGGCTCGTCGTACTTGCGCATGCCGCGCGGATCGCAGTACACGATGCGAACGCTCGAACCCGCCGCACGCGTTGCCGCGAGCATCTTGTCGACCTGCTCCTCGTCCTCGGCGATGATCACCTTGGCGCCGGCGTAGTCGATGAGATAGCCGACCTCGGCCTCCAGCGCGTCCTGGTACAGGCCAAGCGACATTGCCCCCAAGGCGTGCGCACCGACTGCCGCGGCGACCCAGTCGGGCCGCGCATCACCGATGATGGCCACCGTATCGCCTCGGCGCACGCCAAGGCTGTGCAGGCCGACGGCCCACAATTGCGCCCGTTCGTGATAGCTGCGCCAGTCGAACGACACCCATCGGCCGAACTGCTTCTCGCGCAATACGGTGTCGTTCGGGTACTGCCGGGCGTTGTGACGCAGCAGCTTGGGCAGCGTATCGAGCTGATCGAGATGGGCGAACGATGGCGCGGGCATCATGCCTCCGCTGTAGCGAGGGAAGGCTGCCGGGCGCTGCCCTCCTCACCAAGATACGCGCGTTTGACCTCGTCGCTCGCACGCACTTCGTCGGGCGATCCTTCGGCGATCTTGCGACCGAAGTCGAGCACCATGACCCGATGCGACAGATCCATCACCACGCCCATGTCGTGCTCGATCATCACCACGGTCATACCCCACTCTTCGTTGAGGTCGACGATGTAGCGCGCCATGTCTTCCTTCTCCTCCAGATTCATCCCGGCCATGGGCTCGTCGAGCAGGATCAACTCGGGCTTGAGTGCGATGGCGCGCGCCAGCTCCACCCGTTTGCGCAGGC
>CADECO010000129.1:0-11947 GCA_902825905.1 uncultured beta proteobacterium
GCCGGAAATCGCGCCAGCTTGTCTGCAGGCCGAATCGGGCGACGCACCAACTCGCCGCCGCAGTTCGGACACTTGCCCCGCAGCACGCCGGTTGCGCAGTCACTGCAGAACGTGCACTCGAACGAGCAGATCATCGCCAGCGTCGAAGCTGGCGGCAGATCGCGATTGCAGCATTCGCAGCCGGGTCGGAGCTGCAGCATGATCGTTCTCCCGAAAGTCGCGGCTCGTGTGCGTTACGTCAGGCGACGTGCGCTTCGCAAGCGCTACGGATGCTTCGCCAGAAAACGTCCCAACGCGGAATTGAAGGCGACCGGGCGCTCGACGTTCGACAGATGCGCGGCACTGGCGAGCAGCGAATACTCCGCCTGCGGAATGGCGTGGTGAATCGCGCGCGCCATGGCCGGTGGTGTGCCACCGTCTTCCTCGCCGCAGATGACCAGCACCGGCGACTTGATCTCCTTCAATCGGTCAGTCGCGTTGATGGTTTGGATTGCCTGGATACAGCCGCAGTAGCCGGCGACCGGCGTGGTCTTGATGTAGTTGCCCACGCGCGCCATCTGGTCGGGGTTGGCGGTGCGGTACGGCGCCGTGAACCAGCGCTCCAAGGTTCCGTCGACCAGCACGCCCATGCCTTTTTCGTTGGCGGTCTTGATGCGGCCGTCCCACAGAGCCTTCGCTTCCGGTGCGTAGCGGCTGGTGGTGTCGGCAAGGGTGAGCGTTTTGAAGATGCCCGGATACTTGAGTGCAGTGACCTGGCCGATCATCCCGCCCATCGACAGGCCGATGAAGTGCGGCTGCTTGATATTGAGTGCGTCGAGCATGCCCTTGAGATCGTCGGCGAGCTGGTCGAGCGTGTACGCACCGGCCGGCGCCGAAGTCTTGCCATGGCCGCGCGTGTCGTAGCAAAGCACTTTGTACTTCTTCGCGAACTCGGCAACCTGCTCGTCCCACATGCCGGTGTTGCAGGCGAGCGAGTGACTGAACACCAGACACGGGCCTTCACCTTGCACGGTGTAGTGAACGTCGATGCCGTTGGCGCGGACTTGCATGGGTACAGCCTCCTTTGTTTGGAATGACGCGCGGCGGTTGAGATGTTGCCGGCGCTGAACGAATCACCACTCGTGGTCGCTGAACGAATCACCACTCGCGGTCGCTGAACGAATCACCACTCGTGGTGACAGGGACGCTTCTTGTGAGTTGAGTCCGATTATGGCCGATGCGCCATGAGCGCGGCCAGTCGATGCGCATAACGCGCGTGGCCGTTCCTGAAAGCGCGTGGCCGCTTTGGCGGTACGTTGCGTGCTGGTCTGTCAGCGACCGTCAGCGCAGCTCTTCGAGCGTGAGGCCGCGCCAGGCGTAGATGGCGTCGACGATGACCGATGGACAGCACGGTGCGTCGTTCTCGGCGAATCGATAGGTCCGCAGTCCGGCGCGATTGAGGTCGACCAGCTCCAGCGTAGCGAGTCGTTTGCCGTTCTGGCCCACCGTTGACCGCAGGGTTTGCCGGATGCGACCGCCGACGATCTCGATCGCCTCGAGATAGGAGGTAATCGCCTTGTCGTCGTACTCGTGCGCCAGCGCGAAGGCCCGTTGCAGGCGCGCACCGGCGCCGATGCCGATGTCCTCGCCGATCAGCACGCGTTCCACCGCGTACTGCAAGCCGCGTTGTTGCGCATCGCGCCGCCGCGACTCGAACGCGCGGTCGAGCAGTTCGCGAGCGCGATCGTCCTTGAGTTCACGCAGCGCGAAGGCGGTGCGATCGGTGCTCAGTTTTGCGCGGACATCGGCTTCGGTGATCGGTTTGGGCGCCTCGGCCGATTGGCTCGCGCAGCCACTCACGAGTAGCGCAACGGCAAGCGCCACCAGCAAGAGGAGCGCGGGAGGAACTACGCGGATCGCTGCCATCGCGCCCACCTTGCGCGCCGCGAATTCACGTGGCGCTTCGATGCATTCCGGGGAGCCATGAGACGTTCGGGATCCGTTGTGCGGATGTTGCCTGGATCAATGCGACTCTTTGAGTCGGCTGATGCGCGCTACGTCCTGCAGTTGACGCAGGCTACGCATCACGCGCGCCAGGTGGGCGCGATCGGTCACCTCGATGGTGATGTACATCGTGGTGTAAGCGCCGCGCTCTTCGTCCATGTTCAGGTTGTCGATATTGGCGCCGGCATTGGCAATGCCTGCCGCGACCTTCGCCAGCACGCCCCGCTGATTGGCCACGACCACGCGGATCGACACCTGATACATGCGCTGGCGATCGGCGTCCCATTCGAGGTCGAGCCAGCGCTCCGGATCGTTGCGTGAGCGCAGCGCCGTGGGGCAGTCATGCGTGTGCACCACCAGACCCTGGCCCTTCTTGATGAAGCCGATGATCGGATCGCCGGGAATCGGCCGACAGCAACGTGCGAACTGCACCGCCATGCCCTCGGAGCCGCGGATGACGATCGACTCGGGGCGCCGAGGGGCCTCGCCCGCTGCCTCGTTGTGTGCGAGCAACTGACGCACGACGATCGCCGCCAGCCGCTTGCCCAGACCGATGTCGGCGAGGATGTCCTGGCGCGAGGTGGCGCCTGCGTCGCGCAGGAACCGGTCCCATTGCTCGCTGGTGATCGCTTCCACGCGCGTGTCGAGCCCGCGCAGCGCCTGCGCGAGCAAGCGTTCGCCCAGTTCGGTCGATTCCTCGTTGTGCATCGTCTTGAGGAAGTGCCGGATCTGCGAGCGCGCCTTGCCGGTCTGCACGTAGCTCAACCACACCGGGTTCGGATGCGCGTGCGCGGCGGTGATGATCTCGACGCGGTCACCGCTGCGCAGCTCGGTGCGCAGCGGCACCAATTCGCCATTGACCTTCGCCGCCACGCAGCGATTGCCGATGTCGGTGTGGACGGCGTACGCGAAGTCCACTGGCGTGGCTGCGCGCGGCAGCGCCAGGATCTTGCCCGCGGGCGTGAACACGTAGACGTCGTCGGGGAACAGATCGACCTTGACGTGTTCGAGGAACTCCGCCGAATCGCCACTCATGCTTTGCAGATCGAGCAGCGACTGCAGCCACTTGGTGGTGCGCTGCTGCACGTCCGAAAACCGTTCCTTGCCGTCTTTGTAGAGCCAGTGCGAGGCCACGCCGGTCTCGGCGATGCGATGCATCTCCCAAGTGCGGATCTGGGTCTCGATCGGTGTGCCGAACGGTCCGATCAGCGTGGTGTGCAGCGACTGATATCCGTTCGATTTCGGGATCGCGATGTAGTCCTTGAACTTGCCCGGCACCGGCTTGTACAGACCGTGCAGCGCACCCAGCGCAAGGTACGCACTCGGTACGTCATCGACGATCACGCGAAACCCGTAGATGTCGAGCACCTGCGAGAAGGTGAGGTGCTTCTCGACCATCTTGTGATAGATGCTGTACAGGTGCTTCTCGCGTCCGACCACCTGCGGCTTGATGCCGGCATCGGTGAGTCGCTTCTTGATCGCCTTGAGCACCTTGGCGATCAGCTCGCGCCGGTTGCCTCGCGCCGCCTTCAGCGCCTTGCCCAGCACCGCCGCGCGGTACGGATACAAGAACTTGAACGATAGATCCTGCAGTTCGCGATAGATCGAATCGAGCCCCAGCCGGTTGGCAATTGGCGCGTAGATCTCGATCGTCTCCTTGGCGATACGGCGGCGCTTGGCTGGCGGCACCGCTTCAAGCGTGCGCATGTTGTGCAGCCGGTCGGCCAGCTTGATGAGAATGACGCGCACGTCGCGCGCCATCGCCAGCAGCATCTTGCGGAAATTCTCGGCCTGCGCGTCCTGCTGGCTCTGGAACTCGATGCGATCGAGTTTCGAGACGCCATCGACCAGGTCGGCGACGGCCTTGCCGAAACGGGTAGTGATCTCTTCCTTGGAGACCGTGGTGTCTTCGACCACGTCGTGCAGCAGCGCGGCGATCAGCGTCTGCGTGTCGAGCTGCCATTGCGACAGGATCTCGGCGACGGCGATCGGGTGCGAGATGTACGGATCGCCGCTCTTGCGGAACTGGCCGCGGTGCGCTTCCTCGGCCAGATTGAACGCGTCTTCGATGCGCGCCAGATCAACCGGCTTGAGATACGCCGAAAGTGCTTGCTGCAGCTCGGTGATATGACCCACGTCAGCCCCCGGAGCCGCTTGACTGGCGCGGCGCTCGCGGACGCGCGCGCCCGACGGGGGGAGGGGTACGGCGCCTGCGCGGACTCACACGTGGCGCCGGTTGGGTGATCAGCTCTGCGTATGGACCCGCTTGAGCATTTCCAGGCCGACCTTGCCCGAAGCGACTTCGCGTAACGCGATGACAGTGGGCTTGTCGCGCGATTCGACCAGCGGCTCCGCGCCCTGCGCGAGCTGGCGGGCGCGATAAGTCGCCGCCAGGGTCAGTTGAAACCGGTTGGGGATGCGCTGCAGGCAATCTTCGACGGTGATGCGTGCCATGGGTTGTGCCTAGGTTAGTAGAAGATGGGATCGGAGAAAACCGCTTCAAGCGGGCGCAACGCAAAGTCGCGGGTGCGTGATACGGATCGCGCGAAACGCTGCGCTGCTGGGGCTGCCGTGGACCGTGCCAATCGGTCAGTGGGGGTCGGGCGCGGCGTTGAACAAACGCGCGTGCCGCGCGCGTTGGCGCGCCGTTACCAGACGCGCCGCTCGAAACACCGCGCCGAGGTCGGCGCGAGCCGTTTCGAAGTCATTGTTAACTATAGCATATTCAAATTCGCCGGCATGAGCGATCTCACTGTTGGCGGCGGCCAGTCGGCGCGCGATGGTGGCTTCGCTATCGGTGGCGCGCGCCCGCAACCGCTGTTCCAACACCTGCATCGACGGGGGCAGGATGAAAACCGATACTGCATCGGGGAATACCGCACGGACTTGCCGCGCGCCTTGCCAGTCGATTTCCAGGACCACGTCGCGATCCTGCGTGCGCGCCGCAGCGATCTGCGCCTTGGACGTGCCGTACCAATTGCCGTGCACGAACGCATGTTCGAGGAAATCACCTGCGGCGCGCATCGCGTCGAAGCGCTCCACGTCGACGAAGAAGTACTCGCGGCCGTCCTGTTCACCGGGCCGTGGCGCCCGCGTGGTGTGCGACACCGACAGCCGCAGACGTGCGTCAGCCCCGAGCAGGGCGTTTACCAGGGAGGACTTACCCGCTCCCGACGGTGCGGCAACGATATAGAGCAGACCCGACACGAATCACGCAGCCCGTTTCGAACGGATGGTCACTCCAGATTCTGCACCTGCTCGCGCATCTGTTCGATGGCGAGCTTGAACTCGACTGCGGCATCCGACAAATCCTTCGACACCGATTTGGAGCCGAGCGTGTTGGCTTCGCGGTTGAGCTCTTGCATGAGGAAATCCAGCCGTTTGCCGACCTGTCCGCCCTTGCCCAGTACGCGATCGACCTCGTCGAGATGGGCCGCGAGCCGCGACAATTCCTCGGCGACATCGATCCGTACGCCATAGACGGCGATCTCCTGGCGGATCCGGTCTTCGTCCTGGGTCGTGAGTACTTCGCGCAGCCTGGCGGTGAGTTTGTCCTGGTAAGCGGCGATCGCCGCGGGGATCAGCGGTTCAAGCGTCTGCATGCGAGTGCGGATCTGCGCGGTGCGTGCTCGAATCATGTCGGCGAGTTTGGCGCCTTCACGGGTGCGCGAGCCCACCAGTTCATCGAGTGCTGTTCGCATCAACTCGACACTGGCATGGCGCAAGGCTTCGAACGCCGCACCGTTGTCGGGCACCACGCCTGGCCAGTTGAGCACTTCGGATACCCGCATCGGCTGCACGTCGGGTAGCGCGGCCCGCACTTCGCCGGCCAGACGGGCCAACCGTTCGAGCGCGACGCGATCGACGGCGATCTCTTCGTTGGCGAGCGGTCGCAGCGAGTAGGACAGGCGGCAATCGACCTTGCCGCGGCTCAATCGCGCACCAATTAATTCACGGAACACGGGTTCCACCGCGCGCAAATCGTCAGGAATGCGAAACGCGATATCGAGAAAGCGGCTGTTTACGCTACGCAGCTCCAACTGCACCGCGCCTTGCGCTAGTTCGCGCTGCAGCGTCGCGTAGCCGGTCATGCTTCGGATCATGAGCGGTGTTCCGTGAGGGTGTCCGGCACTATTGCGCGCCCAGGGCGGCAGCGCAAGAAAGACTTGGCTTTACAGGGTCAGGCCAAACACTGAGAATCTCCTGCGCTGCGTGTCGCGGCACGCAGCTGTACCGCCAAGCCGCAGTTTGGGGCGTCGTTTCGATCCAGCGACGATCAACCACTCTGGTGTGTTGTCTGGGGCAAGCGGATCGATTCGCCACCGAATCTGCTGTCGCATAGTAGTGGCCGTTACGGAATGAACGCAACGGCCCCGAATTCGCTTCTGGTGTGGGGCAATCAGAACGGCAGAGCGTTTTCCCACGTCGTGCACCGCGCCTTACCGAACCTTCGCTGCGAACTGCCTCTCGATGCCATCGCAAGTCAATCAGCCGCTCCCGGATGGCTTCCAGTTGCAGGGCTACCGCCTGCAGAAAGTGATCTCGTGCGGCGGGTTCAGCATCGTCTACCTGGCCACCGATGAACGCGGTGAGCAGGTGGCGATCAAGGAATATCTGCCCAGTTCGCTGGCGCTGCGCAAGGAAGGCGAGATCTTCCCCGGCATCACCGACGAAAACCTGCCCACCTTCCGCTACGGCATGAAGTGCTTCTTCGAGGAAGGTCGTGCGCTCGCGCGCCTGTCGCACCCGAATGTAATCCGGGTCATCAACTTCTTTCGTGCCAACGAGACCGTCTATCTGGTCATGAACTACGAGCGCGGCCGCACGCTGCAGGAGCACATCGCGGTCAAGCGCGGCAGCATCCGCGAGAACTTCATTCGCCGCGTTTTTCTGACCACGCTCAACGGCCTGCGCGAAGTACACGCGAACAAGCTGCTGCACCTCGATCTGAAGCCTTCGAACATCTATATCCGCAACGACAACATGCCGGTGCTGATCGATTTCGGTGCCGCGCGGCAGACCCTCGCGCAGGGGCAGTTCAAGCTCAACCCGATGTACACGCCGGGCTTTGCTCCGCCGGAGCAGTACAGGAACCGCGAACTGCTCGGTCCGTGGAGCGACCTCTACAGCGTCGGCGCAGCGATGTATGCGTGCATCGCGGGCGTCGCGCCGCAGCCGGCGGATCAGCGCGTCGAGAAAGACAAGTACGTCTCGGCGATCAAGCAGTTCACCGGGCGCTATTCCGAGCATCTGCTGGAGACCATCGATTGGTGCCTGCAGCTCGATTACCTGAAGCGGCCGCAAAGCGCGCACGCGCTGCAGAAAGTGCTGTTGCGCGAGCGTGATCCCGATATTTCCAGCCGTCGCACCTTTGTGCTTCACCTGCGCGGTGCGCTGAGCCGCCTGGCGCGGCGCTAGGCATAGGCGCCATTCGCAAGTCCAGTCCAATGCGGTTCTTGATCTATCAGGACAGCCGGATCGGCGCGCGCAAGACAAATCAGGACCGCATCGGCTACTCGTACAGTCGCGATGCGCTGTTCATGGCGTTGGCCGACGGCATGGGCGGACATTTGCACGGGGAGATCGCCGCGCAGATCGCCGTGCAGTTCATGATCGAGGCGTTCCAGCGTCAGGCGCAGCCGCTGATCAACGACCCGCATCGGTTTCTCCTCGACACCATTACCAGCGCGCATCTGGCCATCCTTGGTTATGCCGAGGCCAAGCGCCTGATCGAAACGCCGCGCACCACCTGCGTGGCGTGCATCGTTCAAGGCGGGCATGCCTACTGGGCCCACGTGGGCGATTCGCGCCTCTATCTGATCCGCGACGGACGCATCGAGGCGGTCACCAAGGACCACTCGCGCGTGCAAATGCTGGTGGACGCCGGACGCATGCGGCCCGAGGCGATGCTTGCGCATCCCGACCGCAACAAGATCTTCAACTGCCTGGGTCAGCTGCACCCGCCGCGCGTCGACATCTCGCGCAAGACGCCGCTCAAGCACAACGACACCGTCGTGCTTGCAAGTGATGGGTTCTGGGCGCCGCTGCCGCAAAGCCTGGTGGTGGAGAAATTGCTGCGCAAGGACGTGCTGCAGGCAATGCCCGCGCTCATGGATACCGCCGAGCTGCGCGCCGGCGCCGAGGGCGACAACCTTTCGGTGGTGGCGATGACCTGGCAGGAAGAGGCGCGCGCCGACGAATCGAGCATCTCCACGCTGTTGCTCGAACTGGGCGACCACTCCACCAAGTCCACCGGTTTTGGCGAGTCGCAAGGCGCGTTGCACGCCGATTACCTGACCGACGAAGAGATCGAGCACGCAATCGAAGAGATTCGCGACGCGATCCACAAGCAGCGCGTCTGAAGTTCAAGGCGCGCCACGCGGTACGGTTTTGACCTAAACTGCCGCGCCGCTGCGTATCGCGCAGTTTGCTCCGGTGCGACATGCGTGCCTCCAGTCACGCCGCTTGCGCGCCGACTTCAACCCCATCACGGTGCGAGAGTTCCGATGCGTCCATCCGGCCGCCGTCCCGATCAGCTGCGTCCTGTGCGTATCCAACGCGGGTTCACCAAGCACGCCGAAGGCGCGGTGCTGGTCGAGTTCGGTGAAACCAAGGTGCTATGCACCGCGAGTGTCGAAGAGAAGGTGCCCGCGTTCCTGCGCGATACTGGTCGGGGTTGGGTCACCGCCGAGTACGGCATGCTGCCGCGTTCGACGCATACGCGCTCCGATCGTGAGGCGGCGCGCGGCAAGCAATCCGGCCGTACGCAGGAAATTCAGCGCCTGATCGGCCGCAGTCTGCGCTCGGTTGTCGATATGCAGGCGCTGGGCGCTCGCTCGATCCAGATCGATTGCGACGTCATTCAGGCCGATGGGGGTACGCGCACTGCGGCAATCACCGGATCGTTCGTCGCGCTGTCGGATGCTGTGGCGGTGCTGCAGCGGTCCGGCGTGATCACGGCTACGCCGATCCGCGATTTCGTCGCGGCGGTTTCGGTGGGCTTGTATGAAGGCACACCGGTGCTCGACCTCGACTACGCCGAGGACTCGCGCTGCCAAACCGACATGAACGTCGTCATGACCGGGGCGGGCGGATTCGTCGAGGTGCAGGGTACCGCCGAGGGCGCGCCCTTCTCGCGCGCGCAGATGGATGCGCTGATGCGTCTTGCCGAGCAAGGCATCGGTGAGTTGGTCGTGCTCCAGCGCAACGCGCTTGGCCGTTAGCCCGGGCGAAACACGACCCATGTCGGCGATCGGCAAGTTGGTGCTTGCGTCCTCGAACCCGGGCAAGGTGCGCGAGTTCGCTGCGCTGCTCGCCCCGCTCGGGATCGAGGTCGTCCCTCAGGCGCAATTGGGCGTGGGTGATGCCGAGGAACCGCACTTCACCTTCGTCGAGAACGCCATCGCCAAGGCGCGACATGCCGCGCAACACACCGGATTGCCGGCATTTGCCGATGACTCCGGAATCGTCGTCGACGCGCTTGGCGGTATGCCCGGGGTGCATTCAGCGCGCTTCGCCGGGGAACCCAAGTCCGACGAGCGCAACAACGCGAAGCTGGTGGCGATGCTGCGTGAACGTGCCCGGCAAGGCGAGGACAATCGCCGGGCGCATTACTACTGCGTAATCGTACTGGTGCGCCGCGCAGAGGACCCCGAGCCGATCATCGCCGAAGGCCGCTGGCATGGTGAAGTGCTCGACGAACCGCGCGGCGCAGGCGGATTCGGCTACGACCCGTACTTCTATCTGCCGGGGTTGGAACGCACTGCCGCAGAATTACCTCCCGGACAGAAGAACGCGATCAGTCACCGCGCGATCGCCCTCAGCCGCATGCTGGAGCTGCTGCAGGCGCGCTGAACCGGCGCGCCGCGCATCGACCCCCACCGCTCAACCCAGCCTCAGGACTAACGCATTTGGACCTGCTCGCTCTGCTCAAAGCGCTGATTCTCGGTGTCGTCGAAGGTCTCACCGAGTTCCTGCCGATCTCCAGCACCGGTCATCTGATTCTTGCCGCCGATCTGCTCGGCGTGAACGACGAGAAGGGCAAGGTGTTCGACGTGTTCATCCAGACCGGCGCGATGCTCGCCATCATCTGGGAATACCGGGCGAAGTTCTGGGGCGTGCTGCGTGGCCTGGTCAATGATCGGGCGAGCCAGCGGTTCGTCGTCAACCTGATCGTCGCGTTCATGCCCGCCGCGGTGCTGGGACTGCTCGCCGGCAAGTACATCAAGGCCTACCTGTTCAAACCTGTGCCAGTCGCGCTGGCGTTCATCGTCGGTGCGTTCGTGATCTTGTGGGCGGAGCGCCGCTCGCACCGCGTCCATGTACAGAGCGTCGACGAGATGAGCTGGCTGGATGCGCTCAAGGTCGGCTGCGCGCAATGCTTCGCACTGATCCCCGGCACGTCGCGATCGGGCGCGACCATCATCGGCGGCATGCTGTTCGGGTTGTCGCGCAAGGCCGCCACTGAGTTCTCGTTCTTCCTGGCCGTGCCCACGCTGATTGCGGCGGGCGCGTACGACATGTTCAAGAACCGCGCACTGCTCAGCTTCAGTGATGTGCCGGTGTTCAGCGTCGGACTCGTCGCCGCGTTCGTGTCGGCATTCGTCTGCGTGCGTTGGCTGCTGCGCTATATCGCTTCGCACGACTTCACGATCTTCGCCTGGTACCGGATCGTATTCGGCGTGATCGTGCTCGTCACCGCGTGGACCGGAATGGTGAGCTGGACCGGTTCGTAGCGGCCGGTTGATTTCGTTCCGACGGTGCACTTGTCGGTCCCGTCCGCATCCGATCGCGCCTGCGATTGCCAATCGTCGCGGCGCCTCCTTGGTCACGACGTCAGTCGCGCGACGTGGACAACTGCCCGCAGCGCACGCCTGCCGCCTCGGAGCTGTGAATTCAGCTACCGAAATGGCACTCAACTTGCCTTCCCTCGTGCCGACATCATTACAACCGCAGTGCACTGGAAGACAGAGGGAGCTATGGCAACCAACTCGCGCCACGACGTCACCGAGAACGTAGTCGCATCCACTTCGCCAACTCGCCGCCGCCTTCTTGGCCTTGGCGCCGGCGCGCTGATGATGGGCATGATGCGCGCGCCCGTTTTCGCGCAGGCGCAGCAGAAGGTTCGCTTTACGCTCGACTGGGCGGTCGAGGGGCCGTCGGCGCCGTTCTTTGTCGCTTTGGAGCGCGGCTACATGAACGACGCCAAGCTCAGCGTCGTCTATGAGCCAGGGAAAGGCTCAACCGGTGCGGTGGCGGCGGTAGCCGACGGGCGGTTCGACATGGGCGTGGCCGACCTCAACTCGCTGATCGAATTCAAAGGCCGCAAGCCCGACGCGCCGGTGCAAGCGGTCTACGTCGTCTTCAACGCCACGCCGGCGTCGATCATCACGCTCAAGCGTTCCGATTACGCGCTGGAGAAACGCTTCGCGGTCAACAAGCTGACCGATCTGCGCGGCAAGAAACTCGGTGCGCCAGGCTTCGATGCAGCACGCAAGATGTGGCCGATGCTGGCACGCGCCAATGGCTTGGACCCCAAGGACGTCAGCTGGACGGACGTCTCCCCACAGCGACGCGAGTCGGAGTTGATGTTGGGCACCTTTGATGCGATCTCCGGTTTTCACTACACCTCATTGCTCAATCTGCAGGCGCGCGGGTCGAAGTCGAGTGACATCGTGACATTCCGATTCCTCGACTTCGGGGTGCCGCTCTACGGCAATGCGCTGATCGTGAACACTGCCTTCGCGGCGCGTGAACAACAGGCAGTGCGCGGGTTTGTGAGGGCATTCAACCGCGGCCTGCGTGAAACCGTTGCTGATCCGCGCAAGGCGTTGAACGACGTGGTCGCGGCCAGTCCGGGCACGAGCATGGAGGCTGAAATGAACCGCCTGAATCTGTGCCTGGAGCACAACGTGCTGACCAAGGACGTCAAAGCGAGCGGTTTTGGCGGCGTGGACGCGGGCCG
>CADECO010000129.1:12047-13720 GCA_902825905.1 uncultured beta proteobacterium
TAGAACGCAGCGACCCCGCCATCGCTGCGCGGATCGAAGCCGCCTTCGAACGTGCCGTCGGGGTGTCGCACGATCGCGCCGGCATGACCCATCGTTTCGTCGAAAGCCTTGAGCACTTCGACGTCGTGGCCGCGCCGCTTCAACTCTTGGACCACGCTGCTCGGAAAACGAGATTCCAGCTTGAGCGTCTCTGATACCTGACCCCAGGTTCGCCCGAGCAGCCAGCGCGGTTCGGTCACTGCCTGTTGCGGGTTCATGCCGAACACCGCGTACCGGGTGAACACCGCGCTCTGCGACTGTGGCTGACCATCACCTCCCATGGTTCCGTAGACCATCGTGCGCCCGTCGCGGAAACGCGCCAGCGCCGGATTGAGCGTGTGGAACGGCTTGCGCCTTGGTTCCAAGGCGTTGCGTGCGGCCGAGTCGAGCGAGAAGCTGCAGCCACGGTTCTGCCAGGTGATGCCCGTGTCGGCCAACACGACTCCCGAGCCGAACTCGTGATAGAGGCTCTGGATGAAACTCGCCGCGCGCCCTTCGCTGTCGATGACGCCCATCCATATCGTGTCGCCCGGCCCCTTGCCCTTACCCCACGGCGCGGCTTTGCCGCGATCGATCCTGGCAGCGAGTTCGCGCACCGACGACGGCGCCAGGAACGAGGCGGGATCGACGCTCATGTACGCTGGGTCGGTGATGTGCTGATCGCGGATGCGAAACGCCTGCTTGACTGCCTCTACGCACAGATGCACGTAGTCGGCGCCTTGCGGGTCGACCTTGGCGATTTCCAGTGCGTCGAGAATGCCGAGGATGAGCAGCGACACCAATCCTTGGGTGGGTGGCGTCATGTTGTAGAGCGAAGCCAGCGAGTGCTCGAGCGTGAGCGGCGTCTTCCATTGGCCCCGATGGCTCGTCAGATCGCCGAGGACGAGGGGACTTTGCGCGCGCGCGAGATCTGCGGCGATCGCGCTCGCGAGTTCGCCGCGGTAGAAATCGTCGAAGCCCGCCTGAGCCAGCCGCCGCAGCGTGGCGGCCAACCTGGGCTGGCGAAACAGCGCGCCGACACTTGGAGCCGTGCCCTCCTGCAGATAGGTCGTCGCGAAGCCGGGTTGTCCTTCGAGCTCAGCACGCTTGGTCGAAGTGTTGTTGGCCTGGCTCGACGTCACTGGTATGCCGTGCTCGGCGTAGTGAATCGCATCTGCGAGCAACCGCGTGATCGGCAACCGGCCGCCAAGCCGCGCGCGTGAATACTCGTAAGCCAGATCCCAGCCCGCGATCGTCCCGGCAACTGTGTTCGCCGCCACGCCGCCACGGAACGGAATCGATTGCGTGATGCCGCGTTCAGCGTAGTACTGGCGCGTCACTCGCTCGCCGGCTGCACCACACGCGTCGATCGCGCGCGGCGTCTCGCCGGGGACGCTGATGAGCCAAAACGAATCGCCGCCGATCGAATTCATGTGCGGATAGACGATGGCGATCGTGGCAGCCGCGCTGATCATCGCTTCGAGCGCGTTGCCGCCCTCGCGCAATACCTGAAGTGCTGACTGGGCGGCAAGCGAATGCGATGCGACGGCCATGCCGCGCAGGCCTCGAGTGGGATTGATCATGTTTGAGCTTGGCGATCAGGCGATGAGGACCCGCGAACCTATCGCAAAACGCCCGGCACCGGCATTGGTTCG
>CADECO010000130.1:0-12353 GCA_902825905.1 uncultured beta proteobacterium
GCGACCATCATCACGCTGCAGGCCAGCTTGTCGTCCAGGAGTACGAGTTTCTTGTAGCTGCCGGCGCCGGGGTCGGACAGCACGATCTCCTCGCACTGCTCGCCGCCCAGGAAATCGCCCGCGGAGAACAGATCGACACCGGTCACCTTGAGCTTGGTCGAGGTCACCGAGCCGGCGTAACGGCCGACGCCGAACTGCGCGAGGTGACTCGCGCATACCTTGGCCATCTCGAACAGCGGCGCAACCAGTCCGTACGCCGTACCCCGATGGTTCACGCATTCGCCGACCGCGTAGATGCGCGGGTCGTAGGTCTGCATCGTGTCGTTGACGACGATGCCGCGTTGGCAATGAATGCCGGCGGTCTCGGCCAGCGTCGTGTTCGGACGAATGCCGACCGCCATCACCACCAGATCGGCAGGCAGTTGTTCCTCAGTACCGTCGGCGAGCGTGATGCGTACGCCGGCAACGCGGCCGTCGTCGTTGGCCTCGATCGCCCGCGTGTTCGCACTCAGACGAAAATCAATGCCGCGCTCGTGTAACGACTGCTGCAGCAGCGCGCCGGCGATCGCGTCGAGCTGGCGCTCCATCAGCCACTCGCGCAGATGCACGACGGTCACGTCCATGCCGCGCACGCGCAAGCCGTTGGCCGCCTCCAGCCCGAGCAGTCCACCGCCGATCACCACCGCGCACTTGCCGTGCTGCGACGCTTCGATCATGCGTTCGGTGTCGCCGATGTCGCGATAGGTCAGTACGCCGGCGCTATCGGCACCGGGCACCGGCAGGATGATCGGGTTCGATCCGGTCGCCAGCAGCAGCCGGTCGTACTCGGCGCGCGTGCCGTCAGCGGCTTCGACAAAGCGTGCGCGGCGATCGATGCGCGTGACGGTCTTGCCCAGATGCAGCGTGATGCCGTGATCGCGATACCACTGCGCATCGTTCAGCACGATCTCCTGCAACGTCTGCTCGCCCGCGAGCACCGGCGAGAGCAGGATGCGGTTGTAGTTCGGATGCGGCTCGGCACCGAACACGGTGATGTCGTACAGATCGGGCGCGATGCGCAGCAGCTCCTCGAGCGTGCGCATGCCCGCCATGCCGTTGCCGACCATCACCAGTTTCATCTTGCGCATGCGACGGATCTCGAAGCTCAGCCAAAGGGATCGAAGACGATGGCGAGGCACCTCGTATCACGCGAACGGGGCCACGCCGGCAAGCGTAGCCCTGGCAAGTTCAATGCCAAGCTGAAAAGCGAATCGATTGAAAGACTTAGAGGCGGACGGCGGAGCGGGTCGCGCGCGATCTCAGTGCACGCGAAACCGTGTGCTGCACTGCGAGAGTGCGCGGATCAGGAAAGCGCGCGGGTTAGTACCAGGCGAGCACTCAGCAGGCGAGCACTCGCGCGCGAGGACAGCCGAATACCGAAGATGCCGGACTTCGTCGCCTGCGCGACTACACCAGCACCATCTTCAGCAGTTCGTTCTGGCTCGAAATACCCAGCCGCGCGTAGGCACGCTTGCGGTAGGTAAGCACGGTGTTCAGGCTGATGCCGAGCTTGAGCGCGATGGCCTCGGAGCTCATGCCATCGGCAATGGCCACGCACACGTCGGTTTCGCGCTGTGACAACGTCGGCGCCAGCACGCGCAGGCGGCGCGCGAACAACTCGGTGGTCGATCCGCTGTCGGTCGGCGCGGACATCGCGTCGTGTTTGGCCAGGAGCGAGATCAGGCAATCGGCCGACTCCACCACCGACTGCATCTCGGCGGCGGCGAATCGTCCCGCGGTGCGGCTGCGGTAGAAATTGACGCGCAGCGTTTCGCCGCCGCGGTCGCGTTGAATCGAGAAGCGTTCGTTCAGACCGTTGATCACGTAGCAGTCGCGCCGATATGCGCTGTCTTCGATCTCGTCGGCGCACACGCGCACCGCCACGCCTTCGCCGTTGACCTCACGCGGCCCAAGACGATTGATCGGGTCGTGCGGCCAGAACTGCGCGGCGTATTTCGCCGAGGCCACACGCGCGATCGGCACCGAACCCACGCTGTCGGCCAGCAACACGCGCGGGGGCTTCGCCGCCGGCATCGCAAATGCCGTGACGTGCTCGCACTTCGTGGCTTCACGTGCCGCAGCCATGAGGCTCGACCCGAAGCGATGGGTGCCGACCGTTTCGATCAGCCCGCCGAGATGGCGGCGCATTGGATGCACGGTGGGTTGGAGCTTCGGCAGGGGTAGTACGTCCATTGCAGCCTCGATTCCGGTTTCTTTGGGGTGATGGATGGCTTTGGATCGGGCCGGCAGCGTTGTCTCCTCGTGCCGGACCGGCTGCCGTCGTGCGAAGTGGTGGGAAGTGATCCGAACCTGCCCGAATCGAGCGCCGAAGGACGCCGAAGTGGAACGGCTTGCGTCACAAGGACCATGTCACACGCAGCAGGGGTCAACGGTATCAGATCGGCTTTGTTAGCGGCAAGCACGATGTATACGATCTGAATACGCGGGTGCAGGGCACGCGGCGCGCCTGCTACCATCCTCACCCCGCAGTTCACTCAACGATGCCGGAGCAGGCCGGTGTCTTCACGCATGGATGCTCGCGCTCGACGAACCGCGCGCTTGTATCGTGGATGTAAAGATTGATCGACAAAGACCGTATGCGAATCAATGGCTCCACCGGCCGCGCGGCGACCAGACCCGCGCGCGGCGAACCACCCGCGCCGAAAGCGACGGGTTCCCAGATGGTCTACGAGGCATTGCGCCACGCGATCATGTCGCTCGAACTGGCGCCCGGTACCAGCCTCGACGAAGGCTCACTCTGCCGCCAGTTCAAGGTGTCGCGCACACCGGTGCGCGAGGCGCTGATCCGGTTGTCGGCCGATGGCCTGGTCGAGGTGTATCCGAACCGCGGTGCGAAAGTGGCATCGCTCGAGTTCGCCGACGTCGTCGATCACTACGAGGCGATGGACGTGTTCATGCCGATCACCTGCCACTTCGCCGCCTCGCGACGCACGCCCACCAACGTCGAGGAGATCAAGCACAAGCTCCAGGCCGTGAAGGAGGCGATGGCGCGCAAGCATGCCGAGCAGATCGTGCGCACCAGCTATGAGTTCCACACGGCGGTGGCGGCGGCCTGCCACAACCGCTGCATCGAGCGCGGCTATCGGCAGATGCTGACCGACAAGCTGCGCATCCAGCAGCACGGCCTGTCGGGGACCGGATTCGGCAAGGGCTATGCGATCGCCGATCGCTTTGTCGGCACCGTTCCCTATCTGGAGAAGATCGCCCGCGCGATCGAGAAGGGTGATGCCGCAGCTGCTGAGCGCAGTGCACGCGAGCTAAATGGATTCGTGCGTGGTCAGGTAGTCGAGTTGCTCACTGCGAGCCTGGGCCAGAAGATTCGATTGCCGCTCGCGACGCAGGTAGTCTGAAGATGGTGGATCGCGAGAGGTCTTGGAGTCGATAACCGTCTTGGTGGATACCTTCCCCAAGCCAACTATCCATGCCGTCGAACGGTAGTTCTGCCAAGCGCTCCAAGCTGGCGGGCGCTCGGCGTTCGGCGCGGGATTCGGCCGCTGCGCTCGAAGCACTGCGGCTCCTGGGTGCCTGGACCCGGCTGGTGCAGGGGCACATCTCGCTCGACAGCGGCTGCTCATGCGGCGGCAGTCTGGGCAGCATGCCGGTGGCCGAGTTCGAACTCGACATCGTCGATTTTCTGCGTGGCAAGCATCCGGCGTTCGCCGCACAACTCGCAGTGCCTGCACAGCCGATCGCCGCACTGCTGCGCGAACTGGCGCGGCCGTCGATCGCGCATAGCTGGTCGATTGAAGCGCAACACACGCTGCTGGCCGACTTGTCGCGTACCATCGAATCGTTCGAGCGGGCGCACGCAAGCGCGTGACCGCAACCCTGGAGTTCACACATGACCACCACCATCGCGCTGCTTCATCCGGGCGACATGGGCGCCGCGGTTGGCGCATGCATTGCCGGCAACGGCCATACCGTCACCTGGGCTTCGCAGGGGCGCAGCGCGTCGACGCGCGCGCGTGCAAAAGCGGCCAGCCTGCGCGATCGTGAAACGATGGCACAGTGCCTGCGCGATGCCGAGATCGTGCTCTCGGTCTGTCCGCCGCATGGCGCGCTGGCACTTGCGCGCGAAGTTGCCGCACTCGGCTTTCGCGGCGTGTACGTCGATGCCAACGCGATCGCACCCGGCACCGCGCGTGAGATCGCCGCGGCAATCGAAGCGGCGGGTGGCACGTTCGTCGATGGCGGGATCATCGGCCCGCCGCCAAAACCTGGCGTGCGCTCGAGCATGTATCTGTCGGGAGCGCAGGCCGCACGCATCGCCGCGTTGTTTGCCGACAGCCCGATGCGCACCGACATCGTCGAAGGTCCGGTCGGCGCCGCCTCGGCCGTGAAAGCGTGCTACGCCGCATGGACCAAAGGCGCTGCCGCGCTGCTCGCCTCGATCCGCACGCTGGCCGCGCGCGAAGGTGTCGAGGCGACGTTGCTCGCCGAATGGGAAGCTTCACAGCCCGGCGTGATCAAGCGCTCCGAGGGCATGCTCGGCAACGCGCGCAAGGCGTGGCGCTGGGTAGGCGAGATGGAAGAGATCGCCAAGGCGTACGAAGCGAGCGGCCTGCCCGGCGGTTTTCATCTGGCAGCGGCGGAATTGTTCCGGCGGCTGGAATCGTTCAAGGACGGTGCCGAGCCGCCCACCTATCCGCAGCTGCAGGACGCCCTGACCGGCCAGCCGCGCCGGTAGCACCCTGCGCCACCCCTGGCGATAGGCCTGAGCGTCAGGCTTCAATTCGCCTGATCGATCGACTGAATCGATCGATTCGACCGAAACGTCTCGTTGGACCGATCGATCTCGGTTTAACACAATGCGCTCCGTGCATGACGTGATGTCCCTCGATCAACACAACCGGAGACGCCGATGAAACCCGAATCGATCACCATCAAGAACCTCGAAGCCGCCTTCGCGGGCGAGAGCATGGCCCATATCAAGTACCGCTACTTCGCCAAGCTCGCACGTGAAGCCGGTGATGAAGCCACTGCGAAGATCTTCGAAGAAACCGCCAACCAGGAAGTCGCGCACGCGTTCGGCCACCTCGACCTGCTCTACCCGAAAGCCAAGCTGAGCCCGGCCAAGGCGCTGCAGATCGCGATCGAAGGCGAGACCTACGAGTACACCGAGATGTATCCGCAGTTCCGCCACCTCGCAGTGCAAGAAGGCAACGAGGCCGCAGTGCGAGAATTCGACGAGCAGATCGCCGAATCGAAGGAGCATGCCGTCGCGTTCCGCGCAGTGCTGGAGAAAGCAGCCAAGCGATTCGCGGCCCTGGCAAAGGTTGAAGAGCGGCACGCCAACCACTATCGCGAACAACTCGAACGCGTGAACGGCAAGTAACCGGCCGCATATCGATCGATCTCTTTAGCAATCGAAAGGAATGAACATGCAAGTGTGGGAATGCGTGGTGTGCGGCTTCATCTACGACGAAGCCAAGGGTCTGCCCGAAGACGGCATTGCGCCGGGCACCAAGTGGGAAGACGTTCCGGCCGATTGGGCGTGCCCGGATTGCGGCGTGGCCAAGGCGGACTTCTCGATGCAACTGTTGGCCGCCTGAGGTACAGAGAAAAGTCGGGGGCTCCGCGCGAATGAGCAAGTGCAGCACGGAGCGCCCCTCCAGGCACGCAGACAGACTCCGGAGGCAATGTGACAGACGCGACAGACCCGATCGTGATCATCGGCAGCGGCCTGGCCGGCTACACCGTCGCCCGCGAAGTACGCAAGCTCGATGCGCAACGCGCGCTGGTGCTGGTGACCGGCGACGGCGGCGACTTCTATTCCAAGCCGATGCTCTCCAACGCATTGGCGCAGAACAAGAACGCCGCGCAGTTGGTGAACACGCCTGCCGCGACCATGGCGGCGCAGATCGGCCTCGCGCTACGCAACGGCACGAAGGCGACGCGTATCGATCGCGCCGCGCACCGTATCGAGACCAGTGACGGTGCGATCGGTTACTCGCAGCTGGTGCTGGCGATCGGTGCCGACCCGATCCGCTTACCGCTCGGCGGCGATGCGGCCGACCGGGTGCGCTCGGTGAACGATCTACGCGACTACGCAGCCTTTCGCACGGAACTTGGCGGCACGCGACGCGTGGCCATTATCGGTGCCGGGTTGATCGGCTGCGAGTTCGCCAACGATCTGGCCGGCGCGGGCTTCAGCGTCGTCGTGATCGATCCGATGGCGCGGCCGCTCGCAAGCCTGCTGCCACCAGCCGCTGGCGACGCGGTGCGTCTGGCCCTTGCCGATGCTGGCATCGAGTGGCGGCTGGGTACGGGAGTGGAATCGGTCAACGCCACGGCTGCTGGTATGCGTCTTTCGCTCGCGGACGGATCCACCCTGGATGCCGACGTGGTGCTCTCTGCGGTCGGGCTGCGTCCGCGCACGCAACTCGCGCGCGAGGCCGGGTTGACCATCGAGCGCGGGATTGTCGTCGACGCGCACGGGCGCACCAGCGACCCCGACATCATGGCGATCGGCGACTGCGCACAGTACGGCAGTGCGGTGCTCCCCTACGTGCTGCCGATCATGAACGCCGCGCGCAGCCTGGCACGCACGCTGACCGGCAATCCGACGCCGATCGCGTTTCCGACGATGCCGGTGATCGTGAAGACGCCCGCGTGTCCAGTGGTGGTTGCACCCGCGCCGAAGGACGTGCAAGGCGAGTGGTCGACCGAAGGCGACGGTCGCGATCTGAAGCTGGTGTTCAGCGACGGTGCGCAACGCGTGCGCGGTTTCGCGTTGACTGGTGCGCGCACCGGCGAGCGGGCTGCGTTGGTGAAGATGGTTACGACTTAGATCGCTACACCACCGCAGCACGCCTTCTCCCCACCACCCCCGACCCCGCGATCACTTCGGGCACCGCCGAATGAAACGTCGGCGCCATCACGTGCGCGCCGGCAACGCCGGGAATCTCGGCCAGCTGCTGCAGCAACTCGATACAGATGTTCTTGCCTTCGGCCTTGGCGTCGGGTGCACGATCGAGGCGATCGACGATCGCATCGGGAATGATCGTGCCGTAGAGTTTCTCGCGCATCCAGCGCGCCGAGCGCGCCGACGGAAGCGGCGCGATGCCGATAAGAATCGGCAGGCGTTGCGCGATGCCAAGTTCCAGCAGCCGCGCGGCGTAGCGACGCACCACGCCCATGTCCATGCAGAACTGCGTCTGCGCGAAGTCGGCGCCGGCATCGACCTTGGCACGCAGCCCGGCCGGATTCCAGTCAGCAGGCGGATCGATCGGTGAGTCGGCCGCACCGATGAACAGGTCGGTCGGTCCGCTGATCGCGGTGCCAGGGGGCAGCCGATGTTCGCGGCGCATTTGCTGGGCCATCTCGAGCAGCGCGCGCGTATCGAGATCGAACACCGGCTTGGTGTCGGGCTGGTCGCCCACCTTCGGATCATCGCCACGCAACAGCAGAAGATTGCGAATGCCCAGTGCCAGCGCGCCGAGGAGATCGCCCTGGATCGCGATGCGATTGCGATCGCGGCAGGTGATCTGCAGGACCGGCTCGATGCCGTTCTGCAGCAGAAAATGGCACGCCACCAAGGTCGACAGATGCGCCTTGGCGCCGGCGCCATCAGTGACATTCACCGCAGTCGCCACGCCACGCAGCGGCAATGCGTGTTCAATGAACGCTTGCGGGTCGGAGGCCACCGGCGGCGAAACTTCGGTGGTCACCACGAACTCGCCGCGAGCAAGCGCCTGGGCGAGTTGGCTGGAAGGAGCGGGTGAGGATGCGGCGTTCATGACGTCTCGTCTGGATGGCGCCCGAACACGCGAAGCGCGGGCGATGCGGGAAAAGCATGATGCCATCGCGGGCGAATGGGATGCATCCCTGACCGCTGCCGGCCCGATATTGCGACTGCGCGATAGGCGGGACCAGCGAGCCAGGTGCGTCAGGACTGCGCTCCGCCGCGCAGAGACGAAGCCGGCCGCGCCGCCTCGCGCAGCGCCACGATTCCTAGCGCCGTCGCCGCACCGATCGTGCCGAAGAACAGATCGCCCATCGTGTCGGTGAGACTTTGCTGCAGCCGCCAGCGCCACAGATGATCGATGGTGAACTCTGCGAACTCCCAACCGAGTGCCACCACCACGGCAAGCGCGAAGGCCAGCAGATGATGCGTGACTGGCCGCAGCGTTCCGAGTTCGCGCGCACAGGCTCTTGCGGCATGGAACAGAAAGTACGCCGCGGCAGCGCCACCGAGGAAGTGAATGGTCCAGTTCAGGTCCGAGCGCCACGGTGTGCGCATCGAGACTTGATGGGCGAGCAATACGAGGATCGGCGCCCATGCGGCGGCACGCAGCAGTTGCACGAATCGGTTGAGCATCGGATTTCGACTGGAGAAGAAGCGGACCGGCGATGGTCCCTGCCGAACATGGCACAAACGAGGCGCGACGCTGGCGGATCGAAGCCTGCGACTCGAACAAAAGTCACCGAGTCGGATCGACCGACGCCAGGCAAGGATGCATGCCCGGCACGCGGCTTTGATCTAGCTCAAATCGCCGGGTGTGTGCGCACACAGGATCGAAGTCTTTCGCCTGTCATATTTTTTGAAGGAGGCCAGGACATGGCAAAGGACCGTCCCCCCGCCATCGACCAGAAAGGCGCGCGGCAGGAGGCGCGGCGTGCAATTGCCCGCGCTCGGCGTGCAAGCAACAGCGTGCGCTCGGTAGAGGCGGGCGATGTCACGCCTCGTCCGGGAGCGGCCGGCGCGCAAGCCGATCGCGTGGCGCGCGGTACGAGCGAGGCACTTACGATCCAGGAGATGGCCATCTCCGATCTGCTTGCGCACGCCGACAATGGGCAGCCCACGCAGGTGCTGCAGCGATTGCAGGCACTCATCGACGGCGCATCGCCCGACGAGGTGCGGGTGTTGCGTCGGACGCTATTCGGCAAACGGAGCAGTGAGAACGATAACGGCGCCGATCCCGACGCTGAACTGCGAGCCGACTGGCGCGAGGGGGTGTACCCGTACAAGAACCTGCTGTCGCGCAAGAGCTACGAGCGGCACAAATACCGGCTGCAGGTCGAGTTGCTCAAGCTGCAGGCGTGGGTGAAGGACACCGGACAGCGCGTGGTGATCCTGTTCGAAGGGCGCGATGCAGCGGGTAAGGGCGGCACCATCAAGCGCTTCATGGAGCATCTCAATCCTCGCGGCGCGCGGGTCGTTGCGTTGGAGAAACCCAGCGATGTCGAGCGTGGTCAGTGGTACTTCCAGCGCTACATCGAGCATCTGCCCACGCGCGGCGAGATCGTGCTGTTCGACCGCAGCTGGTACAACCGCTCCGGCGTCGAACACGTGATGGGATTCTGCACGCCTCAGGAGTACGACGAGTTCCTGCGGCAGGCACCGGAGTTCGAGCGCCATCTGGTGCGCAGCGGTGTGCATCTGTTCAAGTTCTGGTTCTCGGTGAGCCGCGACGAACAGCGACGGCGCTTCAAGGAGCGCCAGGCTCATCCGCTCAAGCAGTGGAAACTCAGCCCGGTCGACATGGCGTCGCTCGACAAGTGGCATGAATACACGCGCGCCAAGGAAAACATGTTCGTGCATTGCGATACGTCGGACGCGCCGTGGACGGTCATCAAGTCCGACTGCAAGAAGCGCGCGCGCCTGAACGCGATGCGCTACCTGCTGCATCGCATGCCCTACGCGAAGAAGGATCTGGATACGCTCGGTGCGGTCGACCCGCTCATCGTCGGCCGGCCTTCGCTGGTACCCAGCCGCGGCGACGATCAGCTCGCGACCGTGGGCAACGGGTAAGGCGCTTTAAGCGGTCGGCAGCGCTGCCGTGGTGGCGCGACACGCCCGGTCGTGCAGCGCAATCACCCCCTGCACCTTGGCGTCGACACTCGGGTTGCCCAGCGCCGCAACGAAGTTGCACGCCGCGTAGCGCGCAGCCTCACGTTCGTAGTGTTCGATCCAGGCGTTGCGTTTCGCCATCGCCTCGGGGCGCACCGGCCACACGCCCGGGCGCGGCTTGAGAGGTGCGGCGATGCCGATGCGCCAGGGCTTGGCGCTTACTCGCGCGCGAAAGCAGCGCTGATTGCTGCACATGCGCACATAGAGCGGATCAGCGCCGATCGCGCTGAAGAGCGCGGCGACCTCCGGATCGTCGGTCGCAAACCGCCGATGCGTCGCCACCGTGCGCCAGCCGTTGGGCGTGCGATACAGGCGCAGTCCCCACGCCGGATGCGCTGCCACGAATCTTTCGATGCGGGTGCGCGTGCGATGCGCTTCGCCACCGGTGAGCGTCATCCAGGCGCGATACAGCACCCCGGCCAGCAACTGGCCGACGATCATCGCGGCCATCAGTCCGCCGAGCCCGATCCAGAACGACCGGGCTTGCCACGCATAGGCCCATGCGATCGCTACCAGCACGAGCGACAGCGCAATGCGCAGACGGGACGGCACACCGCTGCTGAAATCGACGTCGGCGAACAGCACGTCGGGTGTGTTCAGGCAACGTGCGCCATAGGCGTTGCGCGTGATCACCACGTCGTCGTGGCGTTCGACTATCTGCTCGCGGATCGGCACGCCGTGCGCACCGTTGTATGGGACCTTCGGCTCGCGTCGCGGCAGTGGTTCACCGGCAACCAGACGGCGCAGCGCCTCGATCGCGCGCGTTTCGGCCATCGCGTGCGCCTGCGCTTCGCTGTCATCGGACCAGCCGAAGCGCCGCACCGTGATCTGGCGGCCGTCGGCTCGGTACTGTTTGCGGGCTTCGGCCCAGTATTGCGGGACGATCATTGGCCGCAAGGACTGCTTATTGCGGCCCCACGTCGGCTTTGAGTCCTGCCGCTTCGATGCCGGCGATCGCGCAGATTTCGTCGTTGTCGCCGGTGTCGCCGCTGATGCCGACCGCACCCACCAGCGTGCCGCCCGAGTCGCGGATCAGCACACCACCGGGGCTTGCCAGCATCTTGCCGTCGGCGAGATCGGACACCGCGTTGAAGAACCCCGGGTTGTCCTTCACGCGCTTGACCAATACGCGCGTGGCGAAGCCCATGCCGAGCGATCCCCACGCTTTGCCGTGCGCGACCTGATAGCGCAGGATGCCGGAGTTGTCCTCGCGCTTGGCGGCAACGATATGCCCACCGGTGTCGAGCACCACCACGGTCAAAGGCGCCAGATCGAGCGCGCGGCCTTTCTCGAGCGCCTTGTCGACGATGATCGAAGCTTGCGCCAGGCTGATGTTGCTCATCGGCTTTCCTTTCGTTTCGAGTGCAGTCCGGCGCCGACCTTAAGAGGTAAGCTCGCGGCTCGTCAAATCGGTCGCGCGATCGAGGGAGTCCGGCATGAAGATTCAAGGCATCAACGGCGCCGAAGCGATTCTGCGCGTGCTGCGCAGCATGGGTATCGAGCGCATCTTCGCTTCGCCCGGTTCGGAGTGGGCCCCGCTGTGGGAAGCGCTGGCCAAGCCCTACGGTCCCGACGAAGTGCCGCAGTACCTGTCCACACGCCACGAAGAGACCGCAGTGGCGATGGCCACCGGCTACGCCAAGGCCACCGGCAAGCTGCCCGCGGTGGTGATCCACACCACGGTCGGTGCGCTGCACGCGACGATGGCGCTGCGCGCCGCGTTACACGAGCGCGTGCCGATGGTGGTGCTCACCGGCGAGTCGATCGGCTTCGGCGACATGGACGCCCCCGATCCGGGCCAGCAATGGCTGCGAGTGCTTGCCGACAACGGCGGGCCGGCCAAGCTGGTGCGCGACGTCGTGAAGTGGAGCTACGCCCTCACCAATTCGGCAATCCTGCCCGCGACGATTCAACGTGCCTGCCAGCTGGCGATGACGGCCCCGCGTGGTCCGACGTTCGTCTCGATCTCGATGGAGCACATGTTCGAGACGATGATTATCGAGCCACGGCCGGCCGATGGCGTCCCGGCGCAACCGGTCGTTAGTACAACGGCGATCGAGCGCGCGGCGCAGATGCTGGCCGGTGCGGCCAGTCCGTTGATCATCACCGACGAGGTCGGGCGTTCCACCCGCGCCGTCGAGCACCTCGTGGCGCTGGCCGAAGTGCTCGGCGCACCGGTGGTCGAGAGCAGTCATCTCGGTTATCTCAACTTTCCACGCAACCACCCGCTGCATGGCGGCGTTGGGGGTGGCGATCTGGTCAAGGGCTATCTGAAGGAGGCCGATTGCGCGTTGCTGGTCGACGCGGTGGCGCCGTGGCATCCGCCGTCATCGGCACCGGGTCCGAATACGAAGACCATCGTGCTGTCTGACGATCCGCTGCACGAGCACGTGCCGCACTGGGGCTTCCGTTCCGATCTGGTGATGCAGGGCGAAACTGA
>CADECO010000130.1:12453-13720 GCA_902825905.1 uncultured beta proteobacterium
CGCGTGGCCATCCTGCGCCAGCTCGATCGACTGACGCCCGGTCGCTATTTCGAAGCCGCCTACGGCGGCCTGGGCATGGGCACCGGCTATGCACTGGGCATCAAGGCGGCACTACCCGATCGACCAGTGATCAACGTCGTCGGCGATGGTTCGTTCAACTACAACCCGGTGCTCGGCTCATTCGGCGTCGCGCAGGAACACAAGCTGCCGGTGATGGTGGTGATCTTCAACAACGCCGGTTATCTGTCGCAGAAAGGCGGTGTGCCGCAGTACTACCCCGACGGCTGGGCGGTGAAGGCGCAGCGCTTCGGCGATACATCGATCGAGCCGGTGCCCGAGTACGCGATGCTCGCGCGCGCGTACGGCGGCTACGGCGAGACCGTCACCAAGCCCGGCGAGGTGCGAGCGGCGCTGCAGCGCGGGCTCGAAGCGATCGCAGGGGGCAAGCTCGCGCTGATCGACATGCGCCTGTTGCCGGTGAGCAAGACGGCACGGCGCGCGTAACCGCGCAAACCATCGAGGTTCGAGCGGACCGCACACGGTGGAGTGGATCGTCGTTCTCGCGATCGGCCTGATCGCGGGCACCCTTGGCGGCATCGTCGGATTCGGCACCGGCATTTTGCTGCTGCCGGTGCTGGTGGTCACGTTCGGGCCGCTCGAAGCGGTGCCGATCATGTCGATCACCGCACTCATGGCGAATCTGTCGCGCATCACGGCGTGGTGGCGCGACGTCGATTGGAAAGTGAGCGCGGTCTACGGCATTACCGCCGTCCCCGCTGCGGCGCTGGGCGCCACGACGCTGGTGCACATGAGTTCGCGCGCCGTCGAGATCGTGCTGGGCGTGTTCTTCCTGCTGATGATCCCGGTGCGGCGCTGGCTGCAGGCGCGCGGCTTCAAGATGCGGCTGTGGCAGATGCCGATCATCGGCGCGGTGATCGGCTTTCTGTCGGGCATCGTCGTGTCGACCGGTCCGATCAACACGCCGTTCTTTCTCGCCTACGGATTGGTGAAGGGTGCGTATCTGGCCACCGAGGCGACCGGATCGGTGTTGATCTCGCTCACCAAAGCGATCGTGTTCAACCGCTTCGGCGCGCTGCCCTGGGAGCTCGCACTCAAGGGACTGATCATCGGTGCCTCGGTCACGGCCGGCTCGTACATCGCCAAGGGCTTCGTCCTGCGGATGGACCCGGCGCAGTTCCGCTTGCTGATGGACGGCTTGATGCTCGTGGCCGGCCTGACGATGATCGGCACCGCGCTGCGCTGAGCG
>CADECO010000131.1:0-2791 GCA_902825905.1 uncultured beta proteobacterium
TGCTGACCGGATACGCGTACATCCTGTCGACGTCGGCGGCGGCTTCGGGCCACGCGCCGGGGCGTATCCCGAGTACGCGATCTTGCTCGAGCTTGCGCGGCAGGTGGGGCGGCCGATTCAGTGGATCAGCTCGCGCGCCGAAGACTTCCTGTGCGATGCACATGGCCGTGGGATTCGACTGCGCGGCGAGCTTGGTCTGGATCGCGACGGCCGCTTCCTCGCGCTCAAGACGGAGTGGCTGTGCGATCAGGGCGCATATCTCACCCAGGCCGGTGCGCGCACCAACACCATCAACGGTTTCCTGATCGGCGCGGGCCCGTATCGCGTGCGCGCGCTTTACGGGCGCCATCGGTTGGTCATGACCAATACGACGCCGACCGATGCCTATCGCGGTGCCGCCCGGCCTGAAGCAGCGTTGGTGATCGAGCGGCTCGTCGACGAGGCCGCGCGAGCACTCGGCATCGACGCGATGGAGCTTCGGCGGCGCAACGCCATCGAGCGCGGCGCGTTGCCGTATCGCACCCACACCGGCAGCGTGATCGACAGCGCCGATTTCGGTCAGCTGCTGGAAGCGGCAGGTGCGCGATCGGCGTGGCGCTCGTTTTCCGAGCGTCGGTGCGAAGCGGCCGGGCGCGGCTTGCTGCGCGGCATCGGCATGGCGCTGTTCGTGGAGCCCTGCGGCGGCGGCTTCGTGCATGAAGACCAGGTGGCGCTGCTGTTCGAAGACCAGGGACGCGTGCTTGCGTACCACGGTGCAACCTCCAATGGCCAGGGCCACGAAACCGTGTTTCCCGCGATCGTCGCGGCGCGTCTCGGTATCGAAGCCGAGCGCGTCACGCTTCGCGCAAGCGACCCCGACGGGCCACGCATCCGTGGCAACGGCACGATCGGTTCTCGCTCGTTGCTCGCGCAAGGAAGCGCGTTTTCCGGGGCCGCGGACCAGGCGATCAAGACAGGCACCAAGCTCGCAGCGCGCTTGCTGGAAGCCGCGGGCGATGACATCGAGTTCGACCGCGGAACCTATCGTGTGCGCGGGACCGATCGCACCGTCTCGATCGATCAGGTCATGCACGCCGCCGCATCGGAGTCACCCAATCCGCTGAACACGATCTACGCGCAACCGGTGCCGCGCACCTTCACCACCGGCGCGCACGTCGCCGAGGTCGAGATCGACCGCGAGACCGGGGAGGTGAGGCTCGTGTCGTTCACTGCGACCGACGATATCGGCACGGTGTTCAACGCCACCTTGGCGCATGGCCAGATTCATGGCGGAGTGGCCCAGGCAGCCGGTCAGGTGCTCGGGGAGTGCTGTACCTACGATCTGCAGACCGGGCAGCTCATTACCGGGACGTTCATGGACTACGCGATGCCGCGCGCCGACACGCTGCCTGCGTTCGACTCGGCGTTTGCGAGCACACCGAGCGCCACGAACGCGCTCGGTGCGAAGGGGGCGGGCGAGACGGGCGCGACCGGAGGGCTCGCCGCGATCACCAACGCAGTGCTCGATGCGCTGCATGGTGCGGGCGTGGATCAGTTCGAGCTGCCTGCCACCTCCGACCGGGTCTGGGCCGCGCTCGAACGCGCGGCACAGAACAAGGGTCGTTGAGCTGAATCCGATACAGGCAATCGATCGGGGGAGTCGATTCGCTGAAGGCGCGATCTAGGCGATCTAGAAATACGCCTGCCCGCGCCGCGTCGGTGGCGTCCAGGCGCAATCGCCCCACGGGCCGTCGCCGTTTTCGCGGATGTACTTCACCTTGTTGTGCCGCGGCGGCAGGCCTTTGCCTTGCAGCGTCATCTGGAGCCAGTCGAGCGCGTAGTCGTGGCAGTCCATGCCGCCCAGGTTCTGGATGCTCCACAGCGGGTGGTACTGGTTCTCGAACACCCACATCTCTTTGGGTACCTTGAGATCCTCGTAGGCCTCGATCGCGTCTTCGAGCGGACACAGCGGATCGAACTCACCGGTGACGAGCAGCGTGGGGCAGGTGATCTTGTCGAGGTAACCACGCACCGTCATCGGCTTGGCGACTTCCTCGTCGAAGCGATCCTCGTCGTCGTAGCCGGCCATGTACATGAACATCTGTTTGAAGCGCGGCGAGCTCTGCGTGAAGATGGTGTTGTTCGGATTGAAGCAGGCCACCGAACTCACCACAGCCGCGGCGCGATGGTCGTAGCTCGACAGCCGCAACGACCAGTAGCTGCCCATGCTGATGCCGTAGATCGCGATCTTGCGCGGATTGACTTCCTTGCGCGTACGCAGATAGCTGATCACCGCGGCGCCGGCGCGCTCGTAGTTGTCGCCCACCGCGCGGATCTTCTGCATGTTCGACGAGCCCTGGCCGGGGCCGTCCATCGACAGCACGTGAAAGCCGCGCGAGAGGGCGATGTTGTGGTGCGCCTTCGGAAAGTATTCCTTCGTCTGATCCATGCCCGGCACGTAGATCACCACCGGCGCGCGCGGCTTGCCCGGCAGCATGTGAAACAGGCACGAGATCGTCTTGCCGTCGTCGAACGGAACTTCCACCCGCTCGATCGGATACTCGGCCACCTCGGAGCGGCGATCGACCATCTCGGAGAGTTTCTTGTAGAGGTACTTCTTGACCGGATGGTTGTCGAAGTAGATCGGGTGCTGCGCCATCCGATACGCCTCGATGGCGTGGTCGTAGTGGTGCGTGGCGGCGGCTTTGAAACCCTGTGCCTGCGCGCGTCGCGCCAGCGCTTCGTGTCGCGCGCCCGCCTCGCGCCACACCTTCGGCAGCATGCGGTAGTTGCGTGCGCGCTTGCCCGCCGG
>CADECO010000131.1:2891-13717 GCA_902825905.1 uncultured beta proteobacterium
AGCGTCATTCCCGGTCGAAGCCTCGGCACGCTGAAGCTGCCCGATGATCTGGCGTTCGTCGTCGCGCGCGGTCAGGGCACGACACTCTGGACCACTGACGGCCGGTCACTCATCGATTTCGTGCTCGGCTCCGGGCCGATGATGATCGGGCATGCCCATCCGCGCGTCACCGCGGCGATCCAGGAGCAAGCCACGCGCGGCACGACGTTTTATACGATGAACGAGATGGCCGAGCGCCTGGCAGAGCGTATTGCCCAACTGGTGCCCTGCGCTCAGGCGGTGAAGTTCGCAGGCGACGGTGCGGAGGCGACGCTCTATGCGTTGCGACTGGCGCGCGCGTTCACGCGACGCACGCTGGTGCTCAAGTTCGAGGGCGGCTTTCACGGTTTTCACGACTACGCGGTCGAGCAGAGCGCGCTCGTGCGCGAGTCGAAGATGCGCGCGGCGCTGCCGAATTCGGCGGGCATTCCGATGCAGGTGAGTGACACGGTGCTCGTCGCTCCGTTCAACGATCTCGATGCCGCCACGCGATTGATCGAGCCGGTCGCCGACCAGGTCGCCGCCATCATCGTCGAGCCGGTGCAGCGGGCGATTCCCCCGCGCCCCGGTTTTCTGGAAGGGATGCGCGCGTTGTGCGATCGCATCGGCGCGGTCCTGGTGTTCGATGAAGTGGTCACCGGATTTCGGCTTGCGGTCGGTGGTGCGCAGGCGTTCTACGGGGTCACGCCCGATCTGTGTTCGCTTGGCAAGGTGGTCGGCGGCGGGCTGCCGCTGTCGGCGGTTGCCGGGCGGGGCGACATTCTCGAGCTCACCGTGCCCGATCGCGCGAACGATGGCCGGTCGGTCTACTTCAATGGCACGTTGAACGGCAACGCGATCGCGGCAGCGGCGGGGCTGGCTACGCTCGATGTCGTGCAGGAGGAGGACACGCCCGCAAAGCTCGTCGCGATCGGAACCGCGCTCAGCCGCAGCTTCGAAGACAGCGCGCGCCGGCTCTCGATTCCGCTACAGATGCTTGGGCCGCCGGCGTTTCCCGATCCGGTGTTCGGCACCGGCGACATTCACGACTACGCGAGCTACGCCGCGACCAATCGCGTGGCCGCGAAACAGTTCGGGATCGAGATGATCCGGCGCGGCGTGTTCGTGCATCCGGCGAGCAAGATGTACGTCTCCAGCGCGCACACCGACGCGCAGATCGAGACGGTGGCAAAGGCGGGCCACGGGGCACTGCAAGCGGTGCGCGACGCGGGGCTACTGTGAACGCCACCGTGCGAGTGCGCCGGTGAACCAGAATCGATCAACGACAGCCGATGAACGCAATCCGGTGAACGCAATCCGATGAACGAAAACATCAGCCCCGAGGTCACCATCGGCATCGACGTCGGCGGTACCTTCATCGACGTCGTCGTCATCGATCGCAACGGCGGCATCCGAGCCGACAAGGTGTTGACGACGCCCGGCGACCTGTCGGTCGGCATCGTGCAGGGGCTGCGCAAAGTGCTCGGCAGCGCCATGGGTGAAGCGCTCCGCCGCTCGCGCATCGTGCATGCCACGACTACCGCGACCAACGCCTTGCTGCAACATCGCACGCCCAGGATCGGCCTGATCACCAATCGCGGCTTTCGCGATGTGCTCGAGATCCGCCGGCATGCCCGGCCCGATGTCTACAACCATCGGCTCGAGATGGCCACGCCGCTGGTCCCGCGTAACCTGCGACTCGAGGTCACCGGACGGCTCGACCATCGCGGCGAGATCCTGCAACCGCTCGACATGGGCGAGGTCGATCAGGCGATCGCGACGCTGCGACGCGAAGAGGTGGCGAGCATCGCGGTCTGCTTCCTGCATGCGTACGCTCGCCCTGAGGAGGAGCGACGCGTTGCCGAAGTGATTCGCAACACGCTTCCCGGCGTGTACGTGACCTGCTCGGCGGAGGTGTGCCCGGAGTTTCGCGAGTTCGAGCGCACCAGCACCGCCGTGGTCAACGCCGCCGTCATGCCATTGGTCGACACCTATCTGGCGCGACTGGAATCCGAACTGCGCACGCACGGCTACGCGCGCGATCTCTACATCATGCAATCCTCGGGCGGCATGATGAGTGCCGCCGACATCCGCCGTTTTCCGGTCAACATCATCGAATCGGGTCCGGCAGCCGGTGTCGTGGCCGCGGCGGCGATCGGACGCGAGGTCGGGCGCGACAACGTGATCTCTTTCGACATGGGCGGAACCACCGCGAAGGCGGCGCTGGTGCACGGCGGGCGGATCGACCTGTCCACCGAATACGAGGTAGGTGGCGCGCGGCACGGCGCGCAAGGTGGCGGCGGATACGGCACGGGCTATCCGATCCGGGTGCCGTTCATGGATGTCGTTGAGGTCGGTGCAGGCGGTGGCTCGATCGCCTGGATCGACGCGGCAGGCTCGCTACGTGTTGGCCCACAGAGCGCGGGGGCTGAACCCGGCCCGGTGTGTTACGGCTTCGGTGGCACCGAACCGACCACGACTGACGCGAACCTCCTGCTCGGTCGGCTTTCGCCGGATTACTTTCTTGGTGGCGAGATGAAGCTCGACCTGGCGGCGGTCGAGCGCGCCATCGGCGAGCGCATCGCCAAGCCGCTCGGCATGTCAGCCGAGGCTGCGGCGGCCGGCATCATCGAGGTTTCGAACGCGCTCATGGTGCGGGCGCTGCGGCGCGTGTCGATCGAACGCGGCCGCCATCCGGGCGACTACGCGATGGTTGCGTTCGGTGGCGCCGGACCGCTGGTGGCGTGCTATCTCGCGGAGGAGCTCGGCATACCGGAGGTCATCGTGCCGCCGCTGCCGGGCGTGGCTTCGGCGGTGGGGTTGCTCGGCAGTGACATTCGCCATGAATTTCGCCAGGCCTTCTTTGGCAGGCTCGACGCGCTCGACGTCGCAGGCGCAAACGCGCTGCTCGAACGGTTGGCCAGCGTCGGGCGCAGTGCGCTGCACGCCACCGGCGTTGGCGATGCCGAGCTCACGCTGCAGCCGATCGCGGAATTGCGTTACGTCGGCCAGGCGTATGAATTGCGCATCGAACTGCCTGGGCTGGTGCTGGATCAGCGCTCGCTGGAAGAAACCGCGCGCCGCTTTCATGACGAGCACAAGCGCCGCTACGCCTACGACATGCGCGAGCGCGGCATCGAAGCCGTGAGCCTCAAGGTCACGGCGACCGGGCGTGTCGGCAGCCCGAAGGTTCCGGCGCTGCAGGCCGCGGCGGGCCCGGCCAAGCCGAAGGGCCGGCGCCACGTGCACTTTCGCGGGACCGGTCGCATCGAGTGCCCGGTGTTCGAGCGTGCCGATCTCGCGCTCGATCACGTCGTGACCGGCCCGGCGATCATCGAGCAGAAGGATTCGACGACGGTGCTGCCGATCGACTGGCGGCTCAGCGTCGATCCGCACGGGCATTTGCTGCTTGCCCGGCAGACAGCTTGACCAGGGGGAGCAGAGCAATGAACTTGCGTGCAGCGCCAACCAGCCCGAACGAGCCGATCGCCGTCGACTCGGTGATGATGCAGGTGGTCAAGAACGCGCTCGACTCGGTCGCCGAGCAGATGGCGGTCACGCTGCAGTACACCGCCCACTCCACCGTGATCCGCGAAGTGCTCGATTTCGCCACCGCGCTGCTCGACACCGATGGCCGGCTGATTACGCAATCGGCCGCGGCGCCGACGTTCGTCAATGCCATGGGGCCCACGCTGCGCTTCGTGATCGAGCACGCCGCGCCGCTCGCCGAGTGGGAAGAAGGCGATGTGTTTCTGGTGAACGATCCGTATCTGGGCGGCAGCCAGCATCTGCCCGATCTGTGCATGTTCCGGCCGATCTTCTGGCGCGGCAGACTCACCGGCATTGCCGGCTGCGTTGCGCATCACGTCGACGTCGGCGGCACCGCGCCGGGCAGCTACTACATGACCGCGACGCAGATCTATCAGGAAGGCCTGCGCATCCCGCCGGTGCGGCTCTATCGTCGCGGGGAGCTGCAGGTCGACATCAAGCGCATGCTGTTCGCGAACATCCGCCTGCCCGACTACGTGTGGGGCGACATGGAGGCGCAGATGGCGAGCCTGTCGATCGGCGAGAAGGGGCTGGTCGAACTGCTCGATCGCTGGGGGCCACAGGCGATCGGCGCGTTCGTCGATGCGCTGCTCGACTACTCCGAGCGCCTGATGCGCGCGGGCATCCGCAAGATCCCGAATGGCCGCTACCTGTTCGCCGACAAGCTCGACGACGACGGCGTGTCGGACGTGCCGGTCGACATCCGGGTGGCGCTCACGGTCGAGGATGAGGAGATCGTCGCCGACTTCACCGGGTCGTCGCCGCAACGCGCTGCACCGATCAACTGCTCGGTGTCGATGACCACTGCGGTGGTCCACTACTGCCTGGTGGCGGCGATCGGCTCCGACATCCCGGTGAACGAAGGCTGCTTTCGACCGGTGCGGATCATTGCGCCGACGGGTACGGTCATCAACGCGGTGCCGCCCGCGCCGGTGGTCGGTCGCATGGCGACGCTGCATCGCACCTGCGACGTCGTGAACGGCGCATTAGCCCAGGCGCTGCCCGAAAACATTCCGGCGGCCTACTACGGCATGTCGACCACGACGATGTTCAGCGGCGTGAGTGCAGACGGCGCAATGCCGTGGGTGCTGTTCGAGATCGGCGTCGGCGGCTGGGGCGGCAGCCACGCGCGTGATGGCCTCGAAAGCTGTTCGGCGCAGATCCACAATCCGGCAAACACGCCGATCGAGATGGTCGAGCGCCTGCATCCGATTCGAGTCGAGCGCTATGCGTTGCGCTGCGATTCGGGTGGGCCCGGCGTGCATCGCGGCGGCATGGGCCTGGAACGCGACGTGCGCTTCCTCGGCGCCAACGGCCAGTTCACCGTGCTCGGTGATCGGATGAAGTTCGGTCCGTACGGACTGAACGGCGGCTCGGATGGCGCGAAAACCGAGATCACCCTCAACCCCGACGGCGATCAGGCACGCAAGCTGCCGAGCAAGATCACCGGCGTGCCGCTGGTGAGCGGCGATCTGATGCGCATCAAGACCACCGGCGGCGGCGGCTTTGGCGATCCGCGCAATCGCGATCGCGATGCGGTCCGCCGCGATCTGGCGTTAGGCAAGATTTCGGCCGAAGCGGCGCGGGAGATCTACGGCCTAAAGTGAAAGCCAGGCATGAAGCGATGAACCGGCAGGCTGCTCGATTACCTCGACCGGCCGGCGTCGCCCATCAACTCTGGTACGACGGATCGATCTTCGCCATCAGCCGCATCACCGCCGAAAAATCGAGCTCGCCGTGGCCCACGGTCTTGCCGCCGGGCCCGATGCGAAAGAACCAGTCGTGGCGCTGCGCCGATTTTTCCAGCGTCGCATCCGAGATTCGCGTGAACGGTTGCCCGCTCATCATCACCCGCATCTGCACTTCGCAGGCGATCATCAGCCGGTACATGCGCAGGAACGCCGAGTCGACCGTTTCGCCGATGGTGACCAGGCCATGATTGCGCAGGATCAGCGCGATGTTGCGGCTGCCCAGGGCGGTGGCGAGTCGGCCGCGCTCGTCGACCTCGAGGCTCGGGCCTTCGAAATCGTGATAGCCGACGCGGTCGTGGAAGTCGGTGCCTTCGAGCGTGAGCGGCAGCAGGCCATCCTTCAGGCACGACACCGCCATGCCGGCGACCGTATGCACGTGCAGCACGCAATGCGCGTCGTTTCGCGCCTCGTGGATCGCCGCGTGGATGTTGAAGCCGGCCGGATTGATCGGATACTCCGTGGGCGTGAGGACGTTGCCCGCGACATCGATGCGCACCAGATTGGAGGCGGTGATCTCCGAGTACAGCAGCCCGTACGGATTGATGAGGAACTCGGGCGGCTCGGTGTTCACCCGCAGCGAAATGTGATTGGCGGTGAGCTCCGACCAGCCGAAGTGATCCACCGCGCGGTAGGCGGCCGCCAACCGCAGGCGCTGCTGCCATTCGGCGTCGCTGATCGCCGCCGCCGGGAGTTCAGTGTTGCCGGCAACCGGCACGTACGCATCGCCGCGCGAGTGCGTGCCCTTCGTTTCGCGCTTGCCGAGTTCGCGATTCCCCATGGCGTGCCTCCACCGATTGTTTGTCTAAGGCGTCAATCACCGTAGCATAGCGGCATCCGTGCGCTCGTAGAGATGCGAGCGTGGGATCGATACGAATCGACTTACTGAGGAGTCGCCCAAATTGGCGACGGGTACATACAGGAGGATCGCATGACCGCAATGCTCGTTCACAACACCTTCGGCGCCGGTCTGCGGCGTTGGGGCGCTCGCACTCGATTGAACCTTGTTCGTCTCGCTGCGCTCGTGGTGGGTTTGTGCATCGCCCCCGCTTGGGCGCAGACCTGGCCGTCGAAACCGGTGCGGCTGGTAGTGAACTTCGCCGCCGGCGGGGTCACCGATGTGGTCGCGCGCGCCATGGCGACGTCGCTGAGCGAACTCCTCGGGCAACCGGTCGTGGTCGAGAACCGCGTTGGTGCGGGCGGCAACATCGGTATGGAAGGCGTTGCGCGCTCCGCGCCCGACGGGCACACGCTGCTGCACACCTCCGACGGTCCGATCCTGATCAATCCCCATCTGTACAAGCTGGGCATCGACGTGGAGAAAGATCTGATCCCGGTCGCACCCACCGGGCGCTCGGCCATCTTCTTCATCGTGCGTCAGGGTTTGCCCGCCCGCACGCTCGCGGAGTTCATCGCGCACGCAAAGGCGAATCCGGGAAAGCTGAACTACGGCTCCGCGGGCAGCGGCACGCTGCAGCACATCGCCACCGAGGCGCTGATGCGCGCAACCGGCATCGAAGTCACGCACGTGCCGTACAAGGGATCGCAGCAGGTGCTGGTCGATCTGATCGGCGGTCTGGTCGATTTCACTTTCGACGTCGGTGCCGCGATCTCGCACATCAAGGCCGACAAGGTGCGCCTGCTCGCGGTACCCGGGCCGACGCGATCGCCGGTATTCCCCGATGCGCCGACCATGGCCGAGGCCGGCACCAATCTCGACATCACGCTGCAGTTCGCCGTGTACGCCCCGGCGGGCACGCCCGCCGATGTCGTCACGCGCCTGAACCGCGACATCACGCGCGCGCTCGAATCGAAGGAAGCGCGTGCCGCACTCGCGTCGTTCGCCGCCGAGCCCGCCGCGCCGATCACGCCCGATGCTTTCGCAGCGCAACAGCGACGCGAGCGCGAGCGCTATGGCGTGCTGGTGCGGGAGCGAAGTATCAGGGCGAACTGAGCGAGCCAATTGAGGCGGCACGGCAGGCGCACATGACAACCCTCGACCAGTGGCACGCAACCTGGCGCGGGCTTGGAGCGCAGGCTGACGATGCGGTGTTCCAATCGCTGTCGGATCGTTACCGCGAGAAGCATCGCCACTATCACACCGTCCAGCATCTGGACGAGTGCCTCGCCTGGATGCCCGCGGTCACTGCGCTCGCTCAGCACGCCTTCGAGATCGAGCTCGCGCTGTGGTTTCACGACGCGATTTACGACGTGAAACGCCAGGACAACGAGGAGCGGAGCGCCGAGTGGGCGAAGTCCGTGGTGCTCGATGCCCGCCTTGCGCCGGAGTGTGCCGATCGCGTTCACGCGCTCATCATGATGACGCGCCACAATGCCGTGCCCGATGGCGTCGACGCGCAGATTCTCGTCGACATCGATCTGTCGATTCTCGGTGCTCCTGCTTCGCGCTTCGACGAGTACGAGCGGCAGGTGCGTGCCGAGTACGGCTGGGTGCCCGGCGTGTTGTTTCGCCGCACGCGGCGCAAGATCCTGGAAGCGTTCGCAGCGCGTCCGCGTCTCTACAGTACGGCGCCGTTCGTCGAGCTTTGCGAAGCGCAGGCGCGCGAGAATCTGGCGCGCTCGATCGCGATGCTCGGGGGATGACGCGCTCGCGCCGGCTCGCTTAGCGTCCGGCTGCGCGCCGTCGCATTTCGGCGACCTTCGCGTCGGGCTCCGCCGCACCCGCGCTGTACTCGAGCAAGTCGCCGGGCTGGCACTGCAGGTATTCGCAGATGCGCTCGAGCGTGTCGAACCGCACGCCCTTGACCTTGCCCGATTTCAGCAGCGAGAGATTGGCCTCGGTGATGCCGACGTGTGCCGCCAGTTCGCGCGATCGGATCTTGCGACGGGCGAGCATGACATCGAGATTGACGATGATCGGCATGGGCGATCCCTGTGGCAGCGAGGTGTGAGGCAAGCGGTGAGTTTTTCGTCCGCAGGCTTTAGACGAACTGCCGGTGTTCCTCGGCGATCCGCGCGGCCTCGCGCAGCACCGCAGCCAGCGCCAACAGCAACAGCGCGACGACCACGTGCAGCAGGAAATCGGTGCTCACGCCGATGGTCAGCGCGCGTTGTCCGGGCGGATTCAGATAAGTCAGCACGACTGACTGCGCGCTTTGCACCAGCACTTCGCAACCTGCCAGCGCCATCAGCGCCAGGGCCAGGCGGCGCAACGCGGTGCTCAGCGCGTCGCCGAACGCTGAAGCCGCGCGTAGTGCGCGGCAAAGCTGTCCCACTTGCATGAGTGCGTACAGCCCGATGCCGAGCGGAAGCAGCGCAAGGATGAAGCCGGCGAACTGCACCGACGCGTCGATGTTGGTGCGGTTTGCGATCCCCAGGCGCGGGGCGAGTACGCGGTCGATGCGCTCGGGTGACCACCAGACGTACGCATTTGCGGCCAACGCGAATACCACCGCAATTGATCCGATCACCTGGATCCACAGTGCGAACCGCGCGGCTTGCCGCATCGATGCGGTACGGGGCGCAGGCACCTCGTTGCCGCTCACGCTCGGTTCGTGATCCGTCTGTGCGTCAGGCCGGACCAGCGTGCGAACACTCGAATCGGGACGAATGCTGTCTGGATTCATTTTCTTCCCTTACGAAAGAATTTTATTGTATAACAGAAAATAATTGCTATAAAATGAGGCAGATCATGATTTCGCTTTCAGTGGCATGGTTGTCGAGAGCACGCCTCAAGGCGGCGCCAGCAGCTGGCGCGCTGCTTCGGCGTGGGTGCGCGTCGTGCGTGGTGATCGCTGTTGCGCTGGCGCTCGTGCTCGGTGGTTGCGCCGGCATTTCGCTGTCGACCATGGTGCGCTTCGCACGCTTCGATCACGAGAGTCTGCTGCGACTGGATCCTGCCGCGATGATCGTCGCGATCCAGACCGATGCGCAGGTGCAGGCCATCGAGCGATCGCCGACGACCTTCGAGCTGCGCATCACGCCGCGCGATCCGAGTCAGTGGCCGGCGCTCGAGCGCGCTTTGCCGATGCAGATTGTTCCGCTCGCGCCCGAGCATCGATTGAGTCCGCCCAGCGCTGGTCGCCATTGGCTGCTGTTCGGATTCGACGCCGCCTCGGCGCAGCAGCTGCGCGAGATCCAGGCGCAATTTCGGCAGCTGCAGGCCGAGGCTCAGCAGGGCGCGCGCAAGTCGTCCGGCGGCAGCGTCGGCGTGGGAATCGGGCAGGCCTGGCTCGCCGAGCACTATCCGCAGCTGCGCGAACGCAAGGTCGAGACCTGGCTACGGCTCGATCGCCAGGAAGGGTTCTTCAAGCTATGGGCTGGAACGGTCGGCGATCTTGAGCGGATAAAGCCGCGCGACAAGACGGCGCGACAGTTCTAATCCGCGACGACCATCGGCACGATGCACTGCGTGCCGCCGTCGGTCAGCCCCACGTCGGTCAGATGGGGGCCGGCGTTGCACGCGAGGCACTGTCCCGACAGCGCTTTGAATACGCGATACGGCCCTTGCCATTCGATCACGGTGCCGGCCGCCTGCACCACCGCATGGTGTGCCGCGACGACTTCGGCCGGCGATTGGGTCGAGAGCAATCCCGCGACCGGAAACGCGATGCGCGCGGTGATCGCACCGTTGCGCACTACCGCGCTGCCACCGCCCATTTCGATGACGGCGTTGGCGGCCATCGCCATTTCGCGCGGATCGCGGCCGTAGACCACGAGGTTGTGGGAGTCGTGCGCGTAGGAGGTGGCGTAGGCGCCGGCGAGTTCGCCCCAACCCTCGATGAGTGCGGTCTGCGGCGTTCCGGGCGCGCGACCGTGGCGATGCACCACGGTCATCACGCTTGTTTGTGACGGCACGACCGCGAATCCATCGCGCACGTCGACTGTCAGTTCGCCCCATTCGGTGAAGCGTGCGCCCTTCACGGTGCGCAGCTTGACCTGCCCGTTGCGCGTGCCCTCGACGCGGACGCGAAAGTCGTCGATCGCCAGCCGTGCAAGCTTCATCGTGCGCGTGGGCAGTGCGACCGGCGCGGCCTGCGCGGGCTCGATCAGTTTGCCGTCGCAGGCGACGCGCCGGCCATTGGCGTAGACCTCGGTCACGTCGACGGCAGCCAGATCGTCCAGCACGATGATGTCGGCGCGGCGGCCCGCCGCGATCCAGCCGAGGTCGTCGCGGCGCAGACGGTACGCGTTGTTGATCGTCGCGCAACGGATCGCCTGGATCGGCGCCATGCCGTAGCGCACCAGCCGGCGCACCACGTCGTTCACGCCGCCGTGCTCGACCAGGTAGTCGGGAAACACGTCGTCGGTGCATACGGTGAGGCTCGTCGGCACCACCGGCAGCGTCTTGATCGCCGCGACCATGCCCGGCAGCAGATGATCGTGCGAGCCGCGCAACTCGACTGTCATGCCGGCGCGCAACTTCTCCAGCGCATCGTCGCCGGAAGTGATCTCGTGATCGGCGCTGATGCCAGCCGCGAGATACGCCTGCAGCTTCGCGCCCGACAGCCCGCGCGCGTGGCCTTCGATGATCTTGCCGCTGGCGATCGC
>CADECO010000132.1:0-8122 GCA_902825905.1 uncultured beta proteobacterium
CGCCAGCCGGCGGCACGACCGGAATATCCGCGCGCGGGCTGGCCAATCCAGATTGGCCCACCGCGTTGGCGCTGGCTTCCGCTACGGCTTCTGCTGCACGCGGTTCCGCCTGGCGATCCTGTGCCACCGACGGCGGGGCCTGAGCTGCCGATTCCTTCGACGCGACGGTGGGGCGCTCGGCGCGAATGTCCGCTTCGCCGGTGTCGTAGACCTTGATGGCAATGCCGACGGCCAGCACCATCGACGCGGCCAACGCCATTGGCATTTGCCATCGGCGTCCGAACCAGCCACCGCCCTGGGGTTGCGCTGCGTCGCGCGGTTTGGCGTGCACGGCGCGCCGGGCCGCAGCGCGGATGGCGTCGTCGAGCGCAGCGGGAGGTTCGCCGGCAGCGGCATTCGTCGCGACGGCATCGCGATACTCCTGTGCCAGCGCGGCATCGCGCGGGGTGTCGTCAAGCGGATGGCCAGGGCCGCGAGTACTCATCGCAGATCCTGCAGGTCGCGTCGCAGTTTGGCGAGCGCGTAGCGCAGCCGGCTCTTCGCGGTTTCACGATTGACGCCGGTGGCAGCGGCGATCTCCTCCACGCTCAGATCGGCTTCCTGCTGCAGCACGAAGGCTTCCCGCTGCTCGCGCGGCAGGGCATCGAGCGCGCCGAGAATGCGCTCGGCCAGGCGGCGGCGCGTATGCATGGCTTCGGGCGTGGCGTCATCGGGCCCGGCTATCTGCAGCGGCGGGGCATCATCGTCGGCGTCGGTCAGCAACGGCACCACTTCACCGGCAGTGCTGGTGGCGCGAAAGTGGTCCATGAGCCGGTTATGGGCGATCGTGTACAGCCAGGTGGAGAACTTGGCGCTGACCACGTAGCGATCGCGAGCGTTGATGACGCGCATCCAGATGTCCTGAAACAGCTCCTGCGCCAGACCGTCGTTGCCCACATGCCGGCGTACGTAGCGAAACATGGAGGCGCGGTGACGCTGATACAACCGATCGAACGCCGCGGCCTCGCCCGCAGCATAGGCCTGCATGAGGGCCTCGTCGGCCGGGTCGGGCGCCCCGCTCATCGCCGCCCCTCATTGCTAGCCTCGGTGCTGACCTCGGTGCTGACCATCAGCCCGACCCACGGTAAACGGGGCGGCCGGAGCGGTGGGGTTAATTCCATGAGGTCAGATTACGCCGCCGCGGCATCGGCGCGATCGAGCGCCTCGATTTGCGCCTGCGCCTCGAGCCACTGTTCCTCCAGCGCCTCGAGCGCGGTGGAGAGCTTGCCCTGGTCGCGCAACGCTGAAGCGACGGCGTCCTGATCGGACTGGCTGTAGAACTCCGGCGAGGCGAGGCGAGTCTCGAGCGCCTTCTTCTCGTTGCCGAGTCGCTCCATTTCGCGCTCGAGCTTCTTGACGCGGTCGAGCAGCGGCTGGCGCTGGCGATAGCGCTGATTGCGTGCCTGCGCTTCGGCGCGGCGCGATTCCCTGCGTGCGCCGCTGCCGTTCACCTCGCCCGCCGCGTTCACCGCGCGCGCCGACATGACCTGCGTGCGATACGCATCGAGGTCGCCGTCGAACGCGCTGACCTTGCCATCGGCGACGATCATCAGTTGATCGACCGTGGTGCGCAGCAGATGTCGATCGTGCGATACCAGCACGACCGCGCCCTCGAACTCCTGCAGCGCGCTGGTGAGCGCCTCGCGCACGTCGATGTCGAGGTGGTTGGTGGGTTCGTCGAGCAGCAGCATATTGGGCCGCTGCCAGATGATCAGTGCCAGGGCGAGGCGCGCCTGCTCGCCGCCCGACATCGTGCCGGCGGGCTGCATCGCCATGTCGCCGGAGAAATCGAACTGGCCCAGAAAGCTGCGCAGTTCCTGCTCGCGCGTGGTCGGATCGATCCGCATCAGTTGCTGCAGCGGGGATTGGTCGGCGCGCAGCTGCTCGAGCTGGTGCTGCGCGAAATAGCCGATGGCGAGATCCTTGCCCGCGCGGCGCACGCCCGACTGCGGCGCCAACTCGCCCGCAAGAAGCTTCACCAGCGTGCTCTTGCCGGCGCCGTTGACCCCGATCAGGCCGATGCGTGCGCCGGCGGGAATGGTCAGGCGGACATCGCTGAGCACGCGCTTGTCGTCGTAGCCAGCCGCCGCATCCTCGATGACGATCGCCGGATCGGGGCCACCTGGGAAGTCCCGGAAATGGAAGTCGAACGGCGAGTCGATGTGTGCCGGTGCGATGCGCTCCATGCGTTCGAGCGCCTTGACGCGGCTTTGCGCCTGGCGGGCCTTGGTGGCCTTGGCGCGGAAGCGATCGACGAACGACTGCAGGCGCTCGATCTCGCGCTGCTGGCGGGTGTAGAGCGCCTTCTGCTGCGCGAGTCGTTCGGCGCGTGCCGATTCGAACGCCGAGTAGTTGCCGGTGTAGAGGCGCAGCTTGCGATCGTCGAAGTGCAGGATCGACTGGCTCACCGCGTCGAGAAACTCGCGATCATGCGAGATGACCAGCAGCGTGCCCGCGTAGTCGCCGAGCCAGCGCTCGAGCCACACGATCGCATCCAGATCGAGGTGATTGGTCGGCTCATCGAGCAGCAGCAGGTCGCTGCGACACATGAGCGCCTGGGCGAGATTGAGGCGCATGCGCCAACCGCCGGAGAAACTGCGCACCGGCTGCGTGTGCTCCGGATCACTGAACCCGAGCCCGGCGAGCAATGTCGCCGCGCGAGCCTTGGCCGAGTAGCCACCGATCGCCGCATAGCGTTCGTGCAGCAGCGCCAGCCGCTCGCCATCGAGCGTCGCGGCGTGTTCGGCGGCGGCGAGATCGGCCTCGATGCGCCGCAGCTCCACGTCGCCATCGAGCACGTAGTCGATCGCGAGCCGGTCGGTCGCGGGAGTGTCCTGAGCGACCGTGGCGATGGTCCAGCCGCGCGGGACCTCGGCATCGCCGCGATCGGCGTGCAACTCGCCGCGCAACACCGCGAACAAGCTCGATTTGCCGCAGCCGTTCGCACCCACTACACCGATTCGCATGCCGGCGTGCACCGTGAGGTCGGCCTGGTCGAGCAGTACTTTGGCGCCACGACGCAGCGTGGCCGTCTTGAGGTTGATCATGGGGCGCGCATTGTAGCGGCCGGCACTGCACGCTCTAGTGACCCCGGCGCGGAGGTTGCCTCGACAAGGTCGCCTCGCAGTCTGGGGCGGGTGGCTCTACGAGCTGCGCTGGATGGCGTGCGGCTTATGCCACGCTTGCCGGGTGCTCGTTCTTGCATCGGCGGCCGGCGGGAGGATGCTCGGCTATACTGCAACGTTTTGAGATTGCCGGGTCGCGCGGGGAGCCTTCCCCCAGGACACCATGCCGCGAAGCAGCGCGATCATCCCGGCCTGTTGATGAGTTCGATGCCAGCGCTCGATTCCCGAGCATTCGACGGCGTGGCCGATCCTGCAGCGACATGCCTGCGCTGTGCCCGCCCCCTACCGGAGATCCCTACCGTTTGATTACCTTCGCCGAATTGGGCTTGGCTGAGCCCATCCTCAGAGCCGTCAGCGAAAAAGGCTATACCGAGCCCACGCCGATCCAGGCGCAGGCGATCCCCGTGGTGAGTGCCGGCCGCGACGTCATGGGCGGCGCCCAGACCGGCACCGGCAAGACCGCCGGCTTCACCCTGCCGATCCTCAACCGGCTCCTGCGCCACGCCAACACCAGCGCCTCTCCAGCGCGTCACCCGATCCGTGCCTTGATGCTCGCGCCGACGCGCGAACTCGCGGCGCAGGTGGAAGAGAGCGTGCGCGCCTACGGCAAATACACGAACCTGCGCAGCACGGTGATCTTCGGCGGCGTGGCGATGGATCCGCAGATCGAGGCGTTGCGCCGTGGTGTCGAGATCCTGGTGGCTACGCCCGGGCGTCTGCTCGATCACGTGCAGAACCGCACGCTCCATTTCGGCCAGGTCGAAGCGTTCGTGCTCGATGAAGCCGATCGCATGCTCGACATGGGTTTCATCCCCGACGTCAAACGCATCATCTCGTTGCTGCCCAAGCAGCGGCAGAGCCTGCTGTTCTCGGCGACGTTCCCCGAAGACATCCGCAAACTGGCCGACTCGCTGTTGCACGATCCGGTGTCGATTCAGGTCGCGCGACGCAACGCCGCGGCGGAGTCGGTCTCGCATCTGGTGCATCCGATCGCCCGCGAGCGCAAGCGCGATCTGCTGGTCCACCTGATCCGCACGCGCAATCTCACGCAGGTGCTGGTGTTCACTGCCACGCGCATCGGCTGCAATCGACTGACCTATCAGCTCAATCGCGACGGACTGCAGGCCGCGGCGATCCACGGCGACAAGACCCAGGCCGAGCGCATGGAAGCGCTCGATGCGTTCAAGGCGGGCAACGTGGCGGTGCTGGTGGCCACCGATGTGGCCGCGCGCGGCCTCGACATCGAAGAGTTGCCTTGCGTCGTCAACTTCGATTTGCCCAACACGCCTGAAGACTATGTGCACCGCATCGGTCGCACCGGTCGTGCCGGCAATACCGGGGAAGCGATTTCGCTGGTTGCGCCGGATGAACTCGAGCGGCTCGCCGAGATCGAGAAGCTGATCAAGAAGAAGATCGATCGCGTCGAGGTGAAGGATTTCGAGGCCGGTGCGCCCGCGCCGCGCCACCCGCGCGAGCCCCGCAGCGATGCGCGTGCACCGCGCGAAGGGCGGGATGGGCGGGAAGGGCGCGAACGTCACCGGCGTGAAGAGCGCCCCGAGCGGCCCGCGCGTGAGCGAGGCAAAGGGGGGTCGGCGCCACGGCCGAGCACTCCGGCCGATCCGATCTTCTCGCGGCCCTATGAGCCCGGTATCGGGCTGCAGGACGCCAATCTCGGCGCAGACAGGGACGAGGCCGCGCGGCCGAAGAAGCAGGTTGCAGCGCTCTTGGGCGGTGTAGTCAAGCGCTAGCCGGGCTCCAGGCCCGGCCCGACACGCCGCGCACCACGCGGCTCAAACGCAACGCGCCCCGTCCACCTCGACGCACACGCCACTCACCATCGCCGCTTCATCCGAGGCGAGATAGAGACAGGCGTTGGCCACGTCGAGCGCGGTGGAGAATCGCCCCAGCGGAATCGTCGTCAGGAAGCGCGCGCGCGACTCCTCGGTCACTGCGCCGCCGGCGAAATCGGCCGATAGCGCGGTATCGGGGTTGAACACCGGATTGACGCAGTTGACGCGGATGTTCGCCGGCCCGAATTCCACCGCCATGCATTTCGACAGGTTGATCACCGCCGCTTTGGTGCTGTTGTAGATCGTCAGATTGGGTCGCGGCCGCACGCCGGCGGTCGAGGCGATGTTCACGAAATTGCCGCCGCCGTGCTTCTTGAAGATCGGAATGGCCGCGCGCGCTGCCCAGTAGATGCTCTTCACGTTGATCGCGTAGACCTTGTCGAACTCGGCTTCGGTGATCTCCAGCATCGATTTCGCGCGATGCGTCCAGCCGGCATTGTTGACCACGCAATCGAGCCGCCCATAGGTCGACTCGGCCGAGCCGACGAGCTTCGCCCAGTCGGCTTCCTTCGTGACATCGGCCTGCACGAATGTGGCCGTACCGCCTGCATCGCGGATCGCTTTGGTGACGCGTTCGCCCCCCGCGGCATTGATGTCGTTGGTGATGAGCTTCGCGCCCTCCTGGCCGAAGCGCTTGGCGATGCCTTCGCCGATCCCCGATCCGGCGCCGGTGATGATGATGACCTTGTTGGCGAGTCGCATGACGCAGTCCTCCTTCGGGTTGATGGAATTCTGGAATTCGTTTCGATGTTTTGCCGCGAAATCGTTTGCCGGAGAGCGGCTTTTAGTCAGCCGCGCCCGGCGTGCCGGGTTGGGGCGTATTCGCGGTGCCGTCCGCCTGGCGATACGGCGAGTGCTCGTTGAGCTCGTCGATATAGTGCAGCACGCCGTTGCCTTCGCGCGCAAGAAACTTCTCGACCGCGCTGGCGAACTGCGGGTGCTTCAGCCAGTGCGCCGAGCGCGTTTCCACCGGCGTGAATCCGCGCGCCAGCTTGTGCTCGCCCTGCGCGCCGCCTTCAAACACCCGGAGTCGGCCGGCGATGCAGAACTCGATCGCCTGGTAATAGCACGCCTCGAAATGCAGGCCCGACACGAACTCGGTCGTGCCCCAGTAACGGCCGTAGAGCGTATCGGCGCCGAATATGTTCAACGCGCTCGCCACCGGGGTGCCGTTTCGCTCGGCCAGCACCAGCAGCACGCTATCGGGAAGCTTCGCCCCGATCTCCTCGAAGAAATCCAGATTGAGGTACGGGCTGGAATGGTGCGCGCGATACGTGGTGCGGTAGCACTTGTTGAAGAACGCCCAATGCGCGGCGCCGATCTGCGATCCGACGAGCCAGCGAAAGCCGATGCCGGCCTCGCGTACCTTGCGCCGCTCCTGCTTGATCTTCTTGCGCTTGTCGTGCGAGAGCTCGGCCAGAAACGCGTCGAAACTATCGTAGCCCGGGTTGTACCAGTGGAACTGCACGCCGCGACGCGTCATCAGGCCGTGAGCCTGCAACGAGTCGAGCTCATCACCTTGCGGGAACAACACGTGCAGCGACGACGCCTCGCGCGCCAGACGCAGCGCGGCCTGCACTAGCAGCTCGCGCGCCTGCGGATCGGCGGTGAGCAGCTTCGGTGCGCCCACCGGCGAGAACGGAATCGCCGAGAGCAGCTTGGGGTAGTACTCCAGACCGCTGCGTTGATAGGCGTCGGCCCAGGCCCAGTCGAATACGTATTCCCCGTACGAGTGGCCCTTCAGATAGAGCGGCATCGCGCCCGCCAATGTGGCGCCGTTCCACGCGAGGACGAATTGCGGATGCCAGCCCGACTTGGCACTGGCGCAGCCCGTTTCATGGAGCGCGTGGAGAAACGCGTGACTGAGCATGGGATGGCCGCCCGTCAAAGCGTTCCACTGTGATGCCTCGACCCGACTGAGCGAGTCGACCACCTCGACGCGTAGGTTCATCGGCTCAGTGCGAAGTAAACAGCCGCGCCAGTTCGTCGGCGGTTTGCTTGGCCGCCTTCGGATCGAATCCCTCGAGGCGCTTGAGCTCCTTTCGACCTTCGTCATGACGGCCGGCGCGCGCGTAGGCGAGCGTCAGGTGATGCGCCGCATGCGGATTGAAGTACTGCAGCTTCGCCGCGCGTTCCAGATTGGCGATCGCAGATTCGAGTTCACCGCGCTCCAGATGGATCAAACCAAGCCCGTACCAGGCGCGATCCAGATTGGGACTGCCCGCAGTCACTGCGGCGAACTGCTCGATCGCCGCATCCATGTCGCCGCACTGATGATGCAGGAAGCCCAGATTGAACCGAGTCGACCAGTCGTCCGGCTCCAGTGCGACGGCACGCTGCATTGCCTGGATGGCACCGCCCGTGTCCTTCCCGCTCGCGAGCAGAAAACCGAGCGCCCGCCATGCGCGTTGATACGATGGATCGAGCGAGACCGAGCGCCGATAGTGATCGATCGCGCTGTCGTAGCGCTTGACGAATGCCCACACCTGCGCGAGCGAGTAGTGAGCGAATGCACCGAGGAGATTGGAAGCCATCGCAGGCGATTATTCGGATTGTGGCCGGGGCAGGCAAGCCGGGATTGGACGTTGGTTCGAAACGCAAGGCTGAGCCGCGGGGCGCAGGCGCGCAACGTGCGAGTGTCGCATCGACCTGGTGAGGTGCTGCACGCGCACGGTACGAGTCCATCCGTGTTGAGCGCTCCGGGCGGGGATCGCTATACTGCGCGCTCTTTCCGCCCCTGAATTCCCCGCGACCATGAAAAAGATCGAAGCGATCGTAAAGCCGTTCAAGCTCGATGAGGTGCGCGAGGCGCTGGCTGAGGTGGGCGTGACCGGGCTCACCGTCACCGAGGTCAAGGGATTCGGGCGGCAGAAGGGGCATACCGAGCTCTACCGCGGTGCCGAGTACGTCGTCGATTTCCTGCCCAAAGTGAAGATCGAGGTGGTGGTGACCGACAATCTGGTCGAGCAGGTCATCGAGGCGATCATCAAGGCAGCGCGCACCGGCAAGATCGGTGACGGCAAGGTGTTCGTGAGCGAAGTCCAGCAGGTGGTGCGCATCCGCACCGGCGAGTTGAACGAATCGGCCATCTGACTCGGACCAGCCGGA
>CADECO010000132.1:8222-13716 GCA_902825905.1 uncultured beta proteobacterium
GTGCACGCTACGCCTTGAGCAGAACCAGCATCGCTCCGCTGCCACCCATCGTCGGCGGCGTCTGACAGTAGGCCAGCACCTCGTCGCGATGCGCGAGCCAGACGCGTACCTTGGCTTTCAGCACGGGTTCGCGGTTCTTCGATCCCAGTCCTTTGCCGTGGATCACGCGCACGCAGCGCGCCCGGCGTCGCACGCACTCCTTGAGAAACGTTGCGAGCAGTTCGCGCGCTTGCTCGCGCGTGGCACCGTGCAGATCCAACTCGCGCTCGGGGACCCAGTGTCCGCGCCGCAGCCTGCGCAACAGCATCGGCGAAAAGCCCTCGCGGATGTAGCTGGGCTCCTCGCCGGTATCGAGGGCACTCTCGGCCGTCACGCGAACGCGGCGCAACTCGTCGAGCGCGTCGTAATCGTCCAGGATGGTTTGCACCGGCAACGGCGGAGCGGCTCTTGTGTCGATCACCACCCGGTGCTCGCGGGCGATCGGAACGGCGCCGCGCACGGCATCGCGGAACAGGTCGACGTCCTCGTCAGGCGTGTCGCTCGAGCGGCGTTCTGCCTGCAGCTGTTCGCGTAACGAGGAGGGGCGAGAGACTCGCTTGCGGTCGACCATGGCCAAAGTGCATGTAGCGAGAGCCCCGGGCGTTGTGCTCAGCTGCTCAGCTTGGCGCGTCGTCGAGGTAGCGCTCGGCGTCGAGCGCGGCCATGCAACCGGAGCCCGCGCTGGTCACCGCCTGCCGATAGATGTGGTCCTGCACGTCGCCGGCTGCGAACACGCCGGGCACGCTGGTGGCCGTGGCCTGACCGTGGCGTCCACCGCGCGTGACGATGTAGCCGCCTTCCATATCGAGCTGACCCTCGAAGATCTGCGTATTCGGCGTGTGGCCGATCGCCACGAACACGCCATGCACCTTCACCTGCTCAGCGGTGTTGCCCTCCACCGCCTTGATGCGGATGCCGGTAACGCCTTTGTCGTCGCCTTCGACCGTATCGAGTACCTGATTCCACTTCATGGTGACGTTGGGCCGCGCGAACAATTTCTGCTGCATGATTTTCTCCGCGCGCAGCTTGTCGCGACGGTGTACGACGGTCACGTGCCGGGCGATGTTGGACAGATACAGCGCTTCCTCCACTGCCGTGTTGCCCCCGCCGATCACGGCGACGTCCTGGCCCTTGTAGAAGAAGCCGTCGCAGGTCGCGCAGGCCGAGACACCTTTGCCCATGAATGCTTCTTCGGAGGGCAGCCCCAGATATCGAGCCGAGGCACCGGTCGCGATGATGAGCGCGTCGCAGGTATAGGTCGCGGAATCGCCTTCGAGGCGGATCGGCTTTTCCTTGAGGTGAGCCGAGGCGATCTGATCGAACACGATTTCGGTCTCGAAGCGCTCGGCGTGCTTCTGGAAGCGCTCCATCAGCTCGGGGCCTTGCACGCCCTGCCAGTCCGCCGGCCAGTTGTCGACATCGGTCGTAGTCATCAGCTGGCCGCCCGGTGCGATACCGGTTAGCAGCACCGGCCCGAGATTGGCGCGCGCGGCATACACGGCGGCGGAGTAGCCAGCCGGCCCGGATCCGAGAATAAGGAGCCGGCAGTGTTTCACGTTCTTCGGCATGAGCTCACCAGAGAGGGACCAACAGCAGAGGGGGACAAACCAGACGGGACTACAGAGGTGGCGAGGCCGCGCCGCAGCGGGCCCGGTACCGCGTCACGGGCCGCACGCGGCCTACGCCACAAGGCTGAGAGTGCGGAAGCCGCGGATTATACCGACCCGGTATTGCTACTCTGACGAGCGGCGGATGACCGCAGATTGATGGGAATTACTTCACTTTTGTGCTAAGTACGATCCGGCAGTCAATTGTTTCGAGAATATTGCGCGCATATACTGAGCCTGCGTTCGTGCGGGATTAGGCGATCCGAGCTCACGCCGTGGCCAACTCTGGCCCGGTCGACAACTCAGTGCAGCCGATCGAATCGAGTCCCCGCGCGAGCCTGGATTTGCTGGAAAGTTGTCGGAGCAAGGGAATGCGAGCGCGAAATGCAGCTTCCGGGTGCGGAAGACCGTTTCGACTCGGCTCTGGGCGAGGCAACGAGTCAGAGGGGGTCCGGCGTTTTTGTGCAGTGTTGGTAGTAGAGGGAGCGACGGGGGTAAAGAGGCTCGAGGCTCTATTCGTGTCGGCGCGTACGGGGTGTACGCGTTGAGACGCGAGCACAAAGCTCGGATGTATATCGAGCAGGCCGAATCGAACCAATCCAACGCTGTCTCGACTCGATCAGATAGAGCTTGCAACTTCCTGGAGGCATAAAACAATGCGTGGTCCCGCTAGCGTCTCAACTCTCTTGCTTCGCAACGTTCCGTTGTTCTCGCAGTTGCCCGAAGGGCAGCTCGCACTTCTCACCCGCGTCGTGGGCCGCAAGGCGTTCCCGCGCAGCTCGACGATCATCTCAGCCGGTGATCCGAGCGATTCGCTCTATATCGTCATCGCCGGTCGTCTGAAGGTCATGATGAGCGACGACGAAGGCCGCGAAGTGATCCTCGCCATTCTGCAGTCGGGCGAGTTCTTCGGCGAAATGGCCCTGGTCGACGATGCGCCGCGCTCGGCCACCGTCATCGCGATCGAGCCGTGCGAACTGCTCACCATCTCCAAGGCCGATTTCAAGAAGTGCCTGGCCGAGAATTTCGACATCTGCATGGGCGTGATGCGCGGTCTGGTCAAGCGCCTGCGCGACGCCGATCGCAAGATCGGCAGCCTCGCGCTGATGGACGTCTACGGTCGCGTGGCTCGCCTGCTGCTCGAGATGGCCGACACCATCGACGGCCAGAAGGTCGTCACGAAGAAGTTGCCGAAGCAGGACATCGCCAAGATGATCGGCGCTTCGCGCGAGATGGTCAGCCGCGTGATGAAGGATCTGCAGACCGGTGGCTACATCGAAGTGCGTTCCGGTGCGATCTTCCTGCGCGACAACATCCTGATGGCGCATTAGCTCGATCAGTTCCAGGTACGCGTGGAAGTTGCACGCGTACTTGGAAGGCAGCCGCCGTCCTCGCGGCGGCGCCAGTCCAAGGCCTAGCGGCAGTTACAATTGCCCCTAGGCCTTGTTGTTTATTCGAGCGCCTGAGAGCACCACTGTCAGGCGACATAGATAGGGGGCTTGGGGGAGATATCCCCCCGAATCGTCACCAACCCTACACACAGAACGAATCCGAACCCTGCTTTGGCCAAGCCTGCCCGAGCCCCTCTTCCCGGCAAAGTTGCGACCCTGCTGCGCGAATCGCGCTGGTTCATCGTCGTCGCGGCCGCGCTTTATCTCGCGCTCTCGCTGCTCACCTTCAATACGCGTGATCCGGGCTGGTCGCGCACCGGCGGGGCGGTCATCCACAACGCCGGAGGCCGGTTCGGCGCTTGGCTGTCCGATCTCCTGCTCTATCTGTCGGGCGTGTCGGCGTACTGGTGGATCCTGCTGCTGATCTACACGGTCTTCTGGGGCTACCGTCGTCTCGACGGCACATCGATCAGCGACCGGCGTTCGTTCTTCATCGCGCTCGGTGGCTTCCTACTGGTGCTGATCGCCTCGAGCGCGGTCGAAGCGCTGCGTTTCCATTCGATCAAAGCCACGTTGCCGTTTCGCCCCGGCGGGGTGATCGGCGCCATCGTCGGCGACGCGGCGTACGCGAGCATCGGCTATGTGGGCGCGACTCTCGTGCTGCTCACGCTGTTGGGCATTGGTCTGTCGTTGTTTACCGGCGTGTCGTGGCTGACCGCGTTCGAGAAGCTGGGCGAATGGGTCGAGCGCGGGGTGGGTCGCGTGCTCGCCTGGCGCGAGCGCAAGGTCGACGAGAAGGTGGGCGAGGCCGCGGTGGTCGAGCGGGTTGCCATCGTGCGGGCGGAGAAGCGTCGTGTTGAAGAAGCCACGCCGATCCGCATCGAGCCGCCGGTCGTCGAGATCCCCAAGTCCGAGCGGGTGGTGAAGGAGAAGCAGGCGCCGCTGTTCCACGACCTGCCCGACACACCGCTGCCGCCGCTTGCACTGCTCGACGAACCCAGCGGTGAGCGCGAGCCGATCAGTGCCGAGACGCTCGAGTACACCTCGCGCCTGATCGAGCGCAAGTTGAAGGAGTTCGGCGTCGAGGTGAAGGTGCTTGCCGCGTATCCGGGGCCGGTCATCACGCGCTACGAGATCGAGCCCGCCGTGGGCGTGAAAGGCAGCCAGATCGTCAATCTGGTGAAAGATCTCGCGCGCTCGCTTTCGGTGGTCAGCATTCGCGTGGTCGAGACGATCCCGGGCAAGTCGTGCATGGGCCTGGAAATTCCGAACCCGAAGCGCCAGACGGTGCGTCTTTCGGAGATCCTGTCCTCGAAGGTGTACCACACCATGCATTCGCCGGTGGCGCTTGCGTTGGGCAAGGACATCGGCGGACAGCCGATCGTGGCCGATCTGGCGCGCATGCCGCATCTGCTCGTGGCCGGCACCACCGGTTCAGGCAAGTCGGTGGCCATCAACGCGATGGTGCTATCGCTGCTCTACAAGGCAGAAGCGCGCGACGTGCGGCTGATCATGATCGATCCGAAGATGCTGGAGCTGTCGGTCTACCAGGACATCCCGCAACTGCTCGCGCCAGTGGTCACCGACATGAAGCTGGCCGCGCATGCGCTGGGCTGGTGTGTCGGCGAGATGGAGCGCCGCTACAAGCTGATGTCGTGGGTCGGCGTGCGCAATCTGTCGGGCTACAACCACAAGGTGGCCGACGCCGAGAAGGCAGGCAAGCCGCTGTTCGATCCCGCAACGCTCGAAGGCGAGAATCCGGTACCGCTCACCAAGCTGCCCTACATCGTCGTGATCATCGACGAGTTTGCCGACTTGATGATGGTGGTGGGCAAGAAGGTCGAAGAGCTGATCGCACGGCTGGCGCAAAAAGCCCGAGCGGCCGGCATCCACCTCATTCTCGCGACCCAGCGCCCGTCGGTCGATGTGATTACCGGCCTGATCAAGGCGAACTTTCCGGCGCGTATCGCGTTCCAAGTCTCCAGCCGCGTCGATTCGCGCACGATCCTCGATCAGCAGGGCGCCGAATCGCTGCTCGGCCAGGGCGACATGCTGTATCTGCCGCCCGGAACAGGGTTGCCTCTTCGCGTACACGGTGCGTTCGTGGCCGATGCCGAGGTGCACAAGGTGGTCGATCATTTGAAGTCTCTCGGACAGCCCGACTACATCGAGGGTCTGCTCGAGGGAACCAGCGAGAACGCCGAGGCCGCGCTCGATCTGGTCGGTGGTGGCGGCAACGGCGGTGGCGAGGCCGACCCGCTCTACGACCAGGCGGTCGAGGTCGTGCTCAAGACACGGCGCGCCTCGATATCGCTGGTGCAGCGGCATCTGCGCATCGGCTACAACCGCGCGGCGCGGTTGCTGGAATCGATGGAGCAGGCCGGATTGGTGTCGGCGATGCAGTCCAACGGTAATCGCGAGATCCTGGTGCCGGTCAAGGCAGGTGAAGGGTGAAGG
>CADECO010000133.1:0-13681 GCA_902825905.1 uncultured beta proteobacterium
ACCTTCGCCGGCCACGCCACCTGGCACCTGCCGGGCCGGCACCATCGTATCGAACACGAGCACCGGCACGATCGAGGCGATCGACACCGGCATCGACGTCGACACCCGCATGCGACGCTCGGGCACGATCAGCTTCTGGTACAAGGCCGCCAGCGGCTGGACCACCGACGATCGCCAGCTCCTCGATGCGACGACGACGAACGGCCGTTCGTTCTCGCTTGCCAAGCGCGGCAACGGCACACTGCGCTTCGCGGTCACCGACAGCAACAACAGCACCTATACCGCCGACAGCGCCTCGTTCTCGTACGCCGCGAATACCTGGGTGCACATCGCGGTGTCGTGGAGTTTCGGCGATGCGGCCCGGCTGCGCGTCTACGTGAACGGCACGCAGTCGGGCTCGACCTCGACGAGCAACAATAGCCTGAGCTCCAGCATCAGCACGCTCTACATCGGCGACAACCGCAGCGCGCAGCTCGGATCAGGGGGTACCGGCAACTCGGCTGACGGCCAGATCGACGAAGTGCGCCTCTACACCAACGAGCGGACGGCGGCCGAGATCACCGCTGACATGAATGCCACGCGCACCTGCGTGCTGGTGAACGACTACGCGATCACGTACCCAGGCGGCAGCACCGGCCTCACCTGTGAGCCGGCGCAGGTGACGTTCACCGCGCGCGACGCAACCGGCACCGCGGTGAGCCCGGGTGCGGGCACCGTGCTCACGCTCACCACTTCGACCAGCGCGGGCGTGTGGGAAGCAACTCTGGCAAGCGGGGGCGGCACCTGGAGTCCCTCGGGTAGCAACAACGGCCAGGCGAGCTACACCTGGCCTGGCAGCGAGTCGAGTTTTACGGCGCGGCTGCGCCAGAGCACGCCGGCGACGATCAACATCAACGTCACCGACGGTACGCGCGCTGAAGGCGGTAGCGTCGATCCGTCGATCACGTTCACAAACACCGCGTTTCGCGTGACGGCCAATGGCACCACCAGCGCCACGGTCAGCACGCATATCGCCGGCAAGGACTCCAACGTCGGGTTCGGTGCGCAGACGCTGTATCTGCAGGCGATCCGCACCGACACCAACACCGGCAGCTGCACCAGCGCGTTTCAGAATCAGACCGTCAGCGTCGAGCTGGCCTCACAGTGCAACAACCCCTCCTCGTGCGTGCCGTCACCGGGCTCGCAGGTGCGGGTGCGCAGCAGCACCGGGACGATGACGGCCGTCGGCCAGAACAATGGCACCGCTGCGCCTTCGAGCTACACATCGGTCTCGCTGGCGTTCGATGCGCAGTCGAAGGCCCCCCTGGTCTTCAACTACCCCGATGCGGGTCAGATCACGCTGTACGCGCGCTACGCACTGCCCGCGCCGCCGTCGGGTCAGACGATGAGCGGATCGAGCAATGCATTCGTGGTGCGGCCGTTCGGCTTGCGCATCGGCGTGACCGGACCGGGCACGGGTCTGAGCGGCGCAAGCAGCACACCGACCGTCGTGGCCGGCAGCAATTTCAATGCGACGTTGACCGCGGTGGCATGGAAGTCGGGCGACGATGCCGACGCGAACGGCGAGCCCGACAGCCAGGCGCAGATCGCGGCCAACGCGGCAACGCCCAACTTCGGCTTGGAGTCCGGTGGAGCGAGCGCGACGCTCACGCATGCGCTCGCCGAGCCCGTCGGCGGCGACGCCGGCAGCCTGAGCGGATCGAGCTTCAGCGGCTTCTCCACCGGGGCGCGCACCCAGGCAGTGAGCTACTCCGAGGTCGGCATCATCAATCTCACCGCCGCCAGCACGAACTATCTCGGCTCGGGCCAATCGATCACCGCAAGCACCAACGGGCTGGTCGGTGTCGGGCGCTTCATCCCGAGCCGCTTCGCGCTCTCATCTGCGACGCTCACCAATCGCGCATCGTCGTCCTGCTCACCGGCTTCGTCGTTCTCGTACATGGACGAAGGTCTGTCGCTGCAGTTCACTCTGTCCGCTTTGAATGCCTCGGGCATCGCCACGACCAACTATCGAGGTAGCTTCGCGAAATTACCGGTGACGTCAGCCGGCATGAGCTTCGGCGCACGCGACATCGCTACCAGCACCGACCTCAGCGCGCGCTTGGACACCGCGGCAGGTGTGACCGGCAGTTGGGGCAATGGCGTGGCGAGCAATCTCGCCGCGACGGTGGCGATTCAGCGCCGCAGCGCACCGGACAACCCCGACGGGCCGTTCACGCAAGTCAAGATCGGCATCGCGCCGCAGGACGCAGATGCCGTGGCACTTGCCGCGGCGGCGCTCAACTTCGACGTCGACGGCACCGGTGGCAATGATCGCGCCCAGATCGGCGCCGACACGCAGATCCGCTTCGGCCGGTTGCGGGTGCAGAACGCGCTCGGCTCGGAGCGACTCGCGCTTGCGGTGACGATGCAGGTGGAATACTGGAACGGCAGCGGATTCCTGGTGAACACGCTCGACAGTTGCACGCGCCTTGCACGTACAAACGTGAGCCAGTCCAACTACCAGCTCAACCTCAACGCTTGCGAGACGGCGTTCAGCGCCGCGACCATCGGCTTCACCAATGGCGTTGCCAACGCGTCGCTCGCCGCGCCTGGCGCGAGCAACAACGGCAGCGTCGATCTGCGCGTGAATCTGGGCACGGTGCCGGGCGGCGCGCAGTACTGTGGGTCGGTGGGGGGCGCAACGGCCGCGGCGACGAGCGCGTCGCGCAGCTACCTGCGCGGGCGCTGGAATTCGAGCGACGACGACACCAACCCGAACACGAACTACGACGACGATCCGCAGGCGCGCGCCACGTTCGGCGTGTACGGCACCGACCGCGCACCGAACCGACTCATCTACCTGCGCGAAAACTACTAAGGCAGCGACCGACGTAACGCTGCGAATAGCAGTCGGCGATCGCGCGCCTCGCCTACTCGCTCACTGTTCGAACTCGCGCTCGTGCAGGAATGCCGCATGGCGCGGGGCGCGCTTGGTCTGCGACCACTCCTCCAGCATGTCCCACTTCACCGCATCGGCCTTCACCTGCATCGCATCGGCGTTCGGATCGGGACAGGCAAGCTCCAGCCGATGCCCGTTGGGATCGAAGAAATAGATCGAGTGGAACGCGCCGTGGTCGGTGACGCCGATCACCGGCACGCCATGGGCCTCCAGATGCGCCTTGTACTCGAGCAGCGTGGCGCGGTCGTTCACCTTGAACGCGATGTGCTGCACCCATTCGGGCGTGTTCGGATCGCGCCCCATCTGCGGCTGCGTCGGCAGCTCGAAGAATGCGAGCACGTTGCCGTTACCCGCATCGAGAAAGATGTGCATGTACGGATCGGGTGCCTTGGTGGAAGGCACCTGATCCTCGGCGATGGCCAGCACGAAGTCCATGTTCAGCATCTTGCGATACCAGTGCACGGTCTCCTTGGCGTCGCGGCAGCGATAGGCAACGTGGTGGATGCGATCGATCTTCATCATGGCCTGCCTCCGATTGCGAATCTGCCGCGGCGCGCCGGCGACGCTGCTCAGCTCGAGCCCGCGGCTCAAGCTTTATGGTGCACCGGCGCCAGTTCGTACACCGGCGTCGGAATTCCCTCCATGCGTGCCTTGAGCTGCAATGCAACGCACAGCGAATAATGGCGATTCTGATGCAGGTTGCCGCCCTGCATCCACAGGTTCTTCACCTGCGTGGGTTTCCACATGTTGCGCAATTCGCCCTCCCACGGGCCGGGGTCCTTCTTCGTGCCCGAGCCCAACCCCCAGCATTTGCCCAGATGATCGGCGGTCTCCTGGTCGATGAGTTGCGCCACCCAGCCGTTCATCGATCCGTAGCCGGTGGCCCAGACGATCAGGTCGGCTTGCAGCGTGCTGCCATCCTGCATCTGCAGCCCGGCAGCCGTGACGCGCTCGATCGCGCCGGTCTTGAGCTTCACGCGGCCATCGGCCACCAGTTCGCTCGCACCCACGTCGATGTAGTAGCCAGAGCCGCGCCGCAGGTATTTCATGAACAGGCCCGAATCGTCCTCGCCGAAATCGAGCATGAAGCCGGCCTTCTCCAACCGCTTGTACAAATCGGCGTCGCGCTCCTTCATCTGCTGGTAGACCGGCACCTGCAAGGGCGGCAACGCCTTGTAGGGAAGCGAGGCGAAGATGAGATCGGCGGTGTCGACGTCGATGCCGTTCTTCACCGCCTGCTCCGAGTACAGTCCGCCAAGCGCAAGATCCATCAACGTATCGCTGCGAGCGACGTGCGTTGTCGAACGCTGCACCATGGTCACGTCAGCGCCGTTTTCCCACAGATTCGCGGCAATATCGTGGGCCGAGTTGTTCGAGCCGACAACGAGCGCCTTCTTGCCCTTCCACTTCTCGCCACTTTCGAATTTGCTCGAGTGCACCTGCGTGCCCTTGAACGCGTCCATGCCCGGGTAGCTGGGCATGCTCGGCACGCCGCTCATCCCGGTGGCGAACACGAGCTGCTTCGGGCGCAGCACCACGGTCTTGCCCTGCTGCTCGACCGTGACCTCCCACTGCTGCTTCGACTCGTCCCAGCGCGCGTGCTTGACCGTCGTGCTGGCCCAGTAGTTGAGCTCCATCAGCTTCGTGTAGCTCTCGAGCCAGTCGCCGATCTTGTCCTTCGGGCTGAACACCGGCCAATCGGCGGGGAACGGCAGATACGGCAGATGGTCGTACCAGACCGGATCGTGCAGGCACAGGCTCTTGTAGCGATTGCGCCAGCTGTCACCGGCGCGCGGATTCTTCTCGACGATGATCGCGGGCACGCCGAGCTTGCGAAGCCGCGCGCCGAGAATGATGCCGGCCTGGCCGCCGCCGACGATCAGCGCAAAGGGCTGCTTGTCGTGACCGAGCGTGCGCTGCTCCTCCTGGCGTTCCTCCAACCAGGTCTTGCGGCCCGCGTACACGCCATGCTCCACCCCTTTGGGCCGCGATTCGTTCTTCTTCTCCTCAAAGCCTTTCAGCTCCTGCAAGGTCGTGAGAAACGTCCAGGCTTTGCCGCCGATCAGGCGCAGATGGCCCCTGCCGCGACCGACACCGGTTTCAAACGTGAACCAGCCTTCGGTGACGCCGTTGGCTTCGCTGCCATCGCCCTTGATCTTCCAGTTCGCCGATTTCGCATCCGGCATCGTCGCTTCGAGCATGGCCTGGATCTGACTCCGACCTTCAGCCGTCTTGATGTTCCAGGTGAACGCGACCAGGTCGCGCCAGTACGAATCGTCACCGAACATCGCTGCCGCGTCGGCGAAACGTCTGTTCGCGACCGCGGCCCCGAACTGATCGAGCCACTGCTGCACCGAACCCGTGGGGGTGCTCATTGGGAGGTCTCCTCTTTGTGTTTGGACGCCGGCGTCGGACCCGAGCGCCGGCTCAAGGAGCTCCGCCAGGCCGCGCGGAGCACCGGCAGAGGATAAGCGCGCCGCGCCGGCCGGGGCAACGTGCGCACCGACCGCTCGGCGCTGCCCACTTCATCAATATCGCCGCGAGGGAATATTCGGGCTCGATAAATTCCCCGGGGGGGCGCGGACGAATCCACCGACAGCGGCCCCCCGCGTCTCTAACTTGACCGGACCTCAAGTCCCTCCCAGGTCCGTTCCGTGAAGTGGTTTCGCAAGTCGCGCAAGTCGGCTGGCTGGATGGCGCTCGCCGCAGACGCCGGCCGGGTCGCGGCTGTCCACGGCGAATTCACCACGCACGGCAAGCCGCAGGTGCACCGCTTCGCGGTGCGCGACGGCGACCAGCCCGTCAATGCACTGCAGCGGACCGGCCGCGAGCTGTCGCTTTCACGCTATCGGTGCATGACCCTGCTCGACCCGGGCGAGTATCAGATTGTCCTGGTCGACGCACCGAACGTGGCGCGCGACGAACTGAAAGCGGCGATCCGCTGGCGCGTCAAGGACCTGCTCGATTTCCACATCGACGATGTGACGCTCGACGTGCTCGACATCCCGCAGTCGGGCGACGGTCCGGCGCGCACGCCGACCATGTACGCGGTTGCGGCGCGCAACGACGCGATTCAGGCGCGCATCAAGCAGTTCGAACAGGCGGGAATCGGCCTGTCGGTGATCGACATCCCCGAGACCGCGCAGCGCAATGTCGCCGCGCTCTACGAGGAACCCAATCGCGCGATCGCCGCGCTGCACATCAACGAGCACGGCGGCCTGCTCACCTTCAACTTCCGTGGCGAGCTGTTCCTCGCACGGCGCTTCGAAGTGTCGCTCGCGCAGGTAGGCACGCGCGACGCCGACGTGCGCGAAGAGGTGCACGGTCGGATTCTGCTCGAGCTGCAGCGCTCGCTCGATCACTTCGATCGCCAGTTCCGCGCCATTCCGGTGGCCAGACTGCTGCTCGCCCCCGAACCCGAACCCAGCGGCCTGGCCGAGTACCTTGCCAGCGGCCTGGGCGTTCGCGTGCAGGCGATCGACATCAACGAGGTGCTCGACATCGCCGACGGCGAGATGGATGCGCGCACGCAATCGCGCCTGTTCCATCTGATCGGCACATCGCTGCGTCATGAGCAGGTGGCGCTATGAGCCAGCAGATCAATCTGTTTAATCCGATCTTCCTCGCGCGGCGCAAGGTGTTCTCGGCACGCACCATGGTTGCAGCGCTGGGGATCGTCGCCATCGCCCTGGTTGGCGTGCATGGCATGCAACAGGTTCAGTTGATCGCGTTGCAGCGCCAAAGCATCGAGACCAACCAACAATTCGCAGCGGCGCAACGGCTGCTCACTCAGTTTGCCGCCGACAAGAAGGCCGGTCCGAGCAAGGTGTTGATCGATCAGGCGAGCCGGCTCGAGACCCATCTGGGTGCGCAACAGATCCTGCTCGACGCGTTCGCCACCGGCAGCCTCGGCAACACCGAAGGCTTCGCGCGCTACATGAGCGCGCTGGCGCGCCAGACCCTGAACGGCGTGTGGCTCACCGGATTCACCGCGACCGGCGCTGACGGATTGAACGTGATCCGCGGCCGGCTGCAGCAGCCCGATCTTCTGCCGAGCTACCTGCGCATGCTCAATCGCGAGGCGGCGTTGCGCGGACACGGGTTCGCCGAGCTGCGCATCCATGCGTCGCAAGCGCGCGCCGACAGCGCGCAAGAGGCGCAGGCAATCCCATCGCTCGAGTTCACGCTCGGCGCGACCAAACCCGCGGCAGGAGCCGGCCGATGAAGCAATGGGCGATCCGCTGGGGCGAACGCATCGACGCGATGACGCTGCGCGAGCGCGCCATCGTCTTCGCGGCTTCGGCGCTCGTACTGTTGTTCCTGGGCTTCGCGCTGGTGATCAATCCGCTGAACGATCGGATGCGCGGCATGACACGCGATCTGCAACGCAAGGTGGCTGACACCCGCGTGCTGCAGGAACAGGTGCAGGCGGCGATCAACGCGCCCGACGACGATCCCGATGCGCCGCGCCGGGCGCAGATCGAAGATTTGAAAGCGCGCATTGCGCAGGCCGACGCGCAGCTGACCGAACATCAGCGCGGCATGGTGCCGCCCGAGCGCATCCCCAATCTGCTGGAGGAGATGCTGCGCCGCGACCGCCGCCTGGAACTGGTGGCGTTGCGCTCGCTGCCGGCCGTCGAACTGTTCACCGACCAGGCAGGCAACAGTGAGCCGGCCCAGCCTGCGCGCAACTCGATCCGCGTCTACCGGCACGGTGTCGAGCTGACCGTGAGCGGCGGCTACTTCGAGCTGCTGCGCTATCTGGACGCGTTGGAGCAACTGCCCTATCGCATGTTCTGGAAGAACATCGATGTGGCAACGACCGACTATCCGCGCATCACCATGAAGCTCACCGTCTACACGCTGAGCTTCGAGCGCAACTGGGTGGTGGTATGAGCCCGATGCGCGTGTTCGTACCGAGCCTGGTGCTGAGCTGCCTGGGCACGCTCGTACACGCGCAGGCAATGACCGACCCGATGCGTCCGCCGCTCGTTGCGAGCCAACCCGCCGCGGCGCGCGAGGCCGCACCCGAACGGCTGGTGCAGACGATCATCATCGGGCCGGCGCAGCGCTACGCCGTCATCAACGGCCGCACGCTCGCGCAAGGTGAGCGCATCGGCGACGCCCGCATCGAGCGCATCACCGAAACCGACGTGACGCTGCGCCAGGCGGACGGCAAGACCGTCGTGCTGGGTCTGCTACCGCACGTGCAAAAGAAACCAACTGCCACGCTGCCGGCGTTGAGCCGCGGCGCCCCGGGGACGAATCCATGATCCGATCGATCGTGCTGCTGCTGTTGTGCGCGCTGGGCGCATGCTCGGTGCCACCGCGTCCAGCCACGCTGGACAAGGCCATCATCGACGAGATGAACGCCAACGCCAATGCGAAGCGCAAGCCCGCACGGCAGCAGGAAATCGAACAGGCGCTGATTCCGCCACTGCGACTGGAACTGCCCAAAGTCGACGGCCGCGCGCTCGAGCCGCGCTTCGACCTGTCGATCAACAACGCGCCGGCACAGCAGGTTTTCCTGGCGATCGTCTCGGGCACGCGCTACAGCATGCTCGTGCATCCGGAAGTCAACGGCACGATCTCGGTGAATCTGAAGGACGTGACGGTGCGCGAGGCGCTGGACAGCCTGCGCGAGTTGTACGGCTACGAATACCGGGTCGAAGGCACGCGCATCTTCGTGCACGGCGCGGCGATGCAGACGCGCGTGTTCCGCGTGAACTATCTCGTCGGCCAGCGCGTAGGCCGTAGCGAAGTGCGGGTGATTTCCGGCTCGGTGGCAGACACCGCCGGTGGCGCGGCTCCGGGCGCACCTGCCGCCCCCGGCGCGGTTCCAGGTGCCCAACCGAATGTCGCGGGTCAACCCGGCGCAGCGGCGCGCGTCACCGACTCGAGCCGCATCCTCACCTCGACGCGCAGCGATTTCTGGAAGGACCTCGACGACACGCTCAAGCTGATCGTCGGCGCCGAAGGCGGGCGCAGCGTGGTCGTCAATGCGCAGGCCGGCGTGATCGTGGTGCGCGGCATGCCGGGCGACATCCGCAACGTCGATTCGTACCTGCGCGCAATCAAGCTCTCGGTGGAACGGCAGGTCATGCTCGAGGCGAAGATCATCGAGGTCACGCTGTCGGAGGCGTTTCAATCCGGCGTGAACTGGGCGGCATTCCCGACCGGCCGGTTGCAATTTGGCGTACTCAATCCAAGCACGACGTTGCGCAGTGCCAGCACGCTCACCGATGGCACGCTCACCGCCGATCCGCTCAATCGCTCGATCGAGTCGGGTCTGGGCGGCGCCACGCTGATTCCCGGCGTGGGCGGCGGCTCGCTGTTCGGTCTGGCGCTGCAGACGCGCAACTTCGCCTCACTGCTGCAGTTCCTCGAAGGCCAGGGCAGCGTGCAGGTGCTGTCGAGCCCGCGTATCGCCACGCTCAACAATCAGAAGGCGGTGCTCAAGGTCGGCACCGACGAGTTCTTCGTCACCAACGTGCAAAGCGGCACGACCACCACGAGCACGATCGGCGGTGCCACCACCAGCTTCCCGACGCTCACGTTGCAGCCATTCTTCTCCGGCGTCGCGCTCGATGTCACCCCGCAGATCGATGAAGCTTCGAACGTGATCCTGCATATCCACCCGTCGGTCAGTTCGGTGGTGCAGGACGACCGGCGCATCAATCTGGGCTCGCTGTTCGGCGGCAACATCTCGCTGCCGCTCGCCCGCAGCACGGTAAGCGAAACCGACTCGATCGTGAAAGTGGGCGATGGCAACATCGTCGCGATCGGCGGACTCATGAGCGTGGACGTCACCGATCGGCGCTCCGGATTGCCGGGCGTGCAGGACGTGCCGGTGCTCGGGCAGGCGCTCGGCAGCCGCGCACGGGTGTCGAACAAGAAAGAGCTGGTGATCCTGATCAAGCCCACCATCGTGCAGGGCGAGACCGATCCGGCCGAACTGGCACGGATGCGCGATCGCGTCGTGGATTTCGGCAACGTGCCGGCGTCAGTGCCCGGCGTACCCGCCTCGATGCGCGGCGCGGACGATGCTCGAGGACCGCGATGATGTACCTGCAGCATTTCGGCGTGCGCGAGGCGCCGTTCGGCATCACGCCGGACACGAGCTTCTTCTGCGCGTGCGAAAGCATCCGCTCGGCGCTCAACACGCTGCGCTTCGCGGCGACGCACGGCGAAGGGTTCATCAAAATCACCGGCGAGGTCGGCACCGGCAAGACGCTGCTCTGCCGCAAGTTTCTCGCGACCATGCCCAGCCACTGGAAGGCCGCGTACATCCCGAATCCGCGGCTCGATCCGCACATGCTGCTTGCGGCACTGGCGAACGAACTGGGCTGCAAGCTCGGACGCGGCATTCCGGATCAGTACCGGCTGATGACCAAGATCGAAGCGCGTCTGATCGAGATCGCCGAACGCGGTGAACGGGCGATCGTGTGCATCGACGAGGCGCAGGCGATGCCGCTCACATCGATGGAAACGCTGCGGCTGCTGTCGAATCTCGAAACGGAAAAGCGCAAACTGCTCCAGGTGGTGCTGTTCGGTCAGCCCGAGCTCGATCGCAAACTGGCCCTGCCGCGCATCCGGCAACTGAGGAGCCGCATCACCTTCGAACACCGGCTCTCACCGCTTACGCGGTCGGAGACTGAGCTCTATCTGGCGCATCGCCTGCTGGTGGCGGGCCACAAGGGCGGCCGGATGTTCACCCGTCCTGCTACGCATGCGATCTACCGTGCGAGCGGTGGGATCCCGCGCGTCGTCAACATCATCGCCAACAAGACGCTGATGCTCGCTTATGGCCGCGGCAAGGTAGCAGCCGGCTGGCGCGAAGCGCGCGCGGCGGCACGAGACACTCCATCCGCGCGCCGACTGGGCATGGCCTGGCTTGGCCTGACAAGCCTGGCGCTCGGCGTCATCGGCTCGGTGTTTGGCGGATCCTCGATCGGAGGATGGCTGCGATGAGCGTCGTCAATCAGATGCTGCGCGACCTCGATGCACGCCAAGCGACGCCGGACGTGTTGCAGGTCGAGCCTGCGGTATCGATACGCAGCAACATCGCGCGTCGGCGAAACCTTTGGCTGATCGGTGTCGGGGTTGCAATCGTGTGCGCTGCGGCGATCGCGGTCACGCGCGCGCCGGGTGGGGCGATCACGCCGACTGCTGCTCCGGCTATTGCCATGACCTCGGCATCGACCGCGCACTCGAATGCTCTGCAGCCTGCCGCCGTGGGGACGTCGGTGCGGTCCAAAGCCCACGCAGACGGCCCGGGCCCGATGCATGCAGCCGCAAGCTCCGGCATTGGCCCGGCGTTATCGACCGAATCGACAGCGACGCCCTTTGCAGCAGCACCAAAGGTCGCCGCGGCGAGCACGCCAGTATCGCCCCGGCTTGGCGGTGCAACCAACGCAGTGAAGCCTGCAACCGAATCGCGGCCCGTGCCGAGTGCGCCGCCTGTCGAACACCGCGCAACCGTCGTCGCCACAGCGAAGCCCGCGGCATCGTTGACGACGAACGAGCCGACGCGCATCGAGAAGCGCATGCTCGATCAAGGCACGGAGTCCGCCGATGCTGCGTTTCGACGTGCTGCCGGGTTGATCGAGAAGGGACGCATCACCGATGCGAAGATCGCGTTGAATGCGGCGCTGGCGGCCAACCCGGACCACGCCGCCGCCCGGCAAACGCTCGCCGCGCTGCTCATCGAGGCGCGCGCGCTCGACGAAGCGCAGGCGACGCTCACCGAGGGATTGGCGCGCGATGCGGGCAACAGCAACTTCGCGATCGTGCTGGCGCGATTGCAACTCGAGCGCGGCGATCAGTCGAGTGCGCTGGAGCTGCTGACGAAGCATCGCGCCGCGGGCGCCGCGAACGCGCAATACCGCGCCTTCCACGCGGCACTGCTGCGCCGCGCCGGGCGACACGCCGAAGCCGCCGACGAATATCTGGCCGCGCTGCGGCAAGCGCCGGGGGTTGGTGCATGGTGGGTGGGGCTGGCTCTTTCCCACGAAGCCAACGAACGCGACGCCGAAGCGATGCATGCGTTCCGTCAGGCGCGTGCCAGCGGCGCGCTCACCGCAGAGCTGGCCGATCTGGTCGAGCGCAAGCTGCGTGGCACGCCGTAAAGCTGTTGACGATCCTCGTGGATACCTTCCCCAACTCGCTCATGAATCGGCCAACTATCCCCGCCATCACCGGGCTGGCGCAGCCGTCGGGCGTGATGCGCGCATTGTCACGCCCGCACCTAAGCCGCTCATCGGTGCGCTTGAAGGAATCGCCCGATCTGCCGATGACAACTTTACGAGCGTCGCACCGACACCTGCGCGTGCCTGCCGTCGCGTGCGCGGGCGCACGAAGCGACGAATCCTAGATTTCAAGAACAGCTCGTCCGGAGACCTTTCCCATGCAGTATCCCGACTCCATCGAACGCAGCTCCGAGTATCTGCGTCTGGCCATTCCGCTGATGGCCAAGCAATCCACTCCACGCCATCCGCTCAGCTACGCGGTGTGGTACGAGTTCGTCTCGGGCCGCAATGCCTCGCTCAACGCGGAGATCGCACAGCTCACCGCCAACGGCACCCAGTTGAGCGAAGCGGTGACGATCGATTTGTATCGCAAGCATGTGCTGGGCATCGACGAATCGACCGCCGAGCGCATCAAGAGCGGCCTGGAGCGTGTGCTGCAGGAGGTCGCCGAGACCACGGCCGAGTCGAGCGGCAAGGCGGCCGCCTACGGCACCAGCCTCGAGGCGTGGGGCACCGAGCTGCAGCAAGGCGGCATGAACTCCGACCAGCTGCTGGAGCGCATCGCCCGGGTGGTGAATCTGACCACCGAGACCCAGGTATCGATGGTGAAGCTGCAGACGGTGCTCGACGAAAGCCGCGCGGAAGTGGAGGAGCTGCGTGCGCAGCTCACCCGCGCCAAGGAGGAGGCGGCCACCGATGCGCTTACCGGCGTGACCAACCGCAAGGGCTTCGACAAACTGATCGTCGACATGACCGAAGCGGCGCTGGTGGAGAACAGCGATCTGTGCCTGATGATGATAGACATCGATCACTTCAAGAAGATCAACGACACCTACGGCCACGTGTTCGGCGACAAGGTGATCCGCACGGTGGCGCAGGCGCTCAGGAGCAGCATCAAGGGTCGCGACCTGGCGGCGCGCTACGGCGGTGAAGAGTTCGCCGTGCTGCTGCCCGAGACCGGTGCCAAGGGCGCGCACGTGGTGGCCGAACAGATTCGCGCGTTGATCGAGAAGGCGCGAGTGAAGCGGCTGGACAAGGATGAATACGTGAGCCAGATCACCGTGTCGATCGGCGTCACGCAGTATCGCCCGCGCGAGGATCTCACCGAATTCATCGGTCGCGCCGACAAGGGCTTGTATGCCGCGAAGTCCGGCGGACGCAACCGGGTGACGTTGTACTAGTCAGACGGGTAGAAGCGACCGCACATCGCATCGTCGCACGACGCCCCGGGCGTATCCGTCGTGCCGTTGTGCACGGGCTGAGCGTTCGTGCGGCTCGCCGCCTCGATGACACGCAATGCATGTGGCGTTCTGCGCCTCGCCGTCCGAATACGCTAAAGCGTTGTTCCGCAATGCCGATATTCATCAGGAACACACTCTTCTCTGACTGAGTCCTCGGCAATGACCGTCATCGTCGGCTACGTGGTCGCGCTGGTTTGCATCTTCGGCGCGTACCTCATTCACCTCACCTACATGCTCATCTTCCTGCACGC
>CADECO010000134.1:0-2403 GCA_902825905.1 uncultured beta proteobacterium
GGGCTGTTCGGCCGGCGCGCCGCGGTGCGCTGAGCCATGGCTACACATCGTCATCTGGCGTGGGTGCTTGCGGTGGTGGGGGCGATCGCGGTGCTTGCGCCGTGCTTCGGCGACTACTGGATCGGCGTGGGCATCACGCTCGCCATGTGGATCGCGCTGACGCAGAGCTGGTCGGTGCTGTGCGGACTGACCGGCTATATCTCACTCGGGCATGTCGTGTTCTACGGCCTGGGCGGCTATCTGGTCGTTGCATCGTTCACCGTCTTGCCGCTGTGGCTCTCGCTGCCGCTCGCCGGCGTGGCAAGCGCGCTGTTCGCGTTCGTCGTCGGCATGCCGGTGCTGCGGGTGCGCGGGCCGTACTTCGTGATCCTCACGTTCGGGTTGGCAGAGCTGGTGAAGTACACCGTCATCGCGTTCGAGTCGTGGCTCGGGCACGCGAGCCGGGTGCTGCTGGGTGCCCCGGGGGTCGAAACGTTATTCGCCTTGATGATCGTGTTGGCCGCGGCAGCGTGCGTAATGGGATATCTGGTGCGCGCCTCGCGCTTCGGTCGCGGACTGCGTGCGATCCGTGAGAACGAGGAGGCCGCCGAGACCATCGGCATCCCGATCGCGCGCTACAAGCTCATCGCGTTCGTGTTGAGCGCGATCATTCCCGGCATGGCGGGTGGCGTCATGGCGTTGCGCGCGACCTACTTCGAGCCGCTGGTCGTGTTCGATCCGATGATCTCCTTCTCGATGATCGCGATGGCCATTCTCGGCGGCAGCGACGATCTGCGTGGCCCGGTGCTTGGTGCGGTGTTCCTGGCAATCGTGTCGGAGCTGCTCTGGGCCAACGCACCGCAGACCTACATGATCCTGCTGGGCATCGTGCTGGTGGCGTTCGTGTTGTGGCGTCCGCAAGGGCTGCTCGCCCCGGCGCGGATCAAGCGAAGCGGTGGCGACCATGCCGCTGCTTGAGATCGATCGCGTCGGAAAATTCTTCGGCGGCGTGCAGGCGCTCAGCGAAGTGAGTTTCTCTGTGGAAGCGGGCGGCATCGTCGGCATCATGGGGGCCAACGGCGCGGGCAAGACCACGCTGTTCGCGCTGATCGCCGGCAACGATCGACCCAGCAGCGGCGACATCCGCCTGCGCGGCGATTCACTCGTAGGATTGCGGCCCGACCAGATCTGCCGGCGCGGCGTGGCGCGTACGTTTCAGATCGTGCGCCCGTTCGGCGGCTTGTCGGTGCTCGAGAACGTCGCCATCGCCGGGTTGTTCGGTGCGCGTTCGCTCGAAGCGTCCGTGGCGGAGCGCAATGCGCGCGAGATCATCGCGCGAGTCGGCTTGGCCGGACGTGAGCATGATCCCGCTTCATCCCTCACGCTGTCGGGGCAGAAGCGCCTCGAAGTCGCTCGCGCGGTCGGCGCGGGCGGCACGCTGCTGCTGCTCGATGAAGTGATGGCAGGGCTGATTCCCGCCGAGGTGGATGCGATGATCGCCATGATTCGGGAACTGAAGCGCGACTTCGGTCTCACGGTGCTCATCATCGAGCACGTCATGCAGGCATTGATGCGCTTGGCCGACCGGGTCGTCGTGCTGCATCTGGGCCGACTGGTCACCGAGGGCACGCCTGCGCAGATCGCCGCGCATCCGGAAGTGCAGCGCAACTATCTCGGCGCGGAGCTGCAGGCGTGACGATCCTGTCGGCGCGTGAGCTGGTCGGCGGCTACGGTGCGGTGCGGATCCTGCAGCGGTTGTCGATCGACGTGGCGCAAGGTTCCGTCACCACGTTGGCCGGTGCCAATGGTGCGGGGAAGACCACCTTGATGCGCGTGTTGGCCGGGCTATTGCCGGTGCGCGCAGGCACGATCCGCTTCGGTGAGCGCGACATCACTCATACCTCGACGGCGACGCGCGTAGAGGCCGGGCTGACTCTGGTGCCTGAGGGCAGGCTCGTGTTTCCGACGCTCACCGTCGAGGAGAATCTGCGCCTGGGCGCGATCTCACCCCGCGCGCGCAGCAAGGCGCGTTCGCGCCTGGACGAGATGTGGACGCTTTTCCCGCGCCTGGTCGAACGGCGCAGTCAGGCGGCCGCTTCGCTTTCGGGCGGAGAGCAGCAGATGCTGGCGATCGCGCGCGGACTGATGGCGCAGCCGAGCGTGCTGCTGCTCGACGAACCGACGCTGGGCCTTGCGCCGACGATGGTCAACCTGATTTTCGAGACGATCGACAAGCTGCGTGCGCAAGGGCTGACGATCGTGCTGGCCGAGCAGGATCTGCGTCGCGCGCTCGGCGTGGCCGACCATGCCTACGTGATCGAGAACGGCCGGGTCGTGCTCGAAGGCCGCGGGCCCGATCTGATCAACGATCCGCGCGTGCGCAGCGCGTATCTGGGCGCGCCTGCGTGAGCGTTGCGGGGCTTG
>CADECO010000134.1:2503-4587 GCA_902825905.1 uncultured beta proteobacterium
GAGGTCGTGATCCGATCACAGTTCGCGGCGGTGAACTACAAAGACGCGCGTGCGGTCACCGGTGAGGGCAACGTCATCAAGCGCTTTCCGTGCGTGCCGGGCATCGAGGTGTCGGGCGTGGTCCTGCAATCCGGCGCCGCACGATTTCGCGAAGGCGACGTGGTCACGGTGCAAGGCGGTCCGGAGTTCGGCATCCGTCACGACGGTGCGTACTCGCAGGTCGTCCGGGTGCCGGCAAGCTGGGTGCATCCGGTGGAAGGCGGCTTCGATGCATTCAGCGTGATCGCGCTCGGCGTGGGCGCGTACACCTCGGCTCTGGCGATCGAGCGGATGATCGAGTTGGGAGTCACGCCCGACAAAGGTCCGATCGCGGTGACCGGTGCCACCGGCGGTTGCGGCAGCTTCGCGATCGACATCCTGGCCGGACTGGGCTATCGCGTCGTGGCGATCAGCGGCAAAGCGAGCGAGACCGACTATCTGAAAGCGATCGGCGCAGCCGAAGTACGCGCGCGCGATGCGATCGCTGCCGGACCGCGTCCGCTGGAGGAGCAGATCTGGGCGGGCTGCATCGACACGGTGGGTGGCGCCCCGCTCGATGCGATCCTGCGGACGATGAAGAAGGGCGGCGTGGTGTGCGCGTTCGGCAACGCGGCGGGCGAGACGCTCGAGACGTCGATCTACCCGTTCATCCTGCGCAGCGTGCTGCTTGCGGGCATCAACGCGAATCATCCGATCGATGCGCGCGGCTCGGCGTGGCAACGACTCACGGGCGATATGCGGCCGCGCCATCTCGACCGCATCGTTCAGCGCATCAGTTTCGACGAGCTACTGACCTACTGCGATCGGGTGAGCGCGGGCGGCATCCGCGGGCGAGCCGTGGTGTGCTTCGAGTGAGCGGTTCGCGCGCGTTCCTTCGTCCACTGTCGGATCGACCATCCCGGCGTCGCTGACCTCTGCTGCGGCCATTGCGTGCGCGGCGATGTAGGCGAAGGTCATTGCCGGTCCGAGCGTGGTGCCGGGTCCGGGGTAGGCGCCCTGCATGACTGATGCCATGTCGGCGCCGCATGCGAACAGACCGGGAATCACATTGCCCTCGGCATCGAGCAGGCGCGCGTGTTCATCGGACTTGAGGCCGACGCTGGTGGACAGGTCGGAGGGATGCACCGCCACTGCGTACAACGGGCCTGGTGCGATCGGACGCACACACGGATTAGGCGAGTGCGACGGGTCGCCGTTGAAGCGGTTCAGCTCGTTGGTGCCGCGGCCGAACGCTGGATCTTCACCGCGCTCCGCGTGCGAGTTGTAGCGGGTCACGGTGTCGGCGAGCGCGGCACGATCCACACCGATTGCATCCGCGAGCGCTTCGATCGTCGTGCCGGTCTTCAGATAGCCCTCGGCAATGAATCGGCCGAGGTTGCGCGTTCCAGGGTGAATCAAACCGATGCCGTAGTCGCGAATGAACGCGGCATCGCAGATCAGGTACGCGGGCACCGTATTCGCGCGCGGCTGGTTGGCGTACATCGCCAGCACGAAGTCGTGGTACGACTGCGCTTCGTTGGTGAAGCGCCGGCCCGCCGCATCGACGGCTATCAGCCCCGGCTTGGCGCGATCGAGGATGATGTGCGGATAGCGCGCGATCGAGCCGTCGGCGCGACGCATCTGTGAAGCCGGCACCCAGAACGTCGGCGTGAGGTGATCCGCGTCGATCGTGGCGCCGGCCTGCTGCGCGATCGCCATCGCATCGGCCGTGTTGCCCTCGAAGCCGATGGTTTCGATTGCGGTGGGCGTCGGGAAATAGCGCTTGCGCATCGCGGCGTTGCCACCGAACCCGCCGCACGCGAGGACAACGCCGCGCCGCGCGCGTACGTGCTGGATGCCCTGCGGCGTGTTGATCGCTGCGCCGGCCACGCGGCCGTCGACCCGGATCAGTTCATGCAGGCTGGTGCCGAATCGGATCGGCACGTTGCGTTGCTTCAAGCTGTAGAACAGTCGCGCCACCAGTGCGTTGCCCATCACCAGCCGCGTGCCGCGCTTGAAGCGCAGTCGATCCGAACCGTGCCGCAGCAGCAGCTTCGCCGCGTGAG
>CADECO010000134.1:4687-7795 GCA_902825905.1 uncultured beta proteobacterium
CCACACGGTTCCGGCGGAGGTCGACGTGGTGCCGCCGACCTGATCGGATTTCTCGCAGATCAATGCCGACATCCCCAGGATCGAACTGGCCAACGCGGCTGACATGCCGCCGCATCCGGCGCCGATCACCAGCACGTCGACCTCAGCGTTCCACTGTGCCCGCTCCATGCGTGGTCCCCTCGCAATCAATCGCGAATCAAGCCCTGTTCCATCATCGCTTCGCGCCCGGCGCCATCGAAGGTCAGTCGCCCTTGATGCCGGCGTCGCGGATGATCTTGCCGAAGCGGAGCAAATCGGTCTCGATCAGTTTCGCGAACGCCGCGGGCGAGTTGCCGATGGGTTCAAAGCCCAGTTGCGCAAAACGGTCGCGCACCTCTTTACTCGCGAGCGCTTTCACCGATTCGGCGTGCAACTTGTTGATCACTTCGCCTGGCGTGCGCACCGGCGCGACCAGCCCGAACCACGCGGAGATGTCGTAGCCGGGCACGCCTGATTCCGCGACCGTGGGCACGTCGGGCAGGATCGCCGAGCGCGTGGCCGAGGTGACCGCGAGCGCCTTTAGTTTGCCGCTGCGGATGTGCGCGATCGCCGCGGGGATGTTGTCGAACGTCATCTCGATTTGTCCGGCGATGAGATCGGTGAGTGCAGGCGCTGCGCCTTTGTACGGCACTTGTGTGAGTTGCACGCCTGCCATCGCGTTGAACATCTCGCCGGCGAGATGGCCGGTCGCACCGACTGCGGGAGTGCCATAGTGCAGCCGGCCGGGTTTTGTTTTCGCGAGCGCGATCAACTTGCGCACGTTGCTCACCCCGAGCGCGGGATTGACGACGAGCACGTTGCCCGAGGTCGCGATCAGGGTGATCGGCGCGAAATCCTTCTGCGGATCGTAGGTGAGCTTCGTGTACAGATGGCCGTTGGTCGAAAGCGTGATGCCCGACATGAGCAGCGTGTAGCCATCGGCGGGCGCTCTGGCCACGAAGTCGTTACCCAGGTTGGTGCTCGCCCCGGGTTTGTTCTCGACCAGGACCGACTGCCCCAGCCCCTCGCTCAGCTTCTGCGAAACGGCTCGACTCAGGATGTCGACGGTGCCGCCGGGAGCCGCGGGCACGATGATTCGAATCGGCCGATTCGGAAAGGCGCTTTGCGCCCTCGCATCAGGATGAGCAAGTGCAATTGCAATAGCGGCAATGGCGATCAGGCGGTTCATCGAGGGGTTCTCTATTTGGAACGACTGGCGTTGGCGCGACTGATGAATCGATCGTCCGGTGTGATCGCCTGCACGCGCGCGTCGTTGTTGATCCGCCGGATTCGCATTGAAAATCAGTGTAGCACCGCGTTTCGAGTGCTATTGATTCGCCGCGGCACGTCTCATAGCCTTGTCGCCCGCGCATTCGATGCTGTCTCATGGCCAAACCGACGCACGTATCCGAAACACCGGCAACGCAGTTCCTGCGCAAACACGGCATCAACTTCACCGAGCACGTGTTCGACTATGTGGAGCACGGCGGCACGCGCGTGTCGTCGGTGGCCCTTGGCGTCGACGAGCACGCGGTGGTTAAAACACTGGTGATGGAAGACGAGAAGAAAGCGCCGCTGATGGTGTTGATGCACGGCGATCGCACCGTCTCGACCAAGAATCTCGCGCGCCAGGCTGGTCGCAAGCATATCGAGCCGTGCAAGCCGGAGGTCGCGCAACGCCACTCCGGTTATCTGGTGGGCGGAACATCACCGTTCGGCGTGCGCAGGGCGATGCAGCTCTATATGGAACGCACGATCCTGGCGTTGCCGACGATCTTCATCAACGGCGGCCGGCGCGGCTATCTGGTGGGTATCGATCCGCAGGCGATCGTGCAAACGCTGCAGCCAACGCTGGTGGACGTTGCGCTCGACGAGCGTTGAACCGGGCTACAACGACGAGGTGTTGGAGTCGGCGAAGGGGTTGGAGCCGCCAGGCGACTCGCTCGATTGCCAGTTGCGGCTGGTGACATCCGGTTCGCGTGCGGACTGGGCTGCCGGTTGCGCGGGGGTCGCTCGGTTGGTTGCCTCGCTGCTGCTGCGCTCGATCGTTACGCCGACCTTGCTCACATTGCGCAGGATGCCGAGCTTGGCGATGCTCACGCGCACCTTGGCGGCTCCGAACTCGTTCAACACGATGTCGACGATCGCCTGCGCCATTTCTTCAACCAGGCCGAAGCGCCGCGAACCGAGTTCCTGGCCGATCCGTTCGGTCACCTTGGCGTAGTCGATGGTGTCGGCGACCTTGCCCGTTTCGAACGCCCGAGCCGACGCAAGACCGATTTCGAGATCGATTTCCACTGGCTGAGCAGTGGTTCGCTCGCGTCGATAAATGCCCACCTGTGCTTCCAGGCGCATGCCGCGGATGAAGATCGTGTCCATGGGGGAGCAGGCTGAGCGAACTAGTTCACAATTCGTTGCGCGACCAACGGTAGTAATAGACCGACGGGTGGGGATGAGACAAATCGGGACGGTACAATCCGCTTGTCCCTGACAGATCCCCTCCATGTCGACCATCGCTTTCGTCATTGTCGCCTATCTGATCGGCTCGCTGTCGTTTGCAGTAATCGTCAGCAAGTTGTTCGGACTGCCCGATCCCTCTTCCTACGGGTCGGGCAACCGCGGAGCGACCAATGTGCTGCGCACTGGCAACCGGTTGGCTGCGGTGCTGACGCTCGTCGGCGATGCCTTGAAGGGTTTCCTGGCGGTGCTGCTCGCACTCATTTTCGCGCCGCGTTTCGGTGTGCCACCCGAAGGGGTCGCGCTGGCATCGATTGCGGTGTTCCTCGGTCACCTCTATCCGGTGTTCTTCAGGTTCAAGGGCGGCAAAGGGGTGGCGACCGCCGCGGGCGTGCTGTTCGCGATCAATCACTGGCTGGGCCTGCTCACGCTCGCCACTTGGATCGTGATCGCGATGTTCTTCCGCTACTCGTCGCTCGCCGCGTTGATCGCGGCGATCTTCGCGCCGTTCTTCACGTTCTTCCTGATCAAATCGAGTTCGATGCTGGTGGCGGTGAGCGCGATGTCGCTCCTGCTCATCTGGCGGCACCGCGAGAACATTCGCAAGCTGCTCGCCGGCGAGGAGTCGCAACT
>CADECO010000134.1:7895-13636 GCA_902825905.1 uncultured beta proteobacterium
TCGGTGAGCGTTTCTCGCAAGCGGCGATTGGCGCCCACGCCGCCTGCTACGACGAGCGAGCGGGTCCCTGAGGCCACCACCGCGCTCACGCACTTGGCCACGAGCACGTCGACCACCGCCTGCTGAAACTCCGCGGCCAGGTCGGCCTTCTCCGCGTCGCTCAGCGTTCGATTGCGCACACGGGTCAGCACGGCGGTTTTCAAGCCGGCGAAGCTGAAATCGAGGTCGCCGCTGCCGATCATCGGTCGCGGAAGCTTGAATCGGCCGGCAGTGCCGCTTTCAGCCACGCGCGCCAGCGCCGGGCCGCCGGGGTAGCCGAGTTCCAGCAACTGCGCGGTCTTGTCGAACGCTTCACCCGCCGCATCGTCGAGTGTTTCGCCCAGCAGCGTGTAGCGCCCCAGACCCTCGACGCGCATCAATTGCGTGTGCCCGCCGGAGACGAGCAGCGCGATGTACGGAAACGACGGCGGGCGCGTGCTCAACAGCGGCGAGAGCAGGTGTCCTTCGAGGTGATGGATTGGAATCGCCGGAATGCCCAGCGCAAACGCCAGGGCGGCTCCGACGCTCGCCCCGACCAGCAATGCGCCGGCGAGGCCCGGCCCGGCCGTGTACGCCAGCGCGTCCAGATCGCGCACGGTGAGTCTTGCCTGAGCGAGCGCCTGGCGGACGAGCGGGACCAGGCGCACGACGTGGTCGCGCGAAGCGAGCTCGGGCACGACTCCGCCGTAGGCTGCGTGCATGGCGACCTGACTATGCAGCGCCTCGGCCAGCAGGCCCGCTCCCATGCGGAAAACGGCGACCCCGGTTTCGTCGCACGACGATTCGATGCCCAGGACGGTTGGGTGGGCGGATCCGGCGCTGGTGGACATCGGCGAGGCGCACTTGCGCCCGTAATGGGTGGAAACGGGCGGGAAGGCGGTGGGAAGACCCAGGCTGCGCAGGCTTCTTTCGGGAGTGCGGCCTATGCGGCGCGACACTTCTCGTTGGGGTTTGCGGAGCGCCAGCCGACGATACTATAATCCGGCCCCTTTTCCTCCCAGCACCTTGTTCAGGGACCCGAAGGATTCATGCCGACCATCCGCCTCAAAGAGAACGAGCCTTTCGAAGCCGCCCTGCGGCGCTTCAAGCGCACTGTCGAGAAAACGGGCCTGCTCACCGAGTTGCGCGCCCGCGAGTACTACGAAAAGCCCACCGCCGAGCGCAAGCGCAAGCTGGCCGCCGCGGTCAAGCGGCACTTCAAGCGCATCCGTAGCCAGCGTTTGCCGCCGCGTCTCTACTGATCGCTCGTCACCAGCCGGATTCGAACCAAAGCGCAGCGGGCGAGGAATCGTCCGCTGCGTTTTTTTTCGGGAAAGGGAACGTCATGTCGCTGCGCCTGCGCATCAACGACGATATCAAAGCGGCCATGAAGGCCAAGGAAACCCAGCGCCTCGGTGCCCTGCGGTTGCTGCTCGCGGCGATCAAGCAACGCGAAGTCGACGAGCGCATCGAGCTGGACGACGCCAGCGTGCTCGCGGTGATCGACAAGATGATCAAGCAGCGTCGCGACTCGATCTCGCAGTTCCAGAGCGCGGGGCGCCAGGAGCTCGCCGACGCCGAGCATTTCGAGATCGGCGTGCTGAACGCCTACATGCCGCAGCAGTTGAGCGCTCAGGAGATCGACGCCGAGATCGCCGCCGCAATCGCAGCGGCTGGGGCGCAAGGCGCCAAGGACATGGGCAAGGTGATGGGCCTTCTGAAGACCAGGCTCGCCGGCCGCGCCGACATGAGCAAGGTTTCAGGCCTGGTCAAAGCGAAACTCGCCGGCTGATCGGGCGCGCCCGGGCGCGGAAACCTCGATCGAAAGCCATGATGGCGCTTGGTGTGATCCGGCCGCTGCTAGACTCGACCGGGTTGCTCGTCGCGGCGTACCGTCGTGCGCCGGGGTAGGCGGGTCCGGAGCTCTCTCCAGTGATTTCCGAGTCCTTCAAACAGGAGTTGCTGGCGCGCGTCGATATCGTCGACGTCATTGATGCGCGCGTGCCGCTCAAGAAGGCCGGAGCGAACTTCACGGCGCGGTGTCCGTTCCACACGGAAAAGTCGCCCTCGTTCACCGTCAGCCAATCCAAGCAGTTCTATCACTGCTTCGGATGCGGCGCGCACGGCAACGCGATCTCCTTCCTGATGGAGTACTCCGGGCTCGGCTACATCGACGCGCTGCGCGAACTCACCGACAGCGTCGGCATGAAGTTGCCGGCGTTCGAGCCCAAGGCGGGGGCCAAACCGCCTGCCGGGCCGCCGCCGGTCGATCTGTTCGAAGTGATGGCCAAGGCCACGCAGTTCTATCGCGACGCGCTAAAGGGCGCGCCGCAGGCGATCGACTATCTGAAGGGTCGTGGTCTGTCGGGCAAGGTCGCGGCCCGATTCGGGCTGGGCTACGCGCCCGCGGATTTCCAGTCGCTGCAGACGGTGTTCCCCCAGTACGACGATCAGGCGCTGGTCGATTGCGGGCTGGTCATCGTCGCGGAGAACGGCCGCCGCTACGACCGGTTTCGCGATCGGATCATGTTCCCCATCTTCAACCCGCGTGGCCAGGTGATCGGCTTCGGCGGGCGAGTAATGGGGCAGGGCGAGCCGAAGTACTTGAATTCCCCCGAGACGTCGCTGTTCGAGAAGCGCCGCGAACTCTATGGACTGCGTGAAGCCCGTGATGCGATGCGCAGTTCTGACCGAGTCATCGTCGTCGAGGGCTATATGGATGTGGTTGCACTGGCCCAGTACGGTGTGGAGAACGCCGTGGCGACGCTGGGTACTGCGACGACCGCGCTGCATCTGACCAAACTGCTGAGGCAGGTCAACGAGATCGTGTTCTGTTTCGATGGAGACGCCGCCGGTCGCAAGGCGGCGTGGCACGCCCTCGAAGTCGCGCTCGGTTGTCTGCCAGACGGTAAGGTGATTCGGTTTTTGATGCTGCCGCCGGAGCACGATCCTGACAGTTTCGTGCGTGCCGAAGGCGCGGACGCGTTCAACGCCATGGCCGCTTCCGCGGCGCCGCTGTCGGCATTTCTGAGCGCCGAGCTCGAGCGGCGCTACCCGACCGCGACGGCCGAAGGTCGGGCGCAGATCGTGAACGAGGCCAGGGCGCTGCTTGGCAAAATGACCGCTCCGGCCCTCAAGATGCAGTTGATTCGCGAAATTGCGCGCTTGGGCGAGATCGAACCGGGTGAACTCGGTCGATTGCTTGGGTGGACCGAGCCTGCACGGACCTTCTCCGGGCGTCCTTCTACTGATTCCAGGCCGTCATGGCGATCACCTTCAGTCCCGACGGCCCGGGTCGACCCCGTTCGCAGTGGTTTGATTCGAGAACGGAAACTGGAGCGCGGGGTACTTGAGTGTGTGCTTGCTCACCCAAGCCTGGCCGCGTTGATTTCGGATGACTTTCATGCCTCGGATTACCCCGAGGGACAGGCGCTCCTGGCTGTCCTCAGTGCGATTCGTGGCGGCGAGCAGTTAACGCCGGCGCTGATCGGACGCTTCGAGGACGGCCCGCACGCCGCGATCGTCACCGCAGTCGCGGCCGAGGTGATGAAGAACGACTGGTCCATTGAACAGGCCGAGCCGGAACTCAAAGGCGCGCTGCGGCAGATCGAACTGAGCGAGGTCGAGGCGCAACTGGCGAAGATGCGCGCAGATAAAGACGCGCCCGCGGCGTGGGATCCTGCGGCGAAGCGGGAATACGGTGAGTTGATTCAACGGCTTGGCGACTTGAAACGTTCACGCGCCGATGGCTGAAGCACCGTCGGAAACTTGTATAATGGAAAGTTCCCCCGATATCGGGGATTGCGCCCCGTCGAACGGGGCTTCGGTGGTCAGTTTCGATCGACGTCGCGTGGCTCGCACGCACCTCTGAACCGAGCGCAGATCGAAATCGCGGGACCGCGTTGTGCGCTGGGCCGAATCCTGCTTTCGTGCGCCAGTTCGTTGTCGTGCTACTGCATCCGACTATTTTCCAGGAACCGAGATGGCGAAACTGAAAGCCAAACCCAAGGCCAAAGCAGCACCTGCGAAAAAAGCTGTTCCGCCGAAGAAAGCCAGACCCGTAGGCAAAGCCCAGCCCAAAGCCAAGATCGCCAAACCCGCCAAGGCGGCCAAACCCGGTACGGCTCGCGCGCAATCAAAGCCGGCGGCGAAGTCGCGTCCGACGCACAAGGCGCAGGCGACCAAGAAGCCGGAGCGCCCGGGCGCGCACGCAAAAGACCAGAAGGCGGTCCACGCCAAGCCGGCGGACAAGGCACATCGGGCCGGCAAAGAGGCCGCGCAGTCGGTTGCCGCTGAAAAAGGCAAGGCCAAAGCGGCGCCGCAGGCCAAGGGCGAGCGCGTCGATCTGGCGCCGCCGGTGGGACTCACGGACAAATCCAGCAAAGCCGAATCGAAGGCGGCGCTTAAGGATCGAGTCCGCCGCATCGCCGAAGAACTGGCGCGCGAAAAGGAAAAGAAGCGCAAGGGACGCGGCGAGGACAAGGTCGCCCCGGAGCTCAAGCCCGAGGACACCGAGGCGCGTCGCACGCGGCTGAAGAATCTGATCAAGCTCGGCAAGGAGCGCGGGTTCCTGACCTATGCCGAGATCAACGACCACCTGCCCGACGACATGGTCGACGCCGAGCAGATCGAGTCGATCATCACGACGTTCAACGACATGGGTATCCAGGTCTACGACGTTGCGCCTGATGCTGAACAGCTGATCATCAACGAGAACGCGCCCGCGCCGGTTTCCGACGACGACGTCGAGGAAGAAGCCGAGGCGGCGCTCTCGACCGTCGATCCGGAGTTCGGGCGTACCACCGATCCGGTGCGCATGTACATGCGCGAAATGGGCTCGGTGGAACTGCTCACGCGCGAAGGTGAGATCGAGATCGCCAAGCGCATCGAGGAAGGTCTGCGCCACATGATCCTCGCGATCTCGGCCTGCCCGACCACGATCGCCGAGATCACCGAAATGTGGGCCAAGGTCGAGCGCGACGAGATGCGCATCGACGAGCTGGTCGACGGCCTGCACGATCCCAACGTGAAGGACGAGCCGGCTGCGGCGATGTCCGACGAAGAGGCTCAGCTCGAAGCCGAAGCCGACGAAGAGGCCGACGCCGAGGAAGACGAAGGCGCAGCGCAAGCCGCGAATCTGCTTCAGCTCAAGCAGAATGCCGCGCCCCATTTCGAGCGGATCACGCGTTATCACACCAAGCTCAAGAGCGCCCTGGTGCAGCATGGCCACAAGAGCAAGGAGTACATCAAGGTCCGTGACCAGATCAGCCAGGAGCTGATGCAGATCCGCTTCACCGCCCGCAATATCGAGCGGCTGTGCGATACCGTGCGCGGCATGGTCGATCAGGTGCGCCGTCACGAGCGCGCGATCCTTGATCTGTGCGTCGAGAAGGCGGGCATGCCGCGCGCGCACTTCATCAAGATTTTTCCCGGCAGCGAGACCAATCAGCGCTGGGTGAAGGGCGAGATCGCCGCCGAAGCCCCGTACAGCGTCGCGCTGGTGCGCCTGGAGCCGAACATCCTCGAGGAGCAGCAAAAGCTCATCGACCTGCAGAAACGCATCGGCATTCCGCTGCGCGAACTCAAGGACATCAACAAGCAGATGTCCACCGGTGAAGCCAAGGCACGCCGCGCCAAGCGCGAGATGACCGAGGCCAACCTGCGCCTGGTGATCTCGATCGCCAAGAAGTACACCAACCGCGGCCTGCAGTTCCTCGACCTGA
>CADECO010000135.1:0-7278 GCA_902825905.1 uncultured beta proteobacterium
GGGGGCTCGTCTCTATCCCTGCGGGGGCTCGTCTCTATCCCTGCGGGGGCTCGTCTCTATCCCTGCGGGGGCTCGTCCCTATAATGGGGACGATACGAATCCACACGCGGAGCCCTCTCTCATGCGCAAGGTGCGAGCGCTCGTCCTGATCATGTCGGTCGCGGCGGGCATTGGCGCGGCCACGCGTGTTGCCCATGCCCAGACCCTGCGCATCGGCATGGCCGCCGATGTGACCTCGATCGATCCGCACGCGATCAACATCACCCCCAACAACAACGTCAGCTGGCACATCTTCGATGCGCTGGCGCACGTCGATGCCGACACCCGCATCGTTCCCGGCCTGGCCGAGTCGTGGCGCGCGATCGATCCGCTCACCTGGGAATTCAAGCTGCGACGTGGCGTGAAGTTCCACGACGGCAGCGAGCTCACCGCGGACGATGTCATCGCATCGCTGGAGCGCCCCACCAAGCTCACCAACAGCCAGTTCGCGACATTCGTGCAGCGATTGGTGGCGCGCGAGGCACCGGACAAGTACACGGTGCGCGTCAAGACCGCCACGCCCTACGCGATGGTGCCCTACGACCTGCACTCGGTATTCATCATCCCGCGCAAGCACGCACAGGCTGCGAGCGGTGAATTCGATGCGGGCCAGGCGGCGATCGGTACCGGACCATTCAAATTGCAGCGCTTCGCGCGTGGCGACCGCGTCGAGCTGGTGCGCAATGACGATTACTGGGGCACGAAGTCAGCGTGGACGCAGGTGACGTTCCGGATCATGCCGAGCGACCCGACCCGCATCGCCGCGCTGCTGGCGGGCGATGTCGATGCGATCGAGAACATCCCAACGCCCGATCTGGCCAAACTCAAGACCAACGCGAAATTCACGCTCGCGCAAAAGGTGTCTTGGCGCACGATCTTCTTTCATCTCGATCAGGGCCGCGACAAGTCGCCACAGATCGCCGACGCGGCCGGCAAGCCGCTCGACAAGAACCCGCTCAAGGATCTGCGCGTGCGGCAGGCGATCTCCAAGGCGATCAATCGCCAGGCGATCGTCGAGCGCGTGATGGAGAACGCAGCGATTCCCGCCGCGAACCTGGTCTCGCCGCCGGTGTTCGGGCACGCCAAGGAACTCAAGCCCGAGGGCTACGACCTCGACGGCGCGAAGAAACTGCTCGCCGAAGCGGGTTATCCCCAAGGTTTCAACCTCACGGTGAGCGCGCCCAACAATCGTTATGTCAACGACGACCAGATCGCGCAAGCGGTCGCACAGATGCTGGCGCGGGTGGGAGTCAAGACCAAGGTGGAGACGATGCCGATCAACGTCTATCTCACCAAGGCACGCAACCTGGAGTTCTCGTTCGCGATGCTGGGCTGGGGATCGTTCTCGGGTGATCTGGCACTGCGCTCGCTTGCGGCGACCTTCACGCCCGACAAGGGCTTCGGCGCCTGGAACTGGTCGCGCTACGCCAACGCGAAGGTAGACGCGTTGCTCGAGCAGGGCTTTGCGCTGACCGACGACGGCAAGCGCGAAGCACTGGCGCGCGAAGCGATGATCCTGGCGATGCGCGACGCGGCGGTGATTCCGCTGCATCATCAGATTGCGTACTGGGCGATGCGCAAAGGCGTGACCTACGCCGGCCGCACCGACGAGTACACGTTCGCCCATCACATGCAAGGCAAGTGACCCGGACGCGGCGATGGAAGATCTCAGCGACCTGATCGCGCGGCTGCCCAAGGCGGAATTGCATCTGCACATCGAAGGCTCGCTCGAACCCGAGTTGGCGTTCGCGCTCGCGCAGCGCAATGGCGTCTCGCTGCCCTATCCCAGCGTGTCGGCGTTGCGCGCGGCGTACGACTTCAGCGATCTGCAATCGTTCCTCGATATCTACTACGCCGGTGCGAGCGTTCTGCTCCTCGAGCAGGACTTCTACGATCTCACCTGGGCCTACCTGCAGCGTGCGCACGCCGATGCGGTGGTGCACACCGAGATCTTTTTCGATCCGCAGACACACACCGCTCGCGGCGTTCCGTTCGCTGCCGTGATCGGCGGCATCCATCGCGCGCTCGCCGACGGCGAACGCCTGCTCGGGATCAGCTCGCGGCTCATCCTGTGCTTTCTGCGGCACTTGAGCGAGGCCGACGCGCAAGCCACTGTGAACGACGCGCTGCCGTTCAAGCATCTCGTCACCGCAGTGGGACTGGACTCATCCGAGCGCGGCCATCCGCCGAGCAAGTTCGAACGCGTGTTCGCGCGCTGTCGCGAACTCGGCTGGCGCGCCGTGGCCCATGCCGGCGAGGAAGGCCCGGCTTCGTACGTGACCGAGGCGCTCGACCTGTTGCGCGCCGAACGCATCGACCACGGCGTACGCAGCACCGAAGATCCGGCGCTGATGGCACGGCTGGCGCGCGAACAGATTCCGCTCACGGTGTGTCCGCTGTCGAACGTGAAACTGCGCGTGTTCCCCGACATGGCCGCGCACAACCTGAAAGCCCTGCTCGACGCCGGCCTGTGCGTGACAGTGAACTCCGACGATCCGGCGTACTTCGGCGGCTACGTCAACGACAACTATCGCGCCGTGCAGCGCGCCCTTGGTTTGAAGGGCGCGCAGATCTACCGGCTAGCCCGCAACAGTTTCACCGCTTCGTTTATCGATGAGGAGGGCAAGCGCCGCCTCTGCGAGCGACTGGACGAATACTTTCACGCCGCGTGAATTGCGGATCCGTCGGCGCTTGGTCGGCGCTCATTCAGCGCTCATTCCGCGCTCATTCCGCGCTCAGTCCGTTCACTGCCCCTTGAACTCGAACGCGTAAGTGCGCTCGTCGGTGCGCGGCACGTAACTCAGCCCCTTGCGCGTGGCCCAGACGTTGACCTGGTGGTGCAACGGGATGATCCCCAGATCACCCATCGCCACCGCGGTAGCTTCCTGCAACAGCTTTTCGCGCTTCGGATCGTCGACGGTGCGAAGCGCCTCGGCCAACAGTCCATCCATCTTCGGGCTGGCATAGCGACCGCGATTGGTGGTGCCCATGCCCTTGTCGCGATCGAACGTGGCGAGCAACGCCTTGAGCGGTGAGGACGCTTCGCCGGTATCAGAGCCCCACCCCACCAGCATGAAGCTGAACTCCAGCTTGTTGGCGCGCGAAAAGTAGACCGACGCCGGCATCGTCTCCACCTTCGCCGCGATGCCTACGCGCGTGAGCATTTGCGCCAGTGCCTGGCAGATCTGATCGTCGTTGATGTAGCGATCGTTCGGACCGTGAATGGTCAGGCCGAAGCCGTCGGGGTAACCCGCCTCGGCCAACAGTTTCTTCGCACCGTCCGGGTCGAAGGCTTCGGCCTTGATCGCGGGGTTGTGGCCAAAGAATCCTTCAGGCATCAACTGCCCACTGGGCACGGCAAGCCCTTCCATCAGCCGATCGGCGATCGCCTGACGATTGATCGCCTTGGAGATCGCACGGCGCACGCGTACGTCCTTCAGCGGATTCTTGTCGAGCGGCTTGCCGGCCTTGTCGAACACGTGCGGGGATTTGTCGCGATTGGAGTCGATGTGCAGATAAATGATGCGATTGGAGATCACCCGATGCAGCGCAAGGTTCGCGTTGCCGCGCAGCTTGGCGTGGTCGGCGGTGGGCACGTTCTCGATCGCCTGCACGTCGCCGGCCAGCAAGGCAGCGACCCGTGCGGCATCGGTGGGGATCACGCGCAGGGTCACTTTCTCCCAGGCCGGTTTGCCGCCCCAGTAACCGTCATTGCGGGTGAGTTCGATGCGATCGCCCTTCGCCCAGCGCGCGAATCGGTACGGGCCCGTGCCGATCGTCGCCTTGCCCGAGTTGAAGTCCTCCGGGTTGGCGTTCGCGGCGGCCTTGCGCGACACGATCACTACCGCGCCCACCTCCACCGGCAGCAGCGGATATGGGCCTGCGGTCTTCAGCCGCACCGTGAGCGGATCGACGATGGTCTTGTCGACGACCGCCTTGGTGTAGATCGTGTACGGACCCGGTGAGTTCTTGATCGTGGCCGGCCGATCGAGCGAGAACACGACGTCCTCGGCGGTGAATTCGCTGCCGTCGTGGAACTTCACCCCGGGGCGCAGCTTGAGTTCCCAGGTGGTGTCGTCGATCGGTTTCCACGACAGTGCGAGCCCGGGCCTGAGGCGCTGGCGTTCGTCCTTATGGATCAACGTGTCGAACACATGCTCGGCGACGTTCGCGTTCGGCGTGAGCAGGTGATAGTGTGGGTCGATCGAGGTGACATCGGCCCCCAGCGCCAGCGTGAGCGATTGGGCCACGGCATGCGGAGCGAAGCCCGGCGCAGTCCCCATTGCGCCTGCCGCAACGCAGACTGCGGCGCAGTATCGCGACATCACACGTAGCTTCATGACGATCCTCCTCGATCGGTGAGCGGAGCCGGCGCGACAGAATACAATCGCGCGCCATGCTCGTCTTCATTCTTCGTCGTCTGGCGCAAAGCATCGTCGTGCTGGCGGCGATGTCGGTGCTGGTGTTCGTCGGCGTGTATGCGATCGGCAACCCGATCGACATCCTGATCAACCCGCAGGCCGATCAGGCCGATATCGAGCGCGCCACGAAGGCGCTGGGACTGGATCGGCCGTTGTGGGAGCAGTACTGGCGCTTCCTCACGCAGGCGTTGGCGGGCGATCTGGGCCGCTCGTTCGCGTTCAACGTGCCGGCGATCCAGCTCATCATGGAGCGCATGCCGGCGACGATGGAACTGGCCGTGGCCGCGCTGCTGATCGCGATCGTGTTCGGCATTCCGCTCGGATTGTGGGCGGGCCTGCGGCCGCAATCGTGGATCGGCAAATCGATCATGGCGGGCTCGATCCTGGGCTTTTCGCTGCCGACATTCTGGGTCGGGCTGATGCTGATCATGGTGTTCTCGGTGATGCTGGGCTGGTTGCCTTCGAGCGGCCGCGGTCCGACGAGCGAACTGCTCGGCGTGCAGGTGAGCTTCACCTCGCTCACCGGACTTGCGCATCTGGCGATGCCCGCGCTCAATCTGGCACTGCTCAAACTCTCGCTCGTCATCCGACTCACGCGCGCCGGCACCCGCGAAGCCATGCTGCAGGACTATGTGAAGTTCGCGCGTGCCAAGGGCCTGTCGAACACGCGCGTAGTCGGCGTGCACGTGCTCAAGAACATCCTGATCCCGATCGTCACCGTGCTCGGCCTGGAGTTCGGCTCGTTGATCGCGTTCTCGATCGTTACCGAAGCAGTGTTTGCCTGGCCGGGCATGGGTAAGCTGCTGATCGACTCGATCAACGTCCTCGATCGCCCGGTGATCGTGGCGTATTTGCTGATCATCGTGACGATCTTCATCGTCATCAATCTGCTGGTCGACCTGGCCTACTCCGCGCTCGATCCGCGGGTGCGCCTGGCGACGAAGGCCTGACCCATGCAAGCCGAACAGACGCCACTGCAGCGCCTGTGGGCCGATTACGTCGAGTCGAAGATCGCGGTGCTCGGCGCGGTGTTGCTTGTGGCGGTGCTGGCGATCGCCCTGTTCGCGCCCTTCATCTCGCCGCAGAATCCCTACGATCTGGCGCAGCTCGACATCCTCGATGCCCGCCTGCCGCCGGGCGCTCAGTCAGCCGCCGGCAAGACCTACTGGCTCGGCACCGACGATCAAGGCCGCGACATGCTCTCGGGCATCTTCTACGGCCTGCGCATCTCGATCGGCGTCGGCGTCGCCTCGACGGTGCTCGCGCTGGCGATCGGCATCGTCGTGGGCGTGGGTGCAGCGTTTGCAGGCGGCAAGCTCGACGGACTCATCATGCGGCTGGTCGACATCCAGCTGTCGTTTCCGTCGATCCTGATCGCGCTGATCCTGCTTGCGCTGCTCGGCCAAGGCATCGACAAGATCATCGTGGCACTGGTGGCGGTGCAATGGGCCTATTACGCCCGAACCGTGCGCAGCGCGGCGCTGGTCGAGCGCGGCAAGGAATACATCGAAGCCGCGCGCTGTCTCGCGCTCCCGACTTCACGCATCGTGTTCCGTCATCTGCTGCCCAATTGCCTGGCGCCACTGATCGTGGTCGCCACGGTTCAGGTCGCCCATGCGATCGCGCTGGAAGCGACGCTATCGTTCCTCGGCCTGGGTCTGCCTATCACACAGCCCTCGCTCGGTCTGTTGATCGCCAACGGCTTCAACTACCTGCTCTCGGGCAAGTACTGGATCAGCTTCTTCCCCGGCATCGCGCTGCTCACCACGATCGTCGCGATCAATCTGGTGGGCGATCAGCTGCGCGACGTGCTCAATCCGCGACTGCAGCGATGAGCACGCCCACGTTGTCGGTCGAGGACCTGCGCACGCACTTCTTCACCAGGAAGGGCGTGGTGAAGGCAGTCGATGGCGTGTCGCTGTCGCTCGATCGCGGCGAAGTGCTCGGTCTGGTGGGCGAATCGGGATCGGGCAAGTCGATCACCGGCTTCTCGATTCTCGGGCTGATCGATCCGCCGGGCCGCATCGTGAGCGGGCGCATCCGCCTGGCCGGTGAAGATCTCGCCGCAGCGAGCGAGTCACGCTGGCGCACGCTGCGCGGCAAACACATCGCGATGATCTTCCAGGATCCGATGATGACGCTCAACCCGGTGTTGCGCGTCGACACGCAGATGATCGAAGCCCTGCGCGCGCACGAGTCGATCTCGAGCGCAGCCGCACGCGATCGCGCACGAGAAGCGCTCGCCAGCGTCGGCATCGCCGCACCCGAGGAGCGGCTTCTCGCCTATCCGCATCAGCTCTCCGGCGGCATGCGCCAACGCGTGGCGATCGCGATCGCGTTTCTCAACAAACCGGCGCTGATCATCGCCGACGAGCCGACCACCGCACTGGACGTCACCATCCAGAGCCAGATCCTGGCGCAGATGCAGGCGCTGTGCCGCGACAGCGGCACCGCGTTGATCTGGATCACCCACGACCTGGCTGTGGTGGCGGGGTTCGCCGATCGGATCTGCGTGATGTACGCCGGCCGCATCGTCGAGCAAGGCAGCGTGGACGCCATCCTCGATCGGCCGGCGCATCCGTACACGCGCGGATTGCTCGAATCGGTGCCGAGCCGCAATCGACCCGGTGCACCGCTGCGGCAGATCACGGGGATGGCGCCGTCGCTGCTCGCGCTGCCGCGCGGATGTGCGTTTCGCGCGCGCTGCGCGCTCGCTCAGCCGGCGTGCAACGACGAGCCCGCGCTCACCCAGATTGGCGCTGGACATCTGGTGCGCTGCTTCTTTCCCGAGCAGGCGCCGCGCGGACGCGCTACATGA
>CADECO010000135.1:7378-11607 GCA_902825905.1 uncultured beta proteobacterium
GAGCCGACCACGGGTTCACGCCGATGGAAGGATCGCGATCTCGCTCACAGCGATCACGCGGAACGACATGCCGCGCGCCTGGCGATCCAGATGATCTTCCAGGATGCCTACGCCTCGCTCAATCCGCGCCTGCGCGTGATCGACATCGTCGGCGAGGCGCCGGTGGTGCACGGACTGATCCAACGGCGTGAGCAGGCCGAGTACGTCGCGCAGATGCTCGAGCAGGTCGGTCTCGGTCGCGAATTCCTCACGCGCTATCCGCATCAGTTCTCGGGTGGTCAGCGCGCGCGACTGGGCATCGCCCGGGCGCTGGCGGTGCGGCCGGAATTTCTCGTGTGCGACGAAGCGGTCGCGGCGCTCGACGTGTCGATCCAGGCGCAGGTGATCAACCTGTTCATGCGGCTGCGCGAGTCGTTGGGATTGACGTATCTGTTCATCAGTCACGATCTGGGGGTGGTGCGGCATCTGTCCGATCGCGTCGCGATCATGTACCTGGGCCGCGTGGTCGAGCTGGCCCCGTCCGCGGAACTGTTCGCCGCACCGAATCATCCGTATGCGCAGGCCCTGCTGGCCGCGGTGCCGAGGCTCGATGCGCGTCGCAAGACGTTCGTGACGGTGGTCGGGGAGATCCCCTCGCCGCTCGCCCCGCCGCCCGGCTGCCATTTCCATCCACGCTGCCCGCACGCAATGGCGGTCTGTAGAATCGATCGGCCCCCTTTGCGCGAGGTCGCACCAGGGCGCCTCTCGGCTTGTCACCTCAACGAACAACGCTGAGCCTCGCTGTTTCGTTGCTCCTTTGTCTCGTATGGTTTGTCGTCTCCTGGAGCCCGCATGGATCGCCAGCAACCGATACGTCCGCAGACCGCCGCGCTGATCGAGCGCCTGGTCGCCTTCGACACGACGAGCCGGAACTCCAACCTCGGGCTGATCGAATGGGTGCGCGATCACCTGCAACAGCAGGGCGTGGCATCGCGGCTCACCTACGACAGCACGCGCAAGAAGGCGAACCTGTTCGCTACCATCGGCACCGGCACGCGCGCCGGCATCGTGCTCTCGGGCCACACCGACGTGGTGCCGGTCGACGGCCAGGACTGGCATACCGAGCCATTCAAGGCAACGCTCGCGGGCGATCGCTATTTCGGTCGCGGCGTGGCCGACATGAAAAGCTTCATTGCAGCATCGCTAAGCATGGTGCCGCGATTCCTCGCCGCTGAGTTGCGAGCGCCGGTGCACTTCGCGCTCTCGTACGACGAGGAAGTGGGCTGCATGGGCGTGCGCGGACTGCTGGAAGATCTGGCGCGCGAGAATATCCGGCCGGCAGGATGCATCGTCGGCGAGCCCACCGACATGCAGGTGGTCGTGGCGCACAAGGGCAAGCGCTCGTATGCGTGCTGTGTGCGCGGCAAGGAAGCACATTCCGCGCTGACGCCGCAAGGGGTGAACGCGATCGAATACGCCGCGCGCCTGATCGTCTACATCCGGCACATGGCCGATCGCATGCGCCAGATCGAAGCGCGCGACAACGCGTTCGATGTGCCGTTCACGACGTTGCAGACCGGCACGATCGCGGGTGGCACGGCGGTCAACATCGTGCCGCGCGAGTGCAACTTCAATTTCGAGTTCCGCTATCTGCCCGGCGCCGATCCCGACCGGCTGGAGCGCGAGATCAAAACCTACGCGAACGACGTGCTGGTTCCCGAGATGCGCGCGGTCGATCCGAATGCAGGCTTCGCGTTCGAGACGATCTCGGAGATTCCGGGATTGGGCATGCGCGACGACGACCAGCTCACCTATCTGGCGCGGGCGCTGGCACGGGGCGCGACGGTTGGAAACGCTGCGGGTGAAGCGGGTGGCAACGCGGAGACACAAGCGGAGCCCGCGAACACCAAGGTCGCCTACGCGACCGAGGCCGGATTGTTTCAGCGGGCCGGCATCCCGTCGATCATCTGCGGGCCCGGTTCGATCGAGCAGGCGCACAAGCCCGATGAATTCATCACGCTCGATCAGATCGGCAAGTGCGAGGCATTTCTCGACCGGCTGCTGACCGAGCTGTGCAGCTGACCCGCTGCGCTGCCGATCCGCGCCCGGCTTGGACACGCTCGGCCCGAACGCGCCCGGTCTGAACCCTCAGGCGGCCGCCCCGGTTTGAGCCGAGGCGTTGCCGGAGCATTCCGAGACTCACTGCGTCCGATGCTTACTGCTGATCGGCCGCCGGTGCCTCGGTGTGCTTGGTGAGCTTCTCGCGGATGCGCGCGGCCTTACCCGAACGCTCGCGCAGGTAATAAAGCTTCGCGCGGCGGACCGCACCCTTGCGCTTCACTTCGATCGAAGCGATGAGTGGTGAATAGGTCTGGAAGGTCCGATCGACGCCTTCGCCCGAGGAGATCTTGCGCACCGTGAACGCCGAATTCAAGCCGCGGTTGCGCTTGCCGATCACCACACCCTCATAGGCCTGCACCCGTTTGCGCTCGCCTTCGATCACGTTGACGTTGACGATCACCGTGTCGCCGGGGGCGAACTCGGGAATGCTCTTGGCCAGTCGTTGGATCTCTTCCTGTTCCAGTTTCTGCAGCAGGTTCATCGTCGGTCCCTCTCAATCCTTCGTGTTTCCACCAGCGCCGGGCTCCGCCTGGAACTCGGCCAGCAACTTGCGCTCTCGCGCATCGAGCGTGCGCCGCTCGAGCAGATCGGGTCGGCGCAACCAGGTCCGACCCAGCGCCTGCTTCAGACGCCACTGCTCGATCTGCGCGTGATGCCCGGAGAGCAGCACATCGGGCACCCGCTCACCTTCATACACTTCCGGCCGGGTGTAGTGCGGACAGTCGAGCAATCCGCTCACGAACGAATCCTGTTCGGCCGATTCACTCGCCCCCAGCACACCGGGCAACTGCCGCACGATGGCATCGATCAGCACCATCGCCGCCAACTCGCCACCGGACAACACGTAGTCGCCGACGGACAACTCTTCGTCGATGACGCGTTTGATCAAACGCTCGTCGACACCTTCGTACCGCCCGCAAACCAAAATCAATCGCGGCAGCCTGGACAGCTCGACGACCCGCTCGTGCGTGAGCAACCGGCCCTGCGGACTCAGCAGCACGACGTGCGCGGGCACGTCGGCAATTCGCTGCTTCGCCGCAACCACCGCCTGCTCCAGCGGTCCGGCCATCATCACCATTCCCGGGCCACCGCCGTACGGCCGATCGTCGATGGTGCGGTGGTTGTCGGTCACGAAATCACGCGGATTCGATAACGACAAGCCCCAGCGCCGTTCCTCCAGCGCCCGCCGGGTGATGCCCGATGCGGTGATCGCCGCGAACATCTCCGGAAAGATCGTCACGCAGTCGAACTGCATCGCCCGCCCGCTTTCGCACCGCATCCGGCGGCGTCCGCTACCAGTCGCGCTGCCAATCCACCACCATGCGACCGGCTTCGGGCCGCACTTCCTGCACGTAGGCGGGAACGAACGGGATCAAGCGCTCCGTCGTTCCGTCCTGCACGCGCAACACTTCCTGAGCACCGTTGGAGAAGACCTCGGCCACCTCGCCAAGCGCTTCGCCAACGCCGTTCACCACTGCGAGCCCCACCAGATCGGACCAGTAGAACTCACCCTCTGCCGCTGGCGGCAGGCTCTCGCGCGGCACCGCCAACTCCTGGCCGCGCAGCACCGCGGCGGCATCGCGATCGTCGACACCCCGCAATTTGGCGACGACGGAACTGCTGTGTACCTCCCACTGCACTACATCGACTTCTCGCCAGGATGGGTCCTGACCAATCATCCAGCCCGCCAAGGTCGGAAAGCCGGCCGGATCGTCGGAGTACGGGTGAATCTTGACCCAGCCCTGCACCCCGAACGCTCCGGTGATGCGCCCCATGGGGACCATCGTCCCGCCGCGGGCTTCGCCCGCGACACCGGACCCGAGCGCCCGCGCGCCCAACGGGAACGTCAGACCGCCTTGCGCGCGGCCTGCTTGACCAGCCGCGACACGGTCGGCGAAAGCCGCGCGCCGGTGGCGGTCCAGTGCTTCAGCCGCTCGGCGTTGATGCGCAACGATTCCCGGCCTTCGGGCGCCTTCGGGTCGTAGAACCCGACGCGCTCGATAAAGCGCCCGTCACGCGCGCGGCGCGAGTCGGCGACGACGAGGTTGAAGAAGGGGCGTTTCTTGGCCCCACCGCGGGCCAGTCGGATAACCACCATGGGAGCGTCCTGCGCAGGCTGAATGGATCGG
>CADECO010000135.1:11707-13616 GCA_902825905.1 uncultured beta proteobacterium
AGGGCGTCAGCGCATTCCCGGAATGACCCCCTTCATCGAGCGCATGAGCTTCTGCATCCCGCCCTTTTGCATCTGCTTCATCATCTTCTGGGTCTGCTCGAACTGCGAGAGCAGGCGATTGACCTCCTGCACCTGCACGCCGGCCCCGGTGGCGATGCGGCGCTTGCGAGAGGCCTTGATCAATTCCGGCTTTCGCCTCTCGTCGGGCGTCATCGAATTGATGATGCCTTCGAGGCGCCGGATCGCCTTGTCGTCGACAGCTTGCGTCTGCTGCGCCATCTGGCCGATCGACGCGGGCAGCTTGTCGAGCAGGGCGTTGATGCCGCCCATCTTCTTCATCTGTTGGATCTGGCTCTTGAAGTCCTCCAGATCGAAGCCTTTGCCCTTCTTGAACTTCTCGGCGAGTTTCTGCGCTTCCTCCTCGTCGACACCGCGGCGCGCATCTTCCACCAGCGACAGGATGTCGCCCATGCCCAGAATGCGTGAGGCCATGCGATCGGGGTGGAACGGCTCCAGCCCGGTGAGCTTCTCGGCCACGCCGACGAACTTGATCGGCTTGCCGGTCACGTGACGCACCGAAAGCGCCGCGCCGCCGCGCGCATCGCCATCGAGCTTGGTGAGCACCACGCCGGTCAGTGCGATCGTGTCGTTGAAGGCCTTGGCGACATTGACCGCGTCCTGACCCTGCATCGAATCGACCACGAACAGCGTCTCGGCCGGCTTCAGCGCACCGTGCAACGCAGCGATCTCACGCATCATCTCCTCATCGATCGCCAGGCGCCCCGCGGTGTCGACGATGAGAACCTCGTGGTAGTGCTTCCTGGCGAAATCGAGTGCCGCAAGCGCGATGTCAACCGGCTTCTGCCCCGCAGAAGATGGGAACACGTCCACACCCGCCTGCTGGCCGACGGTCGCGAGCTGATCGATAGCCGCGGGCCGGTACACGTCGCACGACACGACCAGCACCTTCTTCTTGCGCTCCTCGTGAAGATGTTTGGCCAGCTTGCCGGTGGTGGTCGTCTTGCCCGAGCCTTGCAGACCCGCCATCAGGATCACCGCCGGAGGCGTCACCGCGAAGTTGAGCGCCTCGTTGGCGCCCCCCATCAAGTCGGTGAGCTCGCGATACACCACGCCCACGAACGCCTGACCTGGTGTGAGGCTGCCGATCACCTCCTCGCCGACCGCTTTATCTTTGACGCGGGCGACGAAATCGCGCACCACCGGCAGCGCGACATCGGCCTCCAGCAGCGCCACACGCACTTCGCGCAAGGCGTCCTGGATGTTCGATTCGGTGAGGCGCGCTTCACCGCGGATGGTCTTCATCACCCGCGCCAGGCGCTGAGTCAGGTTGTCGAGCATGGAGGGATCTCGGATTGGTACCGCGGCGCAGCGGCCACGGTCAGGAGGAAAGGAGGGAGAGTAACAACCGGCTAAAGCGGCGAAGGAAGCGAGCCGCAGTATCAGGATAGGTGGATCACGACGGATGGATCACGACGGGCGAATCAGGATGCGCGAAATCAGGCAGGATAAACTCGACCGATGCGTTCAATTCTAGTCCACGCAATTGCCGGAATTCTCTACGGAGTGCTGGCGATTCACTTCTGGCGCACCCGTCTGAGGCCTGCGACACGCGCGGATGTGCAGCTTTCCACATGGGAGCGCGGCGTGATCCTGGCCCCGCTCGCCCTGCACGCCTGGCTCCTCTACGACGGGATCTTCATGCAGTCCGAACTGCGCTTCGGTTTCAGCCAGGCGCTTTCGGTGATGTTATGGCTCGCAGTACTGATCTACTGGATCGAAAACTGGTCGGTGCGACTGGATTCGATGCTCGCCACGATTCTCGCAAGCGCGGCGGTTTGCGTGGTTCTGCCGGCGATCTTCACCGGCTTCTCCGGGCGACCGCACGCCA
>CADECO010000136.1:0-13584 GCA_902825905.1 uncultured beta proteobacterium
CGCGTTTCTCGAGGACCACAGTCCGTTGTAACAGCGCGGGTTCAGCCTCCCCACCCTGGGCTTGTTATGCAGGAATCCGTGGTTGGGGTCCATTTCAAACTGGAGGTTCATCATGACTAAAACACTTGCGGTTTGCCTGGCGGTTGTTGTTGCAGCGTTGAGTGGTTGCACTTGGTTGGGTTCGCAGAGTTGGACGCCAACTGCGGCGCATCAATCCGATCCATTTTACGATAGCAAATACAGCCCTTTGTAAGATGGAGAAGCGATATGTGGCGCAATTGCGCAGAACAGACGCTTTGCGCCGCATTCACCGAGCATGGTCCAGTGGTGCTCACAGCGCCGGAGGAACGGCAAGGGGGATCAGTCCCGGCTAAGGCCTGTGAATGGCTCTTACGAAACGACTGCGCCAAGCCAGTGGCAGCGACTGTCACGACGGAGGCATACTCGGCGTGGCGCGCTCTCAGACTCCTCAAAGAATTCTCTGCTTACGTCGATCAACGCGCGATCTAAGGCTCCCGCGTGCTCAACTTCGGTTGCCTGCGGCGACCTGGCGCAAGCGATCGCGCCACGGGACCTGGTGCTCGCAGCAAACCTGCGCGGTACGCGCCTGTGCACCCAAGGAAGCCGCGCGACTGACGGTGACGCATAAGAAGCGGGGCGCGGTCATCAACATCGCCCCCACTCGCGCCTTCATGTCCGAAGCCAGCATCGAGGCCTACTCGACTTCCAAGGGTGGCATCGCTGCGCTCGCCCACGCCTGCCTGTACATCGCGGAGCAGGCCGGTTTCATGACCGGCCAGAACCTCGTCATCGACGGCGGCATGACGGGGAAGATGATCTACGAGGATTAGAGGAGAAACGTGCCGAGCCCCGCCCGCTACTTCGCCACCCATCGCCTGCTAGTTTCGAGAGTCTTCGCTGTCGCGTTCTTCCTGGCGGTCCTGGCGATGGAGAGCGCACACGAAGGTACCCTGGTCGACGCTGCGCTCCTGATGCTGGAACTTGGGCTGGTTGGGGTGGCGACGGTCGGGCGCCTGTGGTGCTCGCTCTACATCAGCGGCCACAAGAACGCGGAGCTGATCACCACCGGACCCTACTCGCTCAGCCGCAACCCGTTGTACTTCTTTTCGCTCCTGGGCTTCGCCGGCATCGGCTTCGCGAGCGAGACCTTCACGCTCGGCATCGTCGTAGTCGCGGCGATGCTCGCCGGCTACCCTGCCGTGATCCGGCAGGAGGAGGCGGTGCTGCGCGAGCGTTTCGGCGCCGCGTTCGAGACCTACTGCGCCCGCGTGCCGCGCTTCCTGCCAAGACTGTCCGGCTACGTCGAGCCCGAGACCTATCTGGTCAAGCCACGGCTCTACCGCCGCAACATGCTCGACGTCGTCTGGTTCATCTGGTTTGTCGGCATTGTCGAATTCGTGAAAGCGCTGCACGAATACCGAATCGTCGAACCGCTGTTCCGATTGTTGTAACGCCTCGGGAGATCACTGCACACAGCACCTCTGCTTCGGCCCCACCGGCCTGCAGTGCGACGAGAAAACCTCGCACGCCATCTTCGATGCGGCAGCGGACCACGGCATCACCTTTCTCGACACCGCCAACGCCTACCCGCTCGGCGGCAAGCTGAAAGACATGGCGTAAAGGGTGCCACGATCGGCTGCGATTGGATGGACATGCTTGGAATCGCAAGCACGTGCACCGCGTTTATCGCTCGCTGCGACTGAATCTGCCTCGACGCACATGGCGTCGCTTGTCCACGCGCCCGGCGCAGCCCCTGGCGGCACGACCGATCCGAGGTCTGGTTCTTGGATTTCACGCGCGACGCGCTCTACCAAGGTCGCCGCCTCCGAACGTTGAACGTCATCCACGATGGCATACGTGAGGGCCTGGCGATCGAAGTCGATACGAACTTGCCGGTGGCGCGTGTGGCGCGCGTCCTGGAGCGACTCGTGTCGTTGCGTGGCACTCCTAAAGCGCTGCGCAGCGACAGCGGGCTGGAGTTTCTCGCCGAGGTCTACACCGACTGGTGCCAGGCCAAGGGCATCGAGATGCGCTACATCCAGCCCGGCAAGCCTGATCAGAATGCCTACGTCAAGCGATTCAATTGCAGCTATCGACAGGAGGTATTAGATGCGTACCTGTTCGCCAACTTGGGCGAAGTGCGCAGCATCAGCGAGCACTGGCTAACCGTCTACAGTGAGCAGCGGCCCCACGAGGCGCTCGGAAGCTCGCCTCGGGCAGTCTTCCGAGCCAAGATGCGTGAAACCAAAAACTCCAACTACGGGCTGTCTACTTGACGGGGGAGCTTACGCGACGAGGACGCGAAACACGCTGTTGCTCATATCACCCGGAACGGTTTCGTGCGCGCTGGTGTGGCTGATAGTGCCAAGGACCACCAATGCAACCAACACAACTGCCGAGAGTCTCCGAGACATTGCGTTCATCCTCCCTATTACAGAAACGTAATGCGACGGCAACGTTGACGCTGAGGTTCCATCCGTACTCTAGCGATGCATCACCCGTGCGCGCCAATGGATTCCGGTCCTTCGACGAGCAGTGGTGGAAAGCGGCGCTTGCCCAGCCAAGTGTCACCGCATCGACCGAGGCGTTCGTGGCGACGGCACGTCCTAGTTTCTAGAAGTCACCCTACGCGTTTCTCGAGGACCACAGTCCGTTGTAACAGCGCGGGTTCAGCCTCCCCACCTTGCGCTTGCTTTGCAGAAATCTGTGGTTGGGGTTCATTTCAAACTGGCGGTTCATCATGACGAGAACACTTGCCGTTTGCCTGGTGGCTGTTGTCGCAGTGTTGAGTGGTTGCACTTGGTTGATTTCGCAGAGTCGGACGCCAACTGCGGCGCATCAATCCGACGCATTTTACGATAGCAAATACAGCCCTTTGTAAGATGGAGACGCGATATGTGGCGCATATGGTTTGCGAAAGATCAAGCACCTCGGTGGATTTGCGGCTCAACATCACCACCATGAACGCGCAAATGCCCAAGTTCCATAGTCATGCCCATCACGGGGCCACGACTCGGCGACTGCGACGCTTGGCACCGTGGATGCTATTTGTGTGTGTCTTGTACTGGTTGGCGGCCACAGCGGCGATCTATGTCAGCATCCTTGCAGGCTCACCGCACAACTCGTCATCATCCAATGTTCTCTCGCAACTCTCGGAGACCAGCCCCGCGGCACCGGTGGATACGACCTGGGTCGATCTAGCCGACGGTGACATCGTCGCCGTCGAAGACTCACACGCCGTTCATACCGGCGTGGCCGCGGCAACACCGTGCGACGTTCGATTTTGTGTTCTCGTTCTGGAGCACGTGGCGTTCGCCTACGCTCCGGTTCCCTCCTCGAGCGACTCCTCTGAGTCGTTTCTCGTCTTTCGAAGACTCTTGCTATAGCCAGATCACGTGCTGCGGGTGACAGCGGGCGCCGCCAGGCGTCCGACCCGTCTCCCACCGGGTACGCACGTGCCGTCCGACCCGTCTCCCACCGGGTACGCACGTGCCGTCCGACGCGCCAATCATTACATCGTTTGCAGGCGCATTGAAAGACGGTTTGGTCAACTGGGCAACGCGCGCGGTCGATACTGCGTTGGAAGCAGCGCGTCGCGAGTCGCCCGAGCAACGACAGGAAGACAGGAAAAATGATTGTCAGTGAGCTTGCACGAACTGCAGGCGTGACGCCCCACGCCGTTCGCTACTACGCACGGATCGGGCTGCTGCGCCCGAACAAAGACGACAGCAACAACTATCGGCGCTTCGGCCGCGATGACGTGAGGCGACTCACCTTTATAAAGAAGGCCCAACGGCTGGGCTTCACGCTCAATGAAATCGCGCATGTCGTGGAAGCCTGCGAGCAACAAGCTCCCACTTGCCCGTTGGTTCGCGACATCGTCACGCGGCGAATTGCCGATACGGAGGTCGAGATTGCCAACTTAACTCGCCTGCAGAGTCGCATGCATCGCGCGCTTCAGGAATGGGAGATGTTGCCAGACGGCGTACCCGACGGCGAGACCGTCTGCCATCTCATCGAGTCGTTTGCCGATGAATGATCCAAGCGTGCGGTGCGATTCCACCGCACGCTGGTGAAAGGGGCTCCAATGATCCGTCTACATCGCAGATCGCAACGCTCGCACTGGCCCCTCGGCCTTCTTGCCTGTGCAATGGTCATTGCCCTGACGGCAAAGGCTGGTGCCGAGCCTATTGGTGATGCCCTTCAGCATCCTCCAAACGCGGAGGCAATCTTCCCTCGTACGCTTTGGGCATGGTCGGAGCTTGATCAGCATCGCGCTCCCCTTCTGGGCAGGATCGTGGCGCAGCAGCGGTCAGCCGATCCAAGCGTCGGGGCGTCGCACAATGAAACTGTCGGCGTAGACAACACCTTGAGCAAACTCTTGGCCGAGGCGCTCGAGCGCAACCCAGAGATTCAGGCGGCGGCGCGCGAGCGCGAAGCTGCCGCCAGACGCGTTCCACCGGCAGGTGCGCTGGACGATCCGATGCTTGAGGCAGGCATCATCAATCTCCCTTTCCCGGCCACGAGCTTCCGGCGCGAAGACATGACCATGAAGATGCTGGGCTTGTCCCAGCGGCTGCCCTATCCGGGAAAGCGCGGATTACGAGAGGAACTGGCGGGCAAAGAGGCCGAAGTCACCGGATTCGGCTATCACGAGACGATAAATCGCGTCGTACGTGATGTGAAAACCACGTACGTCGATCTGAGCTCGGTCCTGGAGATCACCCGCGTCGTGGAGCGCAATCGGTTCGTCCTCGAACAGTTTCAGAAGACCGCCGAAGTGCGTTATGCGGTTGGCCAAGCAAGCCAGTCCGATGTCTTGAAGGCACAAACCCAACTCTCGAGGATGGTCGAGGAGCTGATTCGCCTCGATCGCGATCGTCCCTCGATGCAGGCTGAGCTCGAGCGTGCGATCGCACGGCCGATCCATGAGGGCGAGCTTGTTCCAGAGCCTTTGTCGGCGTGGGAAGTTTCGCTTGATCTGGCCGGTCTACGGCAACGTGCCGAGCGATCTCGTCCGCAAATACGGGGGCTGCAGAGCACGATCGAGCGGGCGCAGAAAGCGATCGCGCTGGCGCGCGCGGACTACTACCCCGACTTCGACGTGAAGTTCGCTTACGGCCAGCGCGAGCGGATGTCAGACGGCGCCCGGCGGGATGACATGATCAGCCTGACCCTGGCGATCAATCTACCGATTTGGCAGGAGCGCAAACGCGACCCACGCCTTGCCGAGGCCTTGGCGATGCGCGACCAGGCGACCGAGATGCTACGCGCGCAGCTGAACGAGCTCGCGGCAAAGCTCCGCCAGCAGGTTGCGCTGGTCGAACAAAGCGTGAAATCAGTGCGGCTCTACGAGACCGCGATCCTTCCGCAAGCTCGACTCACCGTGGAGGCAGCGCTCACCGCCTATCGGGCGAACCGGGTCGATTTTCTTACGCTGCTCGACAGCCAGATGGCGGTGTTCAACTACGAGATCGCCCGCGTGCAGGCGGCTGCGAGCTTTCACAAGGGGCTGGCAGGAATCGATCTCCTCACCGGCGAACCTTCGCGCCAACCGCTCGCTGCAAGGAACGAAAGGATTCGCCAATGAAACCAACGCTATCGATCTTCCTCGCCGCAGGCCTGATTGGGGCGGGGCTTGCCGGAGGGTACTGGTGGGGCACGAACAAGGTGGAGCGTGCGTCCCAAAGGGCAGCCACGCCAGTGGGAGACGTGAACGCGGCTGGGAAATCCAAAGGCGACGTCTCGAGGCGCATCCTCTACTACCGCAATCCAATGGGTCTGCCGGACACTTCACCTGTACCGAAGAAGGATCCCATGGGGATGGACTACGTCGCGGTGTACGAAGGCGGGGAGTCCGGCGCTCCAGCACCCGCGGGCATGGTGAAGATCAGCTTGGACAAGGTGCAGCTTCTCGGCGTGAGAACCGCGCTGGTCGAGCGGCGCGAGTTGCGGCGCACCGTTGATGCAGTCGGGACAATCCAGGCGAACGAGCGGCTGCTCTACAAAGTAGCACCGCGTTTCGAAGGCTGGATTGAGAAGCTCTACGTCAACACGACCGGACAATCGGTCGCGCGCGGGCAGCCGCTCATGGACGTGTACAGCCCCGATCTTGTGAGTGCTCAGGAGGAGTACCTGATCGCTCTGCGCGGGGTGAGAGACCTGAAGGATGCTACTCCGGAGGCGCAAGCCATGATGCAGCGCCTCGCCGACGCCGCATTGCGACGGCTTAGCAACTGGGAAATCTCCGAGCAGGAGCTACGAGTACTGCGGGAAGAAAGCAAGCCGCGTCGCCTGCTTACATACCGCTCCGAGGCCATTGGCGTCGTGCTCCAGAAGCCGGGGGTCCAAGGAATGCGTTTCATGCCAGGTGAAGTGCTGTTCGAGATCGCCGATCTGTCCTCGGTGTGGATGCTGGCCGACATTTTCGAGCAGGATCTTGCGCTAGTGCGCCTCGGGCAAACGGTAAAGCTGTCCATCGTGGCCTACCCCGACAAGGCGTTCTCCGGCCGGGTCGCGTTCATCTATCCGACGATGGAACTCGACACGCGCACCGCTCGAGTACGCATCGAGCTGCCCAATCCTGGCGGGCTGCTCAAGCCTGCGATGTACGGCAATGTCGAGCTCGCTTCGAGCCAAATGGGTGGCAAGAAGCTCGCGATTCCAGATTCCGCAGTGTTAGACAGCGGCGCGCGCCAAGCCGTCCTCGTACGCCGAGGCGAGGGTCTATTCGAGCCGCGCACGGTCAAGCTCGGCATGCGCGCCGACGGTTACATCGAAGTAAGGGATGGTCTGCAGGCAGGAGAGGAGGTGGTGGTACGCGCCAACTTCCTGATCGACGCCGAGAGCAACCTGAAGGCAGCTCTCGAGACGTTCGGCGGCCACGCCGGCCATGGCGCGCAAGCCAAGCCTGCGCCGGCAAATGCGCAGGCGCCAGCACAGGCACACAAGAAGGAACATTGAGATGTTGAGCCGGATCATCGAGTGGTCGGCGCGCAACGTATTCATGGTCTTGCTTGCGACGTTCTTCGTCGTTGCCTGGGGCGTTTATGCGGTCATCAAGGCCCCAGTGGACGCGATTCCGGATCTCTCGGACGTGCAGGTCATCATTTACACCGAGTATCCCGGCCAGGCGCCGCAAGTGATCGAAGACCAAGTCACCTATCCGCTCACTACCGCGATGCTCGCGGTGCCCAGATCCAAGGTGGTGCGCGGGCTTTCGGTGTTCGGCGCCTCGTTCGTGTACATCATCTTCGAGGACGGCACCGACATCTACTGGGCGCGCTCGCGGGTGCTGGAGTATCTCAACTACGTGTCCGGGAAGCTGCCACGCGGGGTCACGCCTTCCCTCGGGCCGGATGCGACGGGTGTGGGCTGGGTCTACCAATACGCGGTCGTCGCAAAGAACCGCACGCTGGAGGAGCTGCGCTCGATCCAGGATTGGTTCGTGCGCTACCAGCTCACCAAGGCGCAAGGCATCTCCGAGATCGCGAGCGTCGGCGGATTCACCCGCCAGTATCAGGTGACGGTCAACCCGCGCCTCTTGCAGGCGTACGGCGTGCCGCTGATGAAGGTGATGCAGGTGATCCGCGACAGCAATCGCGATGTGGGCGGCCGCGTGATCGAAATGGCGGAGACCGAGTATGTGGTGCGCGGCCGCGGCTACTTGAGGGGCATACCGGACCTGGAGAATCTGGTGGTCAAGGCCGAGGGCGGCACGCCGGTGCTGATCCGCGACATCGCACGGGTTGAGCTGGTGCCGGAGGAGCGCCGCGGCATCACAGAGCTCGACGGGGAGGGCGAAGTCGTGGCCGGAATCGCGGTCGCCCGCTACGGCCAGAACGCGCTCGACGTGATCCATAATTTGAAGACCAAGATCGCCGAGATCTCGAGCGGCCTGCCAGAAGGCGTCTCGATCAAGGCGGTGTACGACCGCTCCGACCTGATTCATCGGGCGATCGACACACTGAGGAGCGCACTGATCGAGCAGTGCGTGATTGTCGCGCTCGGCTGCATCCTGTTCCTTATGCATGTGCGCAGCGCGCTGGTGACGATCTTGATGCTGCCGATCGCGATCCTCATCGCGCTGATCGTGATGGATATCTTCGGGATGAACTCCAACATCATGAGCCTTGGCGGAATCGCGATCGCGATCGGCGGCATGGTGGACGCGGCAATCGTCATGACCGAGAACGCGCACAAGCACCTGGAGCGGCTCGCACCGGGCGGTTCGCGGGTGGAAGCCATCATCACCGCGTGCCGCGAGGTGGGGCCGTCGCTCTTCTACAGCCTCTTGATCGTCACTGTATCGTTGCTGCCCGTGCTCACGCTCGAAGCGCAAGAGGGGCGACTGTTCAAACCCCTCGCCTACACCCAGGTGTTCGCGATGGCGGGGGCGGCGCTCTTGTCCCTCACCTTGGTGCCGGTGTTGATGGTGCTGTTCATCCGGGGACGCATCCGCAGCGAAGCGCAAAATCCTGTTGCGCGGTTCCTGGTCTGGACCTACCGCCCGGTGATTGGATGGGTAGTGAGGCACAGCAAGCTCGTCGTCGTGTGCGCGCTCGTGCTGCTCGGTGCGACCGCGTACCCGCTGCTCAAGCTGGGCAGCGAATTCATGCCTGAGCTCAGCGAAGGCACCCTGCTCTACATGCCGGCGACGCTACCGTCGCTCTCGATCACCAAGGCGGCCGAGATCCTGCAGACCCAGGACCGGATCATCAAGGGCTTTCCCGAGGTGCAATCGGTGTTCGGCAAGGCCGGGCGCGCGAACACGGCGACCGACCCGGCACCGACGGAGATGTTCGAGACGGTGATCAATTTGAAGCCGGAGCGCGAGTGGCGCCCGGGTATGACCAAGGAGAAGCTGGTCGCCGAATTGGACGCCGCGCTGCAGTTTCCGGGCATCGCCAATGCCTGGACCATGCCGATCAAGGCGCGCATCGACATGCTCTCCACCGGCATTCGCACGCCGATCGGCATCAAGGTGTTTGGCAAGGACCTGGCAGGGATCGAACGCGTAGCGAAGGAAGTCGAGAGCGTGGTGAAGGGTGTGCCCGGCACCACCAGCGCCTATGCCGAGCGGCTGACCGGCGGCTACTACATCGACATCGAGCCCGACCGCATGGCGCTCGCGCGCTACGGGCTCGCGGTTGGCGACCTGTTGGACGTGATCGCGACCGCACTCGGCGGTGACATGGTGACCACCACGGTCGAAGGCCTTGAGCGCTACAGCGTCGTCGTGCGCTATCCGCGCGACTTTCGGAGCGACCCGGACGCGATCGCCCGCCACGTGCTCGTTCCGGTGATGGGCGCCCGCGGCGGCGCCATGGACCCGGCGTCGTCGGCCACGAAATCACCGGGCGCGATGGCGCAGAACACACGCCCGCTGAAGACGCTGGGCGCAACCATGGTGCCGCTTGGGCAGCTTGCGACGGTGAAGATGATCAAGGGCCCACCCAGTATCCGCACCGAGAACGCTTTGCTCACCGCCTATATCTACGTCGACATTCGCGACCGCGACATCGGCGGCTACGTCGCAAGGGCGCAACAGGCCGTGCGTGAGACCGTTACCTTTCCGCCGGGCTACTTCATCACCTGGAGCGGACAGTTCGAGTACATGGAACGCGCTGAGAAGAAGCTCAAGGTGGTAGTGCCGCTCACGATCCTGATCATCTTCGTGTTGCTGTACCTCAACTTCATGCGCTTCGGCGACACGCTCATCGTCATGCTCTCGGTGCCGTTCGCGCTGGTGGGCAGTGTCTGGCTGATGTACGCGCTCGGCTACAACCTCAGCGTCGCCGCCGCAGTCGGATTTATCGCGCTGCTTGGGCTCGCGGCCGAGACGGCGGTTGTCATGCTCGCCTTCCTGAACCAGAACTGGCAGGAGGTGTGTGCGCCGCGCGAGGCGGCCGGGGAGCGCCTCGCCGCGGGCGACATGGAGAATGCAGTCGTGTTAGCGGCGGTGGCGCGCGTGCGGCCACTCGTGATGACAATGTTCGCCGACGTGGTCGGGTTGCTGCCGATCATGTGGGGCACCGGAACAGGGTCGGAGGTCATGCGCCGCGTCGCCGCACCGATGTGGGGTGGCATGGTCTCCGCGATGGTCCTGACCCTGATTCTCGTCCCGGCGATCTTCGTCGTCGCGAAGGAGTTCGGGATTCGCCGTACGCGGTAAGGCGAACGATTTCGATCTCTGCCGCAAGGGATCGCGGAGAGGTTGGCGACCACAGCACGGAAGAGAACAGCCACATGCCCCCTGCACCTGCTTTCGCAACACATTCGAACAGCAAAACCTGGCACAGCCAATCGGCAGAAGACGTGCTGGCGCGGCTTGCTACCAGTGCGAATGGACTCTCGTCCCGGGAAGCGGCGACCCGTCTTGCGGCCAATGGCCCAAACACGCTGAAGGAAGGCAAGCGCGTTGGACCCCTGCAAATCTTCCTCGGCCAATTCAAGAGTCTCATCATCTGGATTCTTATCGCCGCCGGCGCGATTTCCGGGCTGCTGGGCGAACTGGTGGACGCTGCCGCCATCCTCGCTATCGTCGTCCTCAACGCGGTCATCGGCTTCGTTCAGGAGTTCAAGGCGGAGAAGTCGATCGCGGCGCTCAAGAAGATGACGGCGCCTCAAGCTAAGGTTCGGCGCGACGGGCAGGTCGCGTTGATGCCCGCCTCGGACATCGTGACGGGCGATGTCATCGAGCTGGAAGCTGGTGATCTGGTCGCAGCCGATGCAAGGCTCCTCGTCGCGGCATCATTCAAGTGCATCGAGTCCGCACTGACCGGCGAGTCTGCGGCGGTGACGAAGCAGGCGGTCACGCTGGAACAGAGCGACGTTCCGCTCGGCGATCGCGAGAACATGGTGTTCATGGGAACGAGTGCGGTGGCTGGCACCGGACAGGCCGTGATCGTGGCCACAGGTATGAACACCGAGCTTGGTCACATCGCTGGTTTGATTGAAACGGCGGCCGCGGACGAAGGGACACCGCTGCAGCAGAAACTCGAGTCGTTTGGGCGTGTCCTCGTCTGGGGCGCGCTCGGTATCGTCCTGCTGCTGTTCGGGCTGGGACTGCTTCGCGGGACCGAATTACTTGAACTGTTCATGACCTCGATCAGTCTTGCGGTGGCCGCCGTGCCGGAAGGGCTGCCCGCCGTCATCACCGTTGCGCTCGCGCTCGGCGTGTTGCGCATGTCCCGCCGCCGAGCGCTCGTGCGCAGGCTGCCCGCGGTCGAAACGCTCGGCTCGACGACGGTTATTTGCACCGACAAGACCGGCACATTGACGACCGGTGAAATGACGGTGCGCGCGCTCTACGTTGCGGAGCGAAGCTACGAAGTCACCGGTGAAGGCTACCGTCCGGATGGTGAAGTGCGTTTCGAAGGCGCGAAGGCTCCGGTCGAACATGTCGCATCCTTGCTCGAACTGGCGAATATTCAACTTGGTTGCAACAACGCGCATCTGGTCGAAGAAGATGGGTCCTGGAAAGTCATCGGTGATCCCACCGAGGGTGCCTTGCTGGTGGTCGGTTCCAAAGTCGGCGGCAACCTCGCGCGCATCGAGAGGGAGTGGCCAAGACATCACGAAATACCGTTCGACTCGGACCGCAAGCGGCGCACGGTGATCCGCCAGATGCCGGACGGAAGACTCCGCGCGTACATCAACGGTGCGCCCGACGTATTGCTGGAGTGTTGTACCGGTCTTTACACCAGCACTGGGGTCCGTCCTCTGACCGATGAGGATCGTCAGCGCATCGTCGCCCAAAATAGCGCGATGGCTAACCGTGCCCTGCGCGTGCTCGGCGCGGCATATCGCGACATGGAACGTGCTTCGCCCGCCAGTCTCTCTGCCAGTGCCGTCGAGCGCGATCTCGTGTTCGTCGGTCTGACGGGAATGTACGACCCACCACGCGCCGAGGTGAAGGAAGCGGTCGCGAAATGCCACGCCGCCCGCATTCGCGTCGTCATGATTACGGGCGACCATCCGCACACCGCCATGGCTATCGCGCGCGAGCTCGGGATTGCGTCGGCTCGTGACGCCGCGATCGTCGGTGCGGAGCTGAACAGGATGTCCGACGCGGAACTGACCAAACGCGCACCCGAAATCGCTGTCTACGCCCGCGTCACCGCCGAGCACAAACTGCGCATTGTTCGCGCCTGGAAGGCAAACGACGCGGTAGTTGCGATGACCGGCGATGGCGTCAACGATGCGCCGGCGATCAAGGGCGCCGACATCGGCATCGCGATGGGGAAATCAGGCACCGAAGTCACTAAGCAAGCGTCCGACATCATCGTCACTGACGACAACTTCGCCTCGATCGTTGCCGTAGTCGAAGAGGGTCGCGGCATCTACAACAATATCCGCAAGACATTGCAGTACCTGCTAGGTGGCAACACGGGTGAGCTGATGCTGGTGACCGTCTGCGTGGTCGCAGGCCTCCCGGCGCCGCTCCTGGCGATTCACCTGCTGTGGATCAATCTCGTCACCGACGGCTTGCCCGCACTCTGCCTCGCAACCGACCCCATCGACCCCGACGTGATGAAAGAACCTCCACGCCCAAGGTCCGAGCGCATCACTGACGGGGGCTTCCTTGGGACGATGCTTTTCACAGGTTTCCTCACGGCAGGGGTGGCGTTTGCAGTGTATCTCTACGGTCTGCGGACGGAAACCGAGGAAATCGCGCGCACCCATGCGTTTGCCGTTCTGGTCTTCGCAGAGCTGTTGCGCTCCTTCGGTGCCCGCAGCGATACTCACCCGGTCTGGCGAATCTCTCTCCTATCGAACATCAACCTCGCCATCGTGGTCGCCGTTGCGTTCAGTCTTCAGGTTTGGAGCCATCACAATGCAGTCCTCGGCAGTATCCTGAAGACGTCATATATTTCGCTCGCGGATTGCTTCATGCTCCTCGCCGCAGGCGCGGTGCCGCTGTTGATTCTGGAGACCGTGAAAGTTGTGCGGCACGCACGGCGGGAAAAAGCGGGCATGCCGTGGCAAGGAGCGAAATGAGGATGCGCCGATCACCTTCAACGCATGTAAGCGTCAGCTGCGTAGCGACGCACCATGCGATGACTGGTAAAGATCGCTCCGTTCTTGGCAATGGCGCCTTTCATCACCCGAATCCACGCGGTGCGATCATCGTAGTACATGGGCAGCACGACACGTTCCAGCTTATCGTAAAGCGATGCCGCATCGTCGCCGGCTGACTGCGTGCCCCCATCACCGCCGATCGCCCAACCGGTGATGCCCTCGATGCAACCCTCCAACCACCAGCCGTCCAGTACGCTGAAGTTCGGCACGCCGTTCAGTGCCGCCTTCATGCCGCTGGTGCCCGAGGCCTCGTAGGGCGGCAATGGCGTGCTGATCCAAAGATCACAGCCCGAGACGAGTGCAGCGGCGACCGTCATGTCGTAGTTCGGCAGAAACACTACCGGAAGCACGTCCGCGAACGCATGGCGGTATCGATGGATCGCTTCGATCGATCGCTTACCCCCATCGTCATGCGGATGCGCTTTGCCGGCCAACACGATTTGGAACGGTCTGGACCGCGCAATGGCGCGCAATCGTCCG
>CADECO010000137.1:0-1175 GCA_902825905.1 uncultured beta proteobacterium
GAACGGAACGCGACGAAGCGCTCGCCGAACAGCTTCACACGCAGCGGCGCCCCGTCGGCTTCGAGCTGCGAGCCCACGCACGCGGGAATCCAGTACCACTCGCGCAGCATGCGGCCCATCGGCGCATCGCCGGTGACGCGCGTGAGCAGTTCGTTGTCTTCCTTCGACATCGCCATGGCAATCTCCTGCGAAGCGCCTCGAAGCTATCCGCCCACGATTTTGCGAATCAATGTGTCGCAATCCGCGGGCAACCGCTCACCGCGCCAGCACACATGCTGGTCGGGCCGGATGAGCGCCAGATCGCGCCCATAGAGATCGCGCGCGTCGTCGTCGAACACGTCGACGACATCGAGCGGCACGCCACGCGCGCGGGCCGCATCGACGAGTTCTGAGGCGTCGGCGCGTTCGGCGAATCGCAGCAGCGTGAAGCCCACGCCGAACGCATCGAACAACGAGCGCCGATTCTGCATGCCGGGCGGATCGAGGAAGTAGTGCGGCGCCCGGCCTCCGGGCACGCCGCTTGGCGTGTAGCAGTTGATGCTGTCGCGCGGCGGCGTACCGTCTTCGTAAACGATTGGCGAGCCGTCGTAGCGCACGCCCAGCTGCACGCCGATGGAAGCGAACTCCTCACCGAACGTGTCGAGATAATCGCCGGCGACTTTGCGGGCCGCTTCGCCGGCCGGGCTGTCGTCCTCGATCTCCTTGCGGATCTCGGTCTGCCCCACGCTCTTGGCGAGCATGCGCGCGGCGGTGGTGTTGCGCGCGGCGATCGGCCGGCGTTCCGATTCGTACGTCGCGGCAAGGTTCGGCCCGGCCCAGCCCTGCACCATCGCGGCGAGCTTCCATGCCAGATTCGCCGCGCCGTCGATGCCGGTGTTCAACCCGAACCCGCCGGTCGGGGTGAACAGATGGATCGCATCGCCCGCGAGAAAACTGCGCTGCCCCGACCAGAACCGATCGGCCCACACCGCGATCCCCGCGGTCCAGCGCCGATTGCCGAGCACCGTCACCGGTGCCTCGTAGCCGCACGCGCGATGGAACGTGCGGATCGCCAGCTGCTCGTCGAACGCGGCGCCCTCGGGCACCGGCGTGAAGAACGTGTACTCGTCGACGCCGTTGAGATTCACCATCGCCATGCGCGCGTCGTTGTTGATCGACCAGTACTGATAGCCCAA
>CADECO010000137.1:1275-12346 GCA_902825905.1 uncultured beta proteobacterium
TCCTTGAACTCGTTCACCTGCCAGCCGTAACGCAAGGTGATGTTCGGACGCGCGCAGGCGTGCTCGAACAGGAACCGCTCCACGTACATCTGATTGGCACGATGGATCGGCTCGAGGTTCTGGTGGTTGCACGGCGCCGTCATCACGCCACGCAGCTTCTCGGCGCTCGATTGCATCACCACGCGTGCGATGCGCCGGCCGTTGTAGCGCGTGAAGTACACGACGTCGGTCGGGTGATCGGGCGGGAGCCCCAGCGCGCGCACCTGCTCGCCGATGCCGATGCGGCGGTAGTGCTCCATCGTGCGCGCGTTGTGCGTGCTGCCCTTGGGATGCCAGCGCGTGGTCTCGCCGAGATTGAACACGACGCTTGGCACGCCGTGCCGGTCGAGGAACAGCGCCAGCATCAGCCCGACGGGGCCGCCGCCGATGATGGCGACCGGGGTACGACGCGATGGAGCAGTCATGGGGGATTGGCGTCCTGCGAACAACGGCCTCGCAGTTTGCGTGGACGCTGTCCGGTTTGCACGTCACATTGGTGCGGGCGCCGCGGCTCGCCCGGACCGGATCAGACCGGCTACTGCGCCGTGAGCTTGCGCTCGCGGATCAGCTTCGCCCACTTGGCGATTTCGGTTTTGATGTACGCGCCGAGCTCTTCGGGCGTGGTCGGCGAAGGCTCCAGTCCTTGCACGAGCAGCGCCTCGCGCGTCTCGGGGTCGGTCAGTGCGCGATGAAATTCAGCGTTCAGCCGTTTGATCAGCTCGGGCGATGTCTTCGCCGGCGCGACGAAGCAGTACCAGTTCGTCGCTTCGAATCCGGCCAACGGTGCCGCTTCGGCGAGCGTCGGCAGGTCGGGCAACGCACTCAGTCGTCGCAGCGTGGTGACACCGTAGGCCTTGAGCTTGCCCGACTTCACGTGCGGCAGCGCGCTCGGCGTGCTGGCGAAGATCAGCTGGATCTGCCCGGCAAGAAGATCGGCCATCGCAGGGCCGCCGCCTTTGTACGGCACATGCACCAAGGTCACGCCCGCCATCGAAGCGAATAGCTCGCCGGCGAGATGTCCGGCGGTGCCCGTCCCGGAGGAACCGAAGTTGAGCGTCCCGGGCTTGGCCTTGGCCAATGCGATCAATTCGCTCGCGGAGCCGGCAGCGATCGAAGGATGCGCGACGAGGATGTTGCTCAGCACGACCGACAACGTGATCGGCGCAAAGTCGCGGATCGGATCGTACGGCAGCGAGGGGTAGAGATTGGGACTGATGGCGAGCGGCCCGATCGCGCCCATGTACAGGGTGTAGCCGTCGGCGGGCTGCTTGGCGACGTAGTCGGCTGCGACGTTGCCGCCGGCGCCCGCACGGTTCTCGACGAGCACCGGCTGGCCCACGTTCTCGGCCATGCGCTTGGCGATCAGGCGCGTGGCGATATCGGCGCCGCCTCCTGGTGGCGTGGGCACGATGATGCGAATCGGTCGCGCAGGGTAGTTCGCGGCTTGCTCAAGCGCCGAGCCGGCCCAGGCGCTCGACGCGGCAAACAGGCACACCGCGAGCCGGCGGCTCAGCGCGATCGCGTTGTCGGGCCCGCTATGAATTCGCACTCCTGCACCGCCTGCCGATCTTGTTGACCGAGGCGGATTGTAGGAGTGCGAGGCGATCGATGGGTTCGGCGATTCCCCGCTATCGCTCGGCGCGCATCGCCGCGCGAGTCCGTCGGCCTACGCGCAGCAGTGCAATTGACGCCAGCAGCGCAAGCAGCCAGTCGGGCTCACCGCCCTGACTCATCGTGCAGCCGCCACCACCGTCACCCGAAGAACTCGCACTGGCTGGCGCGGCGGACGACGAGCTCGAAGCAGTCGGTGCGGACGGCGTTGCGCTCGGCGCAGGCGTTGGAGTGGGAGTCGGCGTGGGCGTTGGGGTTGGCGTCGGGGTCGGCGTAGGCGTTGGGGTGGGCGTCGGCGTCGGTGCAGCGGCGACGGGCGCCGGCGTAAACGTCAGCCCCCCGGTTGCCGGGTTTGCAGGCGGCGTGGTCGCACGCTGGACGGCCGCGTTGGCATCGGCGATGCCCGCACCGCAGATCGCGGTCGTGCAAGTGGTGTTCGGGAACGCGCGCGCCGATTGCCGCAGCACCCAGTACACCTGATACGGCGACAGATTCGGATTGACCGCCAGCATCAACGAGACCACGCCCGACACGTGCGCCGCGGCCTCGCTCGTACCGATCGCGAACGACAGCGCATCGGCGACCGGCGCAGTAGTGCCGGTGTTGGACAGCGACAGGACCGCGGTGGTCGGATCCTGCGCGCTCACGAACGATCCGCCCGGCGCCGCGATGGCCACGTTCGCGCCGACGTTGGCGTATTGCGTAGCACGCGAGCCATTGCGATCGACACCGGTAACTGCGATCAGGCGCTGGCAGTTTGCCGGGCTGATGTTGAGGCTGGAGCCGGCGTCGTTGCCAGCTGCCGCGACGATCCCGCGCACGCCGGCCGCGAGCGCCGCGTCGATCGCGGTCTGCTCTTCGTTGGCGCACGCACCGGGGCCGCCGATGCTCATGTTGATGACTTGTGCGGGCGTCGGATTGTTGGGGATGTTCGGCACGCTCAACCCTGCCGCCCAACGCAAGCCATCGGCGGCATCGGATGCGTAACCGCCGCATTTGCCCAGCACCCGCACCGGCAGGATGCGCGCGTTCCAGTTGATGCCGGCCATGCCGAGCGCGTTGTTCGAGTTGGCGGCGATGATGCCGGCGATGTGCGTGCCATGCCACGAGCTGTCCGCCGCGGGGCAGCCGGCGAACACGCCTTGACCGGCTTCACCGGCGCTGACGAAATCGCCCGGATCGCTCGGATCGGCATCGCGTGCGTTGCCGTCGTTGGCACTGGCGAACACACCGTTCGCATCGGCGCTGACGAAGTCATAGCCGGGAAGAATGCGCGCGCTCACGAGCTCGCGGTGGTTGCGAAGAATGCCGGTGTCGAGCACCGCGACGACCGTGTTGGTCGAGCCTTGCGTGACGTTCCATGCGCGCTCGGCATCGATCCCGCCTGGCGCGCCCTGCAGATTCCATTGCACGGTGTAGTTGGTGTCCGTGGGCACCAGCAACGGGAAGCGACGCCGATCGACTTCGGCGTGCTCGACGTCGGGGTCCTGCTTGAGCCGCTCGACCAGCGCTTCGACTTCGGATTCGCCCATCTCGCCCGGCAGGCGCATCACGTGCGCGCCGCTGCCTGTCATGCGCACCGGCGCCATCGCCATCAGCGCCGATGCCGACAGCCGTTGCGCGCGCTCGCTGCTCATGCCGGCAGCGCCCGCGCGATCGGCGTTCTGCGCCGACTTGCGCGCGACTTCAGCCGCATCGCTCTCGCGCGCCGCTTCACGCAGCCGCACGATCACGCGATCGGTCGTATTCGTTGGCATCGCCCGGGCTTTGCCCGTGCTCGTGGTGATCGGCATGCCCTGGGCAAGAACGTTGGAACCCAAAGCGGTGGAGCCCAATGCAGCAGTGACGGCGGCATGCAGCGAAGCACGTCGCAGGATCGAACCCGACATCGGTCGAATCTCCGTACGCTGTGGGCAAGAGTCAGAGCAAAGGCCGCGCGTTTATTGTCGTGAAGCGGATGGTGCCGCTTGCTGAGGGGCCGGTTGCGTCGGCCGTCGCGCGTGCTGAACGAAGTGCGATGGTTCCATGGTTGTGTGTAGCGCGATAGCAGCGACCGACGACTGGCAGGGGTCAATCGATCGGCGCAGCCGCACCGACGATCAACGGTTGGGCGACAATCCGTCGCACTCGCGCACCACCGCCCGTCCCGATTGACGTCAATGAAAGCCATCATGATCCCCCGCTTCGGCGTGCCTGCCGAAGTCGCCGAACTGCTCGATCTGCCCGAGCCGCCCGCTCCGCGCGACGACGAAGTGCTGGTCGTGGTGGAAGCTTCGCCGATCAATCCTTCCGATCAGCTCAAGTTCTCCGGCAAGTACGGCGCGGCGCCACCGCCCCTGCCCACCGACGCAGGGGGTGCGGCAATCGGTCGCGTGCTCAAGAAAGGCGCCGCGGTGGCGCACCTGCGTGAAGGCGATCGCGTGATGGTGTCGCTCGCGGCGCTCGGCACCTGGCGCGAGCGCATGGTCGTGAAGGCACAGCGGCTGTTCGCGTTGCCCGAGGCCGACATGGTGCAGACCGCCCTGCTCGGTGCCAATCCGCCGACCGCTCTGCTGATGCTGCGCGAGTGTGTGTCATTGCAGCGCGGCGACTGGGTGATGCAGAACGCGGCGAATTCCTCGGTGGGCGTCAGCCTGATTCAGCTCGCCAAAGCGCGCGGGCTGCACACCGTCAACGTCGTGCGTCGCACCGAACAGGTTGCTCCGCTGCGCGAATTCGGCGCCGACGTCGTGGAGGTGGATGGCCCCGATCTGGCCGCGCGCGTGGCACGGACGAGCGGCAATGCACCGATCAGGCTGGGAATCGATGCGATCGCGGGCGACGCCGTCGAGCGCATGGCGCAATGCATGGCCGAAGACGGCGTGATCGTCAACTACGGTCTGCTTTCGGGCAAGCCGTGCACGATCGAGCCCTCGCATGTCGTGTTTCGCGGCGTGAGCCTGCGCGGGTTCTGGTTCTCGCGCTGGCAGAAGAGTGCGTCGACCGAAGCGATCCGCGCGCTGTATCTGGAACTCGTCGAGATGGTGCAGCAAGGTCGCCATCGCATTCCGGTCGAGGCAACGTACCCGCTTGCGCGCTTTCGCGAGGCGCTTGCGCATGCATCGCGCGAAGGTCGCGGCGGCAAGGTGGTGTTGCTGCCCAACGCGCAGGGTTAGGACATTCAACAGAAAGGACCACATTAATGGATACCGTCGCAACGCTCTCCGCGGCATTGGCTTCAGGTCAGACCACCAGCCGCGCGCTGGTGGAGCAGGCGCTCGATCGCATCGCCAACCCGGCCGGCGAAGGCGGGCGGGCGTTCATGAAGGTCTACGCCGAGACGGCACGCGCCGAGGCTGATCACGCCGATCGCCTGCGCAAGGCCGGCATCGTGCGCTCCGCCGTCGACGGCCTGCCGATCTCGGTGAAGGATCTGTTCGACGTCGCCGGCGATGTCACCCGTGCCGGCTCGAAGGTGCTGGCCAACGAGCCGGCGGCGAAGGTCGATGCGCCGGTGATCGCGCGGCTGCGTGCGGCGGGCGCGATCATCCTGGGACGCACCAACATGGTCGAGTTCGCGTTCGGCGGCACCGGCCTCAATCCGCACTACGGCACGCCGCGCAATCCGTTCGATCGTGCGACCGGTCGTGTGCCCGGTGGATCATCCTCTGGCGCGGCCGTGGCAGTCGCTGACGGCATGAGCGTGATGGGGCTGGGCAGCGACACACGCGGCTCGGTGCGCATGCCAGCGGCGTTGTGCGGCGTGGTCGGCTTCAAGCCGACGCAGCAGCGCATTCCCCGCGACGGCGCGTTTCCGCTTTCGTACACGCTCGATTCGGTGGGGCCACTGGCCAACAGCGTGGCGTGCTGCGCCGCGTACGACGCGGTGCTCGCCAATCAGCCGATCGAGCCGCTGCCCAACATGCCGGTGAAGGGGTTGCGGCTGCTGCGCCCGCAGTCGAGCGTGTTCGACGGCCTGGATCGCGAAGTCGCCAACGCGTTCGATGCGGCGCTGGCACGGTTGTCGTCGGCCGGTGCGATCGTGACCGAGCAGCGTCTGAGCGCGTTCGACAAGCAGGACGTGTACTACAAGGCCGGCGGCTATTCGGGCGCGGAGGTGGCGCACATCCATAAGCCCTGGATTCATCGTGTCGCCGAGTACGACCGCCGCGTCGGGCAACGGATTTCGCTCGGCACGCAGCTGTCTGCGGTGGATTTCGTCGAATTCAACCAGCTGCGCATCGGCTTCCAGCGCGAGGTCGCCGCCGCGATCGCGCCGTTCGATGCGATCGTGATGCCAACGGTGCCGTGCACCGCGCCGACGATCGCCGAAGTCGACGCGAGCGATGAGGCCTTCATGCGCTGGAATCTGCGCATCGTCAGCCTGTGCGGCCTGATCAACTTTCTCGATGGCTGCGCCACCACCATGCCATGCCAGGCACCGGGCGCGGCGCCGGTGGGATTCACGGTGTGCGGCACGGCGATGCAGGATCGGCACGTGCTGAGCGTCGCCAAGGCGATCGAAGCCGTGGTGAGTCCGCGGCGCTGAGGCTGCACGAACCCGCGGCACCTCGAACGAGTGCCGCGACGAGGCGACACGACTTGCGTCAGTGCAGCAGCGGCTTCTTCAGGAAGTCGTTGCGGCTCGCCGATTTGGCGCGTACGCGTTTGACCACGCCGTCGCGCGCGAGCGTCAGTGGAATCTCGGTGCCCGCCGGGCCTAACCGCCAGATACGGCGGAACAGCTCGGCCAACCCCTTGACGCGCTCGCCCGACACTTCCATCACGACGTCGCCCACGCGCACACCGGCCTTATCGGCGGGAGCGCCCTTCGTCAGTCCGCCCACCACCAGGTGTCCGTTGCTATCGGTGACGTAGATGCCCAACCATGGGCGCGGCAGGTGGGCCGGCCGACCCAGTTGCAGCATGTCTTCGAAGATCGGCTCGATCACGTCGACCGGCACCATCATGTTGCCGTCGACCTGCTTGTCGCCGACGTGCTCCTGCACGTGCAGCGAGCCGATGCCGATCAGCCGTCCGTCGCCGTCGAGCAATGCGGTGCCGCCCCATTCGGGATGCGCCGGCGCGGTAAAGATCGCCTGCTCGAGCACGTATTCCCAGTAGCCCGCGAACTCGCGCTTGGCAATGACGCGCGCCTTGAGCGAGTGCGCCCGCCCGCCGTGGCCGATCACGTACACATCGTCGCTCACCGCGAGATGGTCGGCCGAGCCACGCTGCAGCATCGGTGCGGGCAGCCGACCCAACGGCAGCACCAGCCCCAATCCGGTTTCCTGGTCGTACGCGAGCGCATGACCCTGCACGACGGCACCGCGGTGCGTGGTGATCCAGATCGTCTGCGCCTCGGTGATGAGATAGCCGATGGTGAGGATCAACCCGTCGTCGCGGATCACCACGCCGCTGCCGACGCGCTCGGTGCCCAGGATCGAAGCGGTGAACGCGTCAGGCGGAATCTCCACGCGCAGCATCACCACCGCATCGAGGGCCGCCTTGAGATCGAAGCTGACCTCTTCGGCCTTCGGTTGCAGTTCGACTGGAAACGCCCAATGCGTGGAGTCGGCCATGCGCGCAGATCGAATCGAAAATGCCACCGGGCCGGCATTGCCCGGACATGGCGTGGTGGGTGCGGTGGCAATGTTACGCGATTCACGCACCGATAATCGGGTTGCAGCCCCATGGCCGGCCGTTTAACCTCGACCGGATTCGCCCATCGGAAAGCATCATGACGACAGCCCTGGCCGCAGAGACGATTACCGCAGCGCTCACGTATGCGATCCCCACCACCGAAAAGCCGGTGAACGAGACGTTCGGGCCCAACAATATCCAGCGTCGACGGTCCGGAGCGCAGGAGCAACGGTCGATTGCGCTGCGCAACGGCCGTCCTCGCGCCGCGGAGTTCGATCTCGACGTTCACGGTTTCGCGTTCGTCGATCACCCCACGAAAATGAAGGACTTCTTCGACGCCGAGGAACTCAAGCGCGTCTATTACGCCGAGGCGGTCGAGCTGATCAAGCGGGTGAGCGGCGCCCGGCGCGTGGTGGTGTTCGACCACACCTTGCGTTCGGGCGACCAGTCCGAGCGCGAGACACGGCTGATCCGCGAGCCGGTGCTCTCGGTACACAACGACTACACCGAGTGGTCGGGGCCGCAGCGCGTACGCGAGGTGCTGCCCGATGAAGCCGAGCAACTCCTCAGCGGACGTTTCGCCATCATCCAGGCATGGCGCGCGATCAATCAGCCGATCGAGAGCAATCCGCTGGCGATCGCCGATGCGCGCAGCATGTCGGCCGAAGATCTGATTACCGCCGAGCGCCGCTATCCTCATCGCGTCGGCGAGACCTACCAGATCCGCTACAACCCCAAGCACGAGTGGTACTACTTTCCGCGAATGCGTCGCGATGAGGCACTCGTGTTCAAGGTGTACGAGTCGCTCAAGGATGGTCGCGCGCGTTTCACCGCCCATACGTCGTTCGAGGATCCCGGCACGCCCCCGAACGCCCCGCCGCGGCAGAGCATCGAGATCCGCACGATGGCGTTTTTCTAGCGCGGGACGCGAGCCTCATGCGCAACGACAAACGGCCTGATCGCGCCAAAGCCGATCGAGGCGATACCAACGGTCGGCGTTCCCGCAATCTGCGCGCGGGTGCCGTGCAGGGCGATGTCAAGACGACGACCGCGGACGATGCGGGCCGCCCGATGTCGGAAGTCATCCGCGCGCGCGTACAGGCGGCCGGACAGCGCTACCACGCCAACGACAACATCGCGCAGTTCATCACCTCCGATGCCGAGCGCGATGCGTTGCGAAGCGAGGTCGAGGCGAAAGTGCGGTCGATGCTGCACTCGCTGGTGATCGACACCGACAACGACCACAACACGCAGGACACCGCGCGGCGTATCGCCAAGCTGTTCATCGACGAGGTGTTTCGCGGCCGCTACTACCCGGCACCGAGCATCACCGAGTTCCCCAACGTCGAGCGCCTGAATGAGCTGCTGGTGATCGGCCCGATCACGGTGCGCTCGGCGTGCTCGCACCACTTCTGTCCGATCATGGGCAGGCTGTGGATCGGCGTGATGCCCAAGGCCGACTCGCAGCTCATCGGGCTGTCGAAGTACGCGCGCGTGGCCGACTGGATCATGAGCCGTCCGCAGATCCAGGAAGAAGCCGTGAAAACGCTCGCCGACACGTTGGAACGGCGCATGCAGCCCGCAGGCGTTGCAGTAGTCATGCAGGCCGAGCACTACTGCATGCACTGGCGCGGCGTGAAGGACCAGACCTCGATGACCTCCTCGGTGATGCGCGGCTCGTTCCTCAAGCACGACGCGCTGCGCCGCGAATTTCTGGCGCTCCTCAAGCGCGACTAAGGCTGCGCCGACGGCTCCGTCGCTGCACCCCACTGCTCGGTCCGACTGACGGCCCCCTCGATGTTCGGACAGAGCGACGAGGGATTGTTTCGACCTGTCATAGGCCGTCCAGCCGCTTGACGATCAGGCCCGCAGCCGCGTTAGACTGAATTCCAGGTCGATCACGGAGGTAGGTACAACATGAACAAGGTAACGACTCGCCTGATCCTGGCTGCTCTTGCCGCGAGCGCATTCGCGCTAAACACGATGGCGGCGGATTCACCCAGCGCTTCGCCTACGGCGGGCGGCAGCACTTCCAACCGAGCGGGCGAACTGGCCGGACGAGCGGCATATCAACCCGGGCAGTACGCCAATGCCAACAAACCCGGGCCGCAGATCGTCGTTCTGCCGGGCGAAGTCAAGAGCAACAACTCCTCGTTCACCCAGCGCTTCATGCCGACCAACATCGCCGACATGGCCGAACTCGAACTCACCAAGGCGAATTTTCGCGTGCTCGAACGCACCAATCTCGCGCCGATCATGAGGGAGGTCGAGCTCGCCTACAACATGGGCGATCAGAGTGCCGCGCAGGGCGTGATCAAGAAGGGACAATTCGCGGCCACGCGCTGGATCATGAAGTTCGACATCCTCAAGGCCGAACCGATCGCCGAGGCCGAGAGCGGCTTCGACGGGCGCACCGTGGGCAACGTGCTGGGCACGCTGCTTGGCGGCAAAGCCGGCTCGGTCGGACGCGAAGTCACCGGTTCGGTACGCACCGGCGAAGCGTCCAAGGTCTGGCTGATCGGCATGCGCTACAAGATCATCGACGCCAACACCACCGAGCAGGTCGCCAACGGCTACGCCGAGGAGAAGATGGAAGTGGGCGCGACCGGCACGTCCATCGCCGGCGTAGGTTCCGCGGCCAAAGGCGGTGTGGGTCTCGACACGATGGTGCAGCGGCTGGTGCAGAAATCGGTCGCGGAAATCGACGCACGCCACAAGTAGGCAAGTCGGAGCGGGCGGTGTTGCACGCATCGCGTTTGCGGTTTCGCGTGTCCGTGAGCGACGCAATGTCGCGCTGGCGCACCTGGTGCGCGATTGCCGCGTCAGCCCTGATCGCGGTATCGAGCGCGCCGACCGCGTTCGCCCAGAACGACGGGCCGCGCCACGCGCTGGTGATCGGTAACGCCGCGTACAAGACCGAGCGTCTCGACAACTCGGTCAACGATGCACGAGCCATGGGCTCGACCCTGCGCGCGCTCGGCTTCAACGTCGCACAGCTCGAAGACGCCTCGCGCAACCAGATGTTCGAGGCGATCCGGGTATTCGGTGATCGCATCAAGGCCGGCAGTGTCGGGTTGTTCTATTACGCCGGACACGGTGTGCAGGTGAAGGGCCGCAACTACCTGCTGCCGGTCGACTCGGGCATCGAGCGCGAAGACGAGGTGGTCCATCATGCGATCGACATCGCCCAGGTGCTCGAGAAGATGGAGGTCGCGAAGAACCCGGTCAACATCGTCATCCTCGATGCCTGCCGCGACAACCCGTTCGTGCCTGCAACGCGCTCCACGGCCCGTGGCCTTGCGCCGTTGGACGCCCCGGTCGGAACGTTGATCGCGTTCGCCACCGCGCCGGGCGCCAAAGCGAGCGACGGCACCGGCAGCAAGCATGGCGTCTACACGCAACACCTGCTTTCGCACATGAAGGAGCCGACGCTCAAGGTTGAAGAAGTGTTCAAGCGTGTGCGCGCAGGCGTGCGCCAGGACACCGCCGGCCGGCAGATCCCGTGGGAGCACTCGTCGCTGGTGGGCGATTTCTATTTCGTGCCGCGCTCGCCGGGGCCGGTCGCTGTCAACGACAAGGCGGAGGAACAGCAGCTCTGGGGCGCGGTGCAAAACGGCGGCAACGTCTCGGACTATCGTGCGTACCTCGAACGCTATCCAAACGGCGAACACGCCGCGGCCGCCCAGGCGCAGGTCGCCAACGTCTCCGCCTCGACCGCGCGACGACCCGGAGAGTTCTCGTTCTCGCAGGCCGAAGAAGCCGCCGCGCGCGAACGGGCCGGTTCGAGAGTCGATCTGAA
>CADECO010000137.1:12446-13576 GCA_902825905.1 uncultured beta proteobacterium
ATGTTGGCCGACTTCACCACCGCCGCCCAACGCGCGATATCACTCGCGACGATCTGCCCGAACTGATCACCGGGCATGCCTGACGGATCGACGCCAAGCCCGGCCATGCGCTCGCGCATGTCGGCCTGCGCCAGGATGCGCACGATCTCTTCGCGAATGCGCGTCGCGACCGCGGGCGATGATCCTGCCGGCAGGAACAGCCCCATCCACACCGGGATCGCCATCTCGGCAACGCCCGCCTCGGCCATGGTCGGCACATCGGGCCAACTCGGATGCCGCGTCGATGCGGTCACCCCCAGCGCACGCAGCTTGCCCGATTTGATGTGACCGGTCGCAGGCGGCGGATCGGAGAAGAAGATCGTGATCTCGCCGGCAAGCAGCGCATTCACACAATCGCCGCTGCTCTTGTACGGGATGTGCTGGAACTTCGAGCCGGTCTTCTGGTTGAACAGCTCGGTGGTGAGCTGGAACAGCGCGGTGGTCGAGCCGTAGTTGATCTTGTCCGGGCGCGTTTTGGCGTACTCCACCAGCTCCTGGATCGATTTCACCGGCAACGACGCATTGACCACCAGGATCAGCGGAAACGAGCCGATCATCGTCACCGGCACGAAATCGCGCATGGTCGAGTACGGCAGCTTGGTATGGATCGCCGGATTGGCGGTCATCACGCCGCTCGGTCCCATCAGCATCACGTGTCCGTCGGCGGCCGACTTCACCACGAAGTCCGCGGCGATCGCACCTTGCGCACCGGGCTTGTTGTCGACGATCACCGGCTGACCGAAGCTCTCGCTCATCTTCGTGGCGAGCAGCCGCGCGACGATGTCGTTGCCGCCGCCGGGCCCGAACGGAATGACGATGCGCATCGGCTTGTTGGGAAACGACTGCGCCTGCACCGGGCCGATCGGGCCCAGGAGCGCGCCCGCCGCGGCCATCGCGCACAGCGCCGCTCGACGCGATGGGCTGAAAACGATTCGGCTCATCATTCACTCCTCCTGGTTATCGCTCTTACGACACACCAAACACGAATCGCGTGCCGGTCGAGCTGCGCAGCACCTTGCCCGGCATCGCCTGCTTGCACGCTTCGATGAATGTTTCGCCCGAGCAGTGCATCGGGATCAGCCAGTCGGGCT
>CADECO010000138.1:0-13416 GCA_902825905.1 uncultured beta proteobacterium
TAAACGCCGGCGGCGCGCAGCACGATGTGCTGGTCATAGCCCACGCCGATGCGCGCTTCGATCGGCGCCTCGACTTCGAGCATCCGACCCAGGCCCTCTTCGCCGCTGCGGTTGCGCAGATTGACACCGGCGGCCACCGACGAGCCACGCCGGGCTTCGATCTCACCGAGTTCGCGTTGCACGGCTTCGGCCTCGGCTGCCAGCGAACCGGCTCGCGGTACGGTCTGCGCAATCACTGGCGCAGCGGGCGCAGGGCTCGCGGACGACGGCGCCACACTCGGCGCGGGCGGCTCGATCACGCGCTCAACCGGTCTCGCGACCGGCGTGGTTGGAACGGGATCAGGCGCAGCTGCCGGCTTGAGCGGCGGCACCACGATCGGTGGTTCTTTCGGAGCCGCAACCGCCGGTGCCACTGCGGCAGGCGCAGGCCTGACTGGCGCCGCGCGTACAACCGGACGCGCAGGCACGGGTGCAGCGGGCCTCGGAGTCGCAACGCGAGGCGCCACGGGCCTTGGCGCCGGAGCAACGCGTGGCGCGGGCTGTACTGGAATGTATTGCGGTTGCGGCACGATGATCTGCTGCCCAGGCACCGCCTGCTGCACGCCCTGCGGCGTGACGATGATGTAGATGTTGATCGGCGCTGCGCCACCTTGGATCGTGGCAGCGGGCGCGGCGCCCTGCTGTGGCACCGGAATCTGGATAGGTACCTGCACCGGTGCGGGTACTGCAGCCGGTTGCACAGGCGCCGGGATTACCGGTACACCCTGTGCCTGCACCGGCCAGGGCTGCTGCGTGCTCGCTTGCGCGACGACTTCCGCGCTGCTGCTGTTGACGCCATCGGCCGTGGCAGCCGCCGCGTTGGTGTTCTGCACGAACTGCAGTTGCACGACGATCGGTGCGGTCGCGGTGGAAGGAACCATCGGCAGCATGGGCGCCAGCGAAACCGGCGCCTGATTCACGACCTGCGCTTGCACGTGCGCCGGCATCGCAGGCGCTTGTGCAAGCACCTCGACCACCTGCTGCGCTGCTTCGCCGGCATCAGCCGCATCGACAGTCTGTTCGACGTCGGCCTGCTCTGCAGCGGCGTCGGTGTCATCGACATCGTCGGCAGCAGCGACCGTGGCCTCACCCAATGCGCTCGCCTCCACGCCCGCAGCATCGAACTCGATTTCATCGAGCCTCGCGCTGGGCACCCACTCGAGCATCGAGCGGCTCGGTGGCACCAGGGTCGGCGCGAATCGCGGCGATTGCTGCGCTTCGATCGCGGCACGGAAGTATTCGGCGGCGCGGCTGAAGTCGCCCTGCGCGCGCGCCAGACGGCCGGCGGCCGCCAGCACCTGCGGATCGCGCGGCGCCTGTTGCAAGGCCGTGTTCACGTGCGTCTGCGCAACGCCGTACTCCCTGGCGGCGATCGCTGCGTTCGCCGCTGCGACGCGCGCATCGAGATTGTTCGGATCCTGCTCGACCACGTAGCGGTAGTGCGTGAGCGCACGTTCGCGTTCGCCGAGGGAATCGAGTACCCGGCCCACGCCGGCCTGCACGCGCAGATCGGTCGGCCGCTCGCCCGCCAGCGGCGCGAGCACGTCAAGCGCGCGCTGCGGCTGGCCGTATTCGCGCAACAGATCGGCCTGGCGCAACGTGTAGCCGGCGCGCAGGTTGTCCAGATCGGCACGCTGGCGCGCGCTCAACGGCTGCGCGTAGAGCTGCTGCGCCACTGACACGAACTCCGTCTCCTGGCGCGTGCGCTGCAGGATCGAGGCGTACTGGATGCGCGGACCGATCGCGGTGGGCGGGATGCGCACGATCGCCTGGCGCGCGATCGCCAGTCCGCGCACCGGATCGCCGACCTCGGCGTACGCGTGCGCCGCCGTCATCATCATGTCGGCGTCGTCGCCGGCAGTGCGGTTGATCTGGAACGCGAGTTGCGCCGCCTGCTGGGTTGCGCCCGATTGCACCAGCCGGGTCACCTCCTCGGCCTGCGTCGTCACCCACATGCGCCGCTGCAGCGTGGACATCGGCAGCGTGCGCTCCTTGAGCGGAATCGACTCCAGCAACGCCAGCCCCTGCTGCGGCGAGCCGAGCTCTCCGTACAACATCGCACCCGCGTAGGCGGCATCGACGGAGCTGGCGGTCTTGCGCAGTTCGTCGGCGGCCTGCCATGCATCGGTGGTGCGGCCCTCGGCCATGTCGAGCCGCGCACGCTCCAAGCGCGCCCATGCATTGCCCGGATTGAGCTTGAGCGACTCATTGAACGCCCCGCGCGCAGCGAACAAGTTGCCGGACGCCTGTGCCTGCAGTCCCTGCACGCGCATCGCATCGGATTGCAGCGCGCTTGCGCCGCCGAGCTTCTCGGCTTCGGCGGGCGGAATGCGCTTGAGCAGCGCCAGCGCTTCCTCGCCTCGCTGCTGTCCGGCGAGCGCGTTGAACAGTCCGCGCAGCGCCTGTCCGTTGTTGGGTTGGCGCTGCAACACCTGACGGTACATGGTCTCGCCGTTGCGGTAGTCGCCTTCCTCGACCAGGACGTCGCCGAGCGCGTTCGGGGCGGCCAGTTCGTAGCCGTTGACGCTGATCGCGCGGATCAGCGCTGTCTTGGCGGTGGTGTTGTCGTGGGCACTGCGTGCCTTCACGGCGTCGTCGACCAGGCCCCAGTACGTGGCGGAATTGAGCGCGGTACTCCAGCGGCGATTGCCGGCGGCAGCCTGTTCGAGGAGCGTCTGTGCTTCCTTGTAGCGCTCCTGGCGCAGCCGGACTACGCCCATTCCGCCCTGTGCATCGCGATCGCGCGGCGAATTCGCCAGCACGCGTTCGAAGTTGTTGGTGGCCACATCGAGGTTGTTGCGGTTGAGCGCGGCGAAGCCCTGAATGATGCGCAGGTCGCGTGCACTCAACACCACCGGCCCGCCCCTGCCCGGTCCGGTCTTGCCGATGTCGGCGAAGCGCTGCTTGACGGACTGATCCTGTGGTCGTGCAGCCATGTACTCGCGGAACAGCGGTCGGTCGGCGTCGCGCGCATCGAGCCAGACCAGCGCCTTGCCCCATGCGTCGGTTGCCGCAGCCGACACTTCCGGCCGCTTGGAAAGCTGCGCAAGCGAACGGATGCCGGTGCGCCGTGTCGGCTCGCGATAGGTCTGCACCTGCGCGAGCGCGAGCTGATGGCGCGGCGAATTGGGATAGTCCTTGAGCAGTTGCTCCAGACCACGACGCGCTTCGTCCCAGCCCTTCTCGGTCCCGGCGAGGGTGTAGTAGTACTCGAGCGCGAAATCCCCGCTGGGCGCCTGACCGCGGAACAGACTGCGATACACCGCCACCGACTCGTCGTACTTGCCCGCGTGCGCGAGCTTGCGTGCGCGATCGAGCTGGGCCTTGTCGATGGTGTGGAACTGCAGCGCTTCGGCCAGGCGACGGGTTGCCGGGCTGCTCGGGTGCGTGCGGTTGAGCCGCGCCAGATACTCCTTGGCGCCCTCGATGCGCCCCGAGTCGATCTCGATGGCCCCGAGCGCGTACAACGCCTCGGAGTTGTCGGGCTCCACGCGCAGGATCTTCTGCCACGCCTCGGCGGCCAGATCGCCCCGCCCCTTGGATTGCCAGAACCGGGCCTGTTCCATCAGCACCGACACCGCGGGCTGATCGGTGGCGATGACCGGCGCGGCAAACGAAGCAGCGATCAGCGCGGCTAGGACTTGGTTCTTGTGGCGGAATCGCATGCCTGCCTCCATCGAGGATTGAGTCGTCCGTGCTTGTCGAATCGAAAGCGGTGTTCGCTGTAGCCCTTGCCGAACAGCAGCAAGGCAGCGTCGTAGTAACGAAGCGGGCGCTGCTGCCGGCCCGCTTCGAGCATTGCGGTGATGCGCAGCTCCTGCTGCTGCGCGAGCTTCAGCTGGCGCCGCGCACGCAGATACGGCAGCAGCGCACCGGAAAATCCGATCGGCCCGACCCCGTCGCGCGCGCCCGACCACGCGCCTACCGATAAGGGCGGCGTCGAGCTCTGCGAGACGTGTACTTCCATTCCGGCGAGCGCATCGAGAATCGGCCGATGCAGCGGATCGCCCGGATCGGTCATGCCGGCCCACAGGTACACACGGATCGCATCGAAGCTGCCGACCTCGCCCTTATCCGGATCGGGGTGCAGACCGTTGGCGGCGCTCCAGGCGATCCAGTCGGGGGCGACCGCGTGCTTGGCGGTCCCGCTCAGGATGTGCAGCGTCGATTCGGCGATTGCGTTCCACGGACCGCCAGGGTCTTCATGCGCCAGGCGCCGCAGCACCGGCAATGCGAGATAGCTCGGATTCAGCCGCCACACGCCGCCATCGCGCTGGAAACCCTGAGGCCCCGGCAACAGCACAGTGCCCAGTCCGCTCAACGTTGCGACTTCGCGCCGCGCGATCTGGTCGGTGAGCACCTTGCCCAGTGCGGTGTAGCCGCGCGCCTTCCACAGCCGACCGGCTTCGAGCAGCGCGTAGGCGATCCAAACATCGGCATCGGCTGCGGAATTCGGATCGATCACGCCCCAGGTGCCATCGGAGCGCTTGCCCCACTTCCACGCCGGCAGTGCACCGGTGAGATCACCGCCCGCGAGGTTGTCGCGGGTCCAGGTGAGGATACGTTCGAACGTGTCGCGATCATTGGCGACGAGCGCGAAGAACAACGCGTATGCCTGTCCTTCGGAAACGGTCTCGTCTTCACCCGAGTCGCGGTTGACCACGCGGCCATCGCGTTGGACGAACCGGGTCGTGAAGCCGCGCCACTGGGTCCAGCCCGGACCGCACTGCGCCTCGACCCGTGCCGATACGAGAGGCACGAGCCCCAGCGCGCACATGGCCTGCAGCGCGAGCCGGCGGGATGCGCGTTCGAGCGTTGCCGATAGCATGAACCCGATGTGCCGCCCGAGCGCCATCTACTCGCCGCGCAGCCGTCGCGCCGCGAGACCGCTGAGATAGCGGTGCAGCAGGAACGACAGCACGACGACAGCGATGAACGTCAGCACCCACAGCCGTACCGGATGTTTGGAGAAGTACCACTGCACCAGCGTGAGCGGCGGCAACTCCCCCACGTAATAGGTGGTGTCGTAGGAAAGCGGTTCGACCCGATCGGTGCCGACCGCGACGGCGCTGCCTTGCAGGCGCCCGACACGACCGAAATCGGTGAGTGCATTGAGCAGGTCGTCCCACTTGCCATCGCGCGCGGACACCAGTGCCACCACGCTGCGCCCCTGCTGCAGCGGCGATTCGAATCCGACGATCGCGGCATCGCCTGACTGGCGCTTGGAGGCGACCGGCTGGCGCTCACGCTTCTCGCGCTCCGGACCGAGCGAGCGGATCCAGGCCACTACGTTGTCCCACGCGTTGACGCCTGGCGTGCGGATCACGTCTTCGGTCACGTTCCAGGTCATCAGATGCGACCACTCCTTGATGAGCGGTTGCGACGTGGGCGAACCGATCAGCAGCAGATCCTTGTTGGCGACCGTGGCGATCTCGGATGCGCGCAGTATCGACACGCTGATCGCCGGCGTGCCGGTCGACTCACCCATACGGCCCATGACCGTCAGCAACGCGCTGATCTCCCCGGCGGTCGGTGTCTCCGGCATGATCACCGCCGTTTCCGACAAGTCGGCCACCCGCGAGAACGGGAAGCCGGCGTTGCCGAACGCGGCCAGATCGGGCATCGGCAGGTAGTGCGGAAAGCCCGAGAAGTCGATGGTCGAGTCCGGATCGATCCCGCCCCCGACGCGGCTGTCGGTGACAGGCCGGCAGGTGGTGCGGCCGAGATAGTCGAAGTCGTATTCGAGATTGAAGTGGCTTTGCGCCTCGATCGATTTCGGCGGAACGTGCAGGTACTTGCGCCCTGGGAGCGTACCGTCGGCGAGCGTGCGCTCGGCGATGCGCTTGTCGTCGACGCGGATCCAACTGCGCCAGCCGCCGGCGTCGGAGCGCAAGTGGATCGAATCGACGTAGCGGCCGTTGACGTTGACGTTGAGCACCGGCGTATCGGCGAGTGCCTTGGGCACAAAGCGATAGCGCAGGTCGATCGGCACCCCCGACGAGCGCCACGCGAAAATATCCGGCGGGATGCGGAAATTTACGCGCACCGGATCGGCATCGAACGGCGAGACCGTGAAGCGTCGCGCATCGCTTAGTTCGCTCAGCCGCACCGGTCGATTGGTCGGTATCCAGTTCGCCGTGTCATAGGCGGCACGCGGCTTCAGATTGCTGGGCGGCGAGAGCTGGGCCAGTTGCCCGCTCGCACGCGTGGCGCCGAGCGACAGCGCGGTCGCGGCGAGCTTGAGTTCGCGGACGTCACGCCCCATGACGAGCAGCAGCTTGCCCTGCTCGTCGGTCGGGTTGGTGATCACCGCCACGCTCGGACCGGTGGGCGTGGGCGCACCGGTCAGGCCGGCCGGTTGCTCCGAGCCGGCCACGAACGCCACCGCGTTGCCCTTGGGAATCGTATTGAGCGAGGCCGGATACACCGCCCCGCGGTACCCGGCGAGCTGCCCGAACCACGATGCAACGCTGCTCGCCGCTTCGAGCGTTCGTGCCGTGGGTTTCTCGGCGAACACGAAGGGAAGCTCGAGCCGACGCGGATCGCGCTCGTCGAAAAACGGCAGCGGCAGCAGCGCCAGCTCGTTCGGCAGGCTCAAGCGAACCGCTTGCAGCTCCAGGCTCGAGGAGTTGTCCACCTTCAGCAGCGGATCACCCTTGCCGGGTTCGATGCATTCGTTGGCCGAGCTCTCCAGTTGCAGCGAGATCCGATTGAAGTCGGTGACGATGCGTGGATCGATCAGCACCGTTTCCTTGAGTGGTGCGTTGGCCTGCTCGCGCGCCAGCGCGATCGCAGCGACCTGCTCGCCGTTGAGCATCACCTTCAACTGCGCCGGCTGACGCACCGCCTGCGCACTGTACGAGTAGTTGAGCAGCAGGCGCGCACCGGTGATGACCTCGTCGCTGCGCACGCTGAACGGCGCCCCGACCTGCCCGCCGGTGCGCCACACATTGAGCGTCTCGACCGCACCGAGCTGTCGCATCGAGATCAGCGAAGTCTCGGCGGTGCGCGCACCGATCAGCTTCTCGATCGACTCGGTGGTGGGCGCCTCCTTGGCCACGTTCATCGCGGGCGCAGGGATCACCTTGGAGGCGGTGTCGTTGGTTGCCGCGGCGCCGCTCTGGCCGTTGCGGTTCGCGGGCGTCTGTCCGAAGGCGCTCATGGCGACGGCGGCAAGCGCGAGGGCGGTCAGCGATCGCTCGAATCGACTGCTCCGGATCACAGGGTCTCGTTGCATCGGCGCCTCTTGATATTGTCGGTATGGGCTCGTCGTTTTCAGCGTTGCCGCCTGGGCTATCGGGCGCTGGAACGCTCCACGTGCATCGCATCGAAGCGCGGCGGCGCTTTGCGTCGTCCGCCACCGAAGACCGACGCCAGCAGCGCGCCGACGCCGCGGAAGCTGGCGCGCAGCACCTCGACGAAGCCGCGCAACGGCCGATCGCGATCGCGACCCTGCGTCCAGCGGATCCAGGCGTCAGCACGCGCGAAGGTGCACTGCAGGAACAGCGCCTCCTGGGCAAGCGACATCTTGTCGAACTTGAGCCCGAGCTGCTCGGTCGAGCGTGAGGCCACCGCCGCGGGGAACACGCATTTCTGATCGCCGCGATACACGATCAGGTTGACCCGCTCGCGCACCGTCATGTGCAGACCGCTCGGCGCGCGCAAGCCGACACCGCCTTCGGAGAAATCGACGATCTCGCAGGGCACGTTCTCGCCGCTCACCAGATTCAACTCGGCCGGCAGCCTGGTGCGCACGCGATGGCTCATGCGCATCTGATGAACTTCGCGCGCTACGCCGAGGCAGGCACCGAGGATGATTACGTTGAACACGGTCCAGGCGACGTTCATGATCACCGTGTCGAGTTCGTGCACGTTCCACCAGCGGGCGCGGACGTAGCCGAACACCAGGCCGATGATGTTGGCGACGAACAGTGCCAGGATCGGAAACGCCGAGCGCCAGTCGAAGTAGTCGCTATCGACCCGACCGCCTTTGGGCGTGACCACGAACGCACCGCGTTTGGGGAAGAAGAAACCGCCGAGTGCAGCGCGCATGACGTGCCAGGCGAGCATCGCCTCGAATACCTCGGCCCAGAACGCATGACGATACGGTCCGCTCAGGCGCGAGTTGGCGATATAGGCATGGATGAAGTGCGGCAGCGCGAACACCGCGATCATCCACGCCGTGGCGTTGAACACGTGCAGCCCGAAGAACAGGAATGCGAGCGGCGCGGTCAGGAACACCAGCCGCGGCATGCCGTAGAAGAAGTGCAGCATCGCGTTGCTGTAGCACAGCCGCTGCGCGAAGCTCAGGCCACGCGTGAACAGCGGGTTGTCGACGCGAAAGATCTGCGCCATGCCGCGCGCCCAGCGCGAGCGCTGCCGGATGTGATCGCGCAGGGTTTCGGTTCCCAGCCCGGACGCTTGCGGGACGCCGATGTAGGCCGAGGTGTAGCCCGCCTTGTGCAGATTGACCGAGGTGTGCGCGTCTTCGGTGAGCGTTTCGGTGGCGATGCCGCCGACCTCATCGAGCGCCGAGCGACGCATCACCGCCGCCGAGCCGCAGAAGAACGTGGCGTTCCACAGATCATTGCCCGCCTGCACCAACCCGTAGAACAGTTCGCCCTCGTTGGGGACTGCACGGAACACCGCAAGGTTCTTCTCGAACGGGTCGGGCGAGAAGAAGTGGTGTGGCATCTGCACCATGCCCAGCCGCTGCTCCTTGAGGAACCAGCCCATCGAGACCTGCAGGAACGAGCGGGCCGGGATGTGATCGCAATCGAACACCGCGACGAACTCGCCGTCGGTGCGCTTGAGCGCCTCGTTGATGTTGCCGGCCTTGGCGTGCCGGTTGTCCTTGCGGGTGAGGTAGCTCACACCCACCTGTTCGGCGAATTCCTTGAACTCGGGGCGCTTGCCGTCGTCGAGGATGTGGATCTTGAGCTTCTCCTGCGGCCAGTCCATGGCGATCGCGGCCAGCACCGTGGGCCGCACGACCGACAGCGGCTCGTTGTAGGTGGGCACGAGCACGTCGATGGTGGGCCACTTGGAGCTGTCGCGCGGCAGGTCGGCGGGGCGCCGTCGCAGCGGCCAAGCGGTCTGGAAATAACCCAGCAGCAGAATGCCGATCGCGTAGAGCTCGGCGAGCATCAATCCGAAACTGAGGAAGATCTCGAGCGGAGACTCCCACACGCCCGTCTCGGTCACGCGCCAGTAGAGGTAGCGCGACGAGATCAGCACCGAGAGCAGGATCAGGACGAGCGTCGCGGGCCGGCCGGGCACCAGTCGAAACAGGATCGCCAGCACCAACCCGATCGCGGCAAAGACGCATTGCTCGTAGAAATCGAGCGGCACCGTGGTCACGAGCCAGAAGACGGTGAGCCCCAGCAGCAGGACAACCAGTGCGACGAACCACGAGCCCCAGCCGGGCCAGCCGGTGACCTTGTCGCCCAGGTGCGAAACCCGGCGCGAGACCGGAGCCGGAGCGATGCTGCGGGGGTCGCCGCCGCGTTGGTTGGATCGTTGCGTTCCCATCAGAGCTCCCTGCGCGATTCGATTTGATCGACGACGCGGTGCGACCCGCCGGATCGTGGCCGGCGGACAGCAAAGCAAACGACGAGCGTTTGCACCCCGCGGCTACTCGTCGGTGCGGCCTGAGAATCGGGTCAACACCGGAGGCCGGGGCGCATCGCCGCGCACGGCTTCATCACGCGGGCGCACTTCGCCAGCACGATCACCAGCCGCCTTGGCCCCCCACGCGACCTCGATGTTCGGGATGCGTCCGCGCAACGGAGCGTTGTTGAACTCGATGTATGCGTCGGCGTGGCCACCGAACTCGCGATACAGGTTGCGGATATCTTCGGCAATGCTCATCTGAGGTGCCCCTTTCTGTTCGCTAACTGCAAAGGTCCTTCCGCAGACGCTTTTGCGTAGCTACTTGTCGTTGTTCTTGACTGCCGGCAACTGAAAATCATGCGCGACCCGGGCTTCGCGGGCGGTCCTCAATGGAACCGTTCGATGCGCGAGGGGCCGGGTACGCCGAATAGCAAACCGGAGAAGACGAATCGTCGGGAAACGCCCTACAGGGAGACTGTTGCCGGTCCATTCCAAAGGGATCGACCATTATTCTGAAACGATTATCGTAGCAACAAATTACAACTTACGGACGAGCCGCGAATCTCAAGCGAACATTATGTTTCTTCAAGGATTCCTTCGTCAATGAGCAGCACTGGTCGATACCGATCGCCGCACCGAAATGACGGCCTGAACGGAAAAAATCCGCTTCCCATGACATCGAGCCAAGACAATGCTTCAGAATTGTATTAGGGCTCTCATACCGAGCCAGCTCTCTCACACGCCGGGCCAGCTCTGATCAGCTCGAGAATCCGGCGACCAAGCCTCCAATCACAAACCATTCAATGCTGAACGACCCGCAGTGGACCGCCGTCCGCTACGTCGACGGACCATGCCTGGTGCTGGCCGGCGCCGGAAGCGGCAAGACACGCGTCATTACCCACAAGATCGCGCACCTGGTTGAACGCCTGCAGTTCGCGCCCGAATCGATCGTGGCGGTGACCTTCACCAACAAGGCGGCGCGCGAGATGAAGGAACGCGCCGAGGCCTTGCTCGGCAAACCCAGGACCGAAGGGTTGGTCATCTCGACGTTCCATTCCCTGGGCGTGCGTATCCTGCGCGCCGAGGCGCGGCGGGTCGGGCTGAAAGCGCGCTTCTCGATACTCGACGCCGACGACTGCTACGCGATCCTGCAGGGTCTGATCGCCACCGCCGACCGCGCGACGTTGCGCCGGGCGCAGACCGCGATCTCGCTCTGGAAGAACGCGCTGATCGATCCCGACAATGCGCTCAGCCGCGCCGCGGACGAAGACGCCGCGCAGTTCGCGCGCGCCTATCGCGACTACACCGCGACGCTCGCCGCGTACCAGGCCGTCGACTTCGACGATCTCATCCGGTTGCCGACGCAGCTGTTCCAGCGCGACGACGAAGCACGGACGCGCTGGCAGCAGCGCATCGCCTACATGCTGGTCGACGAGTATCAGGACACCAACGCCTGCCAGTACGAGTTGCTCAAGCTGCTGACCGGCGAGCGCGCCGCATTCACCGCGGTGGGCGACGATGATCAGGCGATCTACGCCTGGCGCGGTGCCACGATCGAGAACCTCGCGCAGCTCGCGCAGGACTATCCCGCCCTCAAGATCATCAAGCTCGAACAGAACTACCGCTCGAGCCAGCGCATCCTGCATGCCGCCAACACGCTCATCGCCAACAACCCGAAACTGTTCGAGAAGAAACTGTGGTCGGATCTGGGCATCGGAGATGAGATCGGCGTAGGCATGATGGACGACGATGAATCCGAGGCCGAACGCGTCGTCATGCGGCTGCTCGCGCACAAGTTCGAGCGCAAGGCCCGCTTCGCCGACTACGCGATCCTCTATCGCGGCAACCACCAGGCCCGCGCCTTCGAGCAGATGCTGCGCCGCGAGCGGGTGCCCTACGTGCTCTCGGGCGGACAGTCGTTCTTCGAGCGCGCCGAGATCCGCGACATCCTCGCGTATCTGCGGCTCCTCGCCAACGGCGACGATGATCCCGCTTTCATTCGCGCGGCGACGACACCCAAGCGCGGTATCGGCCCCCAGACGCTCGAGGCGCTCGGCAAGCTGGCAGGCTCGCTCGGCGTGTCGTTGTTCGAAGCGGCGTTTCGCGAAGAGGCGGCGGAATCGATTGCGGCGCGTTCGCTCGAGTCGGTGCGCGCGTTCGGCGACATGATCAACGCGATCGAGTGGCGTTCCGCGCGCGAGCCGGCCGGCCAGGTGCTCAACGATCTGATCGTCAAGATCGGCTACGAGCAGCACCTGTACGAATCCAACGACGATCGCACCGCGCAATCGAAGTGGCAGAACGTGGTGGACTTCAAGAACTGGGTCGGCACGCGCGGCGACGAAGACCGCAAGACACTGATCGAGCTGGCGCAGACGATCGCGATCCTGTCGTCGATCGATCGCAGTTCGAACACCGACGCGGTGCAGCTGTCGACGCTGCATGCGGCGAAGGGGCTGGAATTCCCGCATGTGTTTCTGGTCGGCCTGGAGGAAGGCACGCTGCCGCACCTGGGCAAAAGCACGACCGAGGAAGGCGAGGTGTTGAGCGGGCGGATCGAGGAGGAACGCCGCGTGATGTACGTCGGCATCACCCGCGCCCAACGAACGCTGCACCTGACCTGGTGCCGCAAGCGCAAGCGCGTCAGGGAATGGGAATCGCGCGAGCCCTCGCGCTTCATCGCCGAGATGGGCTTGTCGGCCGAACCGCCCAAGGCGCCCGACGGTCCGGCCCCGGAAGCCAAGAACCGGCTGGCCAACCTCAAGGCGATGTTGCAGCGCCCGTAGTCGGGCGTGCTTGATGCCGCCCGCCTTCCGCCGCTCGTCGAGCAATTACAAATCGACACATTTGTGCAGCGCTTCGCAACACTGGACTAACACCGTGCCCCGAGGATGCGGGCGCTACCCGGCGTTGGTTTGGAGAGAGGATCACATGCGAAGCGCACTGCGAAAGGTCGTGCTCACGTTGGCGGCGAGTCTGGCGTTGGGATCGACGGCAAACGCGTTGGCTGGCGGTGGACACCACGGCGGTGGATACCACCATGGCCATCACGGCAACCACTGGAATCATCATCGTCACCATCAGCACTGGCAGCATCACCCGCACCGGCATCACGGGCATCACGGGCACCACCGCCATCACTGGCACCATCGTCACCACGGGTATGCGCCGCACTGGGGCTATTACGACCCGCGTCCGGTGTACCACTACTCGCCCCATCCGCGTCCGCCGCACGGCCGGGTCGATATCCACGTCCATCGATCGTACTGATCGGTCGGTGAAACGTCGCGATCGCCGGGCGAACGAACCGCTCGGCGATCGCGGCTGCAGCCCTGTGCAGGTCTATGCAGCCAGTTGCCGCGGCTGGCGGAAAGCCGCTTCCATTTCGCGGCGCAGTTTCACGGCCGGCACGTTTGCATCGATCTGCACGTCGGACCAGCGGATCGGTTCGCCTGCGCGCACCGCATTGAGCAGCTTCACCTCGTGCGCCAGGCCGAGCGGCAGCGCGCCGATCGCCAGCGAATCGGCTACCGGCATGAGCTTGCCCACGACGGTGTAGCCGCCTTCGCCGTCGAGCATTTCGCCGGCCTTGAGATCGCGCTTGGCGCTCGCCACGGCGTCGGCGCGGAAGTCGGTGGCGCAACCGGTTGCCTCGGCCCGCACGCCGATCGAGGCGACCGAAATACCAACCTCCAGTCCGATCAGATGCCAGCGCTTGTAGAGGCACGCGTAGCGTCCGCTCGGATCGGTGCGCACGCCGTACTC
>CADECO010000139.1:0-5291 GCA_902825905.1 uncultured beta proteobacterium
ACGTTCGACAGTCCGGTCACGTACGACACGGTGCGCTCGAATCCCAGACCGAAGCCCGCGTGCGGCACGCTGCCGTAGCGGCGCAGATCGCGATACCAGCCATAGCGCTCGCGATCGAGCCCCATCTCGCTCATGCGCGCATCGAGCACCTCGAGCCGCTCTTCGCGCTGGCTGCCGCCGATGATCTCGCCGATACCCGGCGCGAGCACGTCCATCGCCGCCACCGTTTTGCCGTCGTCGTTCAGGCGCATGTAGAACGCCTTGATCTCCTTCGGGTAGTTCATCAGCACGACAGGTTTTCCGACGTGCTTCTCGGTGAGATAGCGCTCATGCTCCGACTGCAGATCGATGCCCCACTTCACCGCGAACTCGAACTTCTCTTTGGCGCGCTCGAGGATGCCGATCGCTTCGGTGTAGTCCATTCGCACGAATTCAGACTCGATGATGCCGCGCAGTTTCTCGACCACGCCTTTCTCGATGTGCTCGCCGAAGAACGCCATGTCGTCGGTGCGCTCCTCAAGCACCGCGCGGAACACGTACTTGAGCATCGCTTCGGCCAGATCGGCGTCGGCGGCCAGATCGGCGAAAGCGATCTCCGGCTCGATCATCCAGAACTCGGCCAGATGCCGGCTGGTGTTGGAGTTCTCGGCGCGGAACGTCGGCCCGAACGTGTACACCTTGGACAATGCCAGGCAGTAGGTCTCGACGTTGAGCTGTCCCGACACCGTGAGGAACGTTTCGCGGCCGAAGAAGTCCTTGCTGAAATCGACCTTGTTGTCGGGCGTGCGCGGCAGGTTGGCCAGATCGAGCGTGGACACGCGAAACAGGGCGCCCGCGCCCTCGGCGTCGGCGGCGGTGATGATCGGCGTATTCACCCACAGAAAACCGCGCTCGTGGAAGAACCGGTGGATCGCCTGCGCGATCGTGTGTCGCACGCGTGTGGCCGCGCCGATCACGTTGGTGCGCGGGCGCAGATGCGCGACTTCGCGCAGGAATTCCAGCGTGTGCCGCTTGGGCTGCATCGGATAGGTGTCGGGGTCATCGACCCAGCCCACCACCTGGACGCTGATCGCCTGCATCTCGAACGGCTGGCCCTTGGCGGGAGAGGGCACGATCGTACCGGTGGCCTCGATCGAGCAGCCGGCGGTCAGATGCGCAATCTCATTGGCGTAGTTGGCCAGCGTGTTCGGTGCCACCACCTGCACCGGATGGAACGACGAACCGTCGGAGAGATGGATGAACGAGATGCCGGCTTTCGAGTCACGGCGGGTGCGCACCCAGCCTTTCACGGTGACGGGGGCGTCGCTCGGCGCGCGGCCGGCGAGCACCTCCGCGCAGGTCAATGCGGTCATGGACGGAGCTCAGACGGAAGGAGTGGTGACGAGGCGCATTGTGCGCCATGCGCCGGCCGGCAAACAACGTCACGCGATCCGCCGGAGCGGGCGTGTGGATTTCAGTTGGGCCGACCGGACTGCATCAGGATCGAGCGCACGCGGGTGATGTCGTCGGCGGAGAACGGCGACGGCCACGCGCTGTCGGCCAGGTCGGTGAGCAGCGCATCGACGGCAAGCATCTCGGCGTTGGCCGGGCTGTGGCTGATCGTGGAGAGCTCACGCGTGCTCATGAACGCCCGGGCCAGTGTGAGATAGCGGGTCAGGCGCTCTTGTTGATCGGGGCTCAATCGAGGATTGGCCGGATCGACACGCTTCCAGTGCCTGATCTGATCAAGCACGTGCAACGAGGTCTGCACCACGCCATGCACGCCCTTGCGCTGCGCCATGTCGGCGAGCCAGGTGATCTGGGTGGCGTGGTCGACACGTGCGAACGCGTCGGCGGCGAGCGGCTCGCGCCCGTTGATGCGCGCTGAGCGATCGAGCGCGTCATCGAGCGCGTCGTAGATCTCGGTTTCAAGCCTCGCTTCCGCGCTGGCGTCGCGCAACGGTACGCTCGACTTGAGATCGAAGCGGTCCTCGGTGTGAATGAACAGATCGCGGGCAGCGCGTGCAGTCGCGGCCGCCAGCGGCACCGGCCAGCGAGGATCCTCCAGATAGGCCACCAGCGCATCGATCGCGTAGGCGCGATGCGGCGTGCTTTGCTGCGCGGCGTACTCGGCCAGCAGCATCGGCCATTCCTCGAGCAGCGTGAACGCGCCCTCCGATAGCCGTGGCGCCTCGCCGAGCAAGCCGAGCAGCTGTCCCTCGAGCAGGTTGATCAGGCATAGCAGGCCCGGCAGATCGTCCTGTTCGGCGATGCGTCCGACCTGCTTCACCTCCTCGATGTACGCCTGCACCATCGCCTGGGCACCGCCATGCATCGCGTGCTCGCGCTGCTCGGCGCCTGCCAGTGCGCTGAGGCGCGCGATCGATGCCGGCAGTTGCAACACCTGCCGCGCACTATCCCCCTTGCTTCCCCCGTTGGCTTCTTTCATTGTGTTGTGGTCCTGCGACAGAAAAACGTTGTGCCGATGCGTCCTCTAGCTGGGCAGACTGGCCGCGAGTTTGCGAGCCCCAGTGTTCGGCGTTGGAGCGGCCGGCCGTGGTGCGGGTCGGCCGCCCACCAGAGCGCTCGAGAACATCAGCGCCAAATCGATGATCGGTACCGCCTGATCCTGATTCTTGAAGCACGAAATCGCCAACGCCTGTACGCCCGCAAGATCCTGTGGCAAGGGGCATGCCTGATCGTCGCGCACCAGCACACGCACCGGCGGGGTCGGCAGTGCCAGCGCCCCGAACTGCGGACGCTCGCGGCGCGTGCGCTGGAAGCCCACGACTGCCATCACTGCGATCGGGTCTGCCGCGGGAGCGTCGAACAGCCAGCTCGCCAGATCCCACACCGGCAGGATCTGACCCTCCCATTCGATCACGCGCGCGCAATGGCGCGGCGTTTGCGGTACGGCGTAGATCGTCGGTTCGTGAATCAGGTGGTTCAACTCACGCTCGCCGATCGCAACCATGCGCCCGGGAGCGATCGTGAGCAACCACGCGCCGGCCTGCTTCATCGCTGCGCTCCGTTCGTGGCGTTGTTCTTAGCAGTGGGATCAACCTTGGCGAGGATGCGCGCTGCCGACGACACGCACGCCAGCGCGCCTTCATGCATCGCCAGGGCGTAGATCGGCGAACCGGGCAGGGCCATCGCGTCGGGAAGCTCCTGTACCGAACTCGCAAGCTTGTCGAGCAAGGTGACCTCGGAGCACAGCAAGCCATAGGCACGCGTACTGGTCTGCAGCACCACGACCACGCGTCGACCCGAGGGAATCGTCGTCATCGGCTCGAGCTGCTGCGACAGGCAATAAACCGGCAGGCGATCCTGGCGGTACGCGATCCAACCGATCGCACCACGCACGGGCGAAGCCGCGTCGATGTCGATCGACGATTCGAGCGTGCGCACATCCTGCTGCGGAATGAGCACGTTGAGCGCGTCGAGCTTGAGCGCCGCCACGCGCGCGGACTGCGCCGCCGTCGCGGACTGGGTCGTTTGCGTTGCAGTGCTCATGCCTACGATGCGGTTAGTTCGGTGACATGCCGCAGCAACTCATCGTCGCTGAACGGCTTGGTGAGATAGACATTCACGCCGGCCGCCTGGGCCTGCTTGCGATGCTTGTCGGTCGAGCGCGAAGTGATCATCACGATCGGCACGTTGGCCAGGTCGCCTCGCGCGCGTACGTGCGAAGCGAGTTCGAGCCCGTTCATGCGCGGCATCTCCATGTCCACCAGCATGATGTCTGGCATCCATTTCTCGAGCAGCGAGGCGGCTTCCAGGCCGTCGATCGCAGTGCGCACCTCGAAGCCCGCGTCCTTCATGAACTGCGCGGTGGCGCGTCGCGCCGACAGCGAATCGTCGACCACCAGCGCCGACATCCGCGATCCGGCCACGTGCCGGCTGTAGTTGGTGCGGACCTGTTCGCCGCCTTCGTCACCGCCGCCCAGAGACGAGCCCACCGGGGTGCGCATCAGCTCGGGCAGATCGATCACCGGAGCCACCGCACCATCACCCAGGATGGTGGCGCCGACCACGCCTTGCGATTTGGGCACGTACTGGCCGAGGTGCTTCACCACCAGATCGCGACTGTCGACGATCTCGGGCACGCGCACCACGCTGATCGCGCCGGAGTCCTGGCGCACCAGAAGGGCAGGGAAGCCCGCGCCGGTTTTACTCTCGGACAGCTCCTCGTTCGCTGCGCCGAGCAACTGCGCCAGCGGTTTGACAGCGCAGACCGTGTCGCCGACGCGATAGGTCGTTTCGTTGCCGAGCGTGTGCAGCTGCTCGGGCATGACGTAGTGGATATCCTCGATGCCGTGGCTCGACACCGCGAGCATGCCCAGCGGCGAGCGCACCAGCAGCGCGTGAGTCGACAGCAGCGCCGCCGGCACGCGCAGCTCGATCGTCAGGCCGCGCCCGGGGTTGGAGCGCAGGCTGAGCGCGCCTTTCATCTGCAGGATGCGGCTGTAGACCACGTCCATGCCGATGCCGCGGCCGGACACCTCGGTGGCCTGCGAGCGCGTCGAGAAGCCGGGACGCAGGATCAGACGGTCCAGCTCGTCGTCGGTGAGCGGCTGATCGGCCTTCACCAGCCCCTTGGCTTCGGCGGAGCGCCGGATCGCATCGCGATCGAGTCCGCCGCCGTCGTCCTGACAGCGCACCACGACGTGGTTGCCTTCGCGCGCGAAACTCAACGTGATCTGGCCGGTGCCCGACTTGCCCGCCTGCTTGCGTGCCTGCGCCGATTCGATGCCGTGGTCGACCGAGTTGCGCAGCATGTGCATCAGCGGGTCGACCAGCTCGTTCAGGATGTTGCTGTCGACCAGCGTCTCGCTGCCGTTGACGTCCATCTCCACGCGCTTGTCGAGCACGCGGCAGGCCTGGCGCACGCTGCGCTGCAGCCGCGATACCATGGTCGATACCGGCACCATGCGCGTGCGCATCACGACCGACTGGCTTTGCAGGTGCAGGCGCTCCTGCGCCTCGAGCAATTCGTTGAGCGCGGACAGGTCGTCCCTCATCCCGAGGTTGACCTCGCGCGAGTCGGTCGCCGATTCGATCATGCGCCGGCTCACCGTGTGCAGCTCGCTGTAGTGCTCGAATTCCAGCGGATCGAAATCCTCGCCGTGCGCGGCCTCCTTGTTCGGCGTCGCCACCGCACGCGAGTCCACCAGCTGCTCCAGTTCACCGGCGAGCTGGAGAAAGCCGCTGTTCTGATTGCCCGCCGAATCGCCGTGCCGCACGATCCGCCGCACGCGATCGCGGATCTGCGTGGTCGAGATCATCGTCTCGCCCACCAGCCGCAGCAATTC
>CADECO010000139.1:5391-13365 GCA_902825905.1 uncultured beta proteobacterium
GCCTGATGGGTGGAGAAGGCGATCAGGATGTCTTCGATGTGATGCGTCAGGTTGGCGATGCCGCGCACGCCGGCCGTGCTGGCCGCGCCTTTGAGCGTGTGCGCGGCGCGCTTGGCCTGGTCGACGTCGGTCAGGGTGCCGGCGCCCGAGGCAATGCGTTGCACCGCTTCGGAGAACTCGGTGGTGCGCACCTGCAGATCCTGCAGCAGACCGTCGACCAGCTCCTGGCTGATCGTATCGGGCAGCGCAACCGAAACGTCTTCAGCACTCGCTTGCACCGCGCGTTTCGGGGCGGTCAGATCCTCTTGCACCGGCCGCATCGCCACCAGCCAGGCAACGTGGCGTTCGGCACTCGCTTTGTCGAGCGGAGCGGCCCAGACGTCGCTGCGCAGCAGGTCGACCATCCCTTCAGGCAGACTGGGATCGCGCGGCGAACCCAGATGCGTCATCAGCAGCCCGGGTAGCTTGGCCAGCACGGCGCTCTCTTCGGCTCGTAGCGCCGTCGCGGCGCGTATCGGCGAGACAAACGATTTCAGATAGCGTTGCAGGCCGAGCGCACCGACGGCTTCGGCGGCAACGCCGAGCCGGTCGATCAGCTCGCGATACTGTTCGATTGCTTCCTGCGCAGCCTCGCCGCTGTCCGATGCGACAGCGAGCAACTCGTCGAGCGAGCCACGCAGGCCGTCGATCTCGGTGGCCAGCATGCCGAGCAGCTGCTCCGACACTTCGTGTTCGTGCGGTTCGTCCTCGACCGATACCTCACCCGGGGCGGCTGCGACCGCGGCCATCGCGACTGATTCGGCAGCCTCATCCGCCGCGGCGAGTTCTGCGGGCTCGTCGGTGGTGTCGCCATCATCGGCAAGCATTGCCGCTACTGCGGCGTCGACGTCACTGGCGTCCTCGGTGATATCGACGTTCCCGGCGGCGCTCGAGGACTCAGGCTTCGGATTGTTCGCCTTTTCAGGCGGGGCGGAAGTCGCTGCGACGTCGCGCGCAGGCGCGGCCGGTGCTACCGCTTCGGACGCAGCCTGCGTTGTAGCCGCGTCTGCAAGCGGCGCGAGCACCTCGTCGCCTTCACCGGCCAGAAGCATCGCTTGCAGCGCCTCGGCCTGCTCATCATCGAGCGGTTCGGGCCAACCTGCATCGCGCAGTTCAAACACCAGCGCCTGTGCTGCCCATGGATCGTTCGGCGAACCCAGATACGTCTGGGCCACCGCGAGAAACTGTTCGAGTCGTTCGATCCGGGCCGGGGTCAGAGTGCTCGGCTCAGTGGCGCCGGACTCCTGCCACATGAGCAGATGCGTTTGCGCGCGCATGCATGCATCGCTCAAGCCGATCAGGTTACGGCTTTCGGCCTGCTCGACTACCGACGCCAACTGCGTGTCGTAGCCAGCGACAGGCGAGGGTGCTGCCGGCGTTGGTTCGGGTGACGGCTGTGGTAGCGCGACCGCGAGTTCCTGCGGTGCGTGTGCGCGTGCAACGGCGACATCCTCGCCGGTCGGAAACATGCGGCGCAACGCCTGGGCATCTTCGCCGGACAGGGGATCGCCCCAGCCCTCGTTCTGCAGATGGTCGATGAGCGCCGCCGCGGTGGTGGGATCCTCCGGGGCGCCGAGATAGTCGGTCAGCAGGATCGGCCAGTCGAACAGGAGCATCTGCTCCGCTTCGGAGATCGAGGCGGGCTTGCCGCGCAGCCGCAGCAATTGCCCCTCGACCAGGCCGCAGACCCAGACCAGACCCTGCGCGTGCGCGGCATCGGCTGCTTCGGCGATGAGCTCGACCTGATTGAGGTACGACTCGATCACGGCCAGCGTGGGCCCGGCATCGCCGGGTGCCGGCCAGCCTGCTGCCAGCAATTCGATGACGCTCTCGAGGGGGGCGGCAATTTCTTGCGCGAGCCCCGCTTCGACGGCCATTGGCGCGTCCATGGTGTATTCGCTCCGCAGTTGGCGAAGCGGCGGGCCGGTGGTGCCGGCGCCGCCGCAGGCTTACGCGCTCAGGTTTATCCCGGCAGCTTGAACACGCGCACCGCGCCGAGCAGCAGCTTCGCGTACTCCACGAGGTTCTCGGTCTGCGCCGTCTGCTGGCGGAGCTGTTCGCTGGTGAGCTGGGTGCTCTTACGGATCTCGCCCGCGCGGCTGAGCAGTTCGGTACTCATGCGCGCCTGCTCGGTCGAGCTCTCGGCAATCTGCTGAACCGAGGCCACCAGCTCCGCAGTGGTTTCCTGCGTGCGCTTCATCTGCTCACCCGCCTGCTCGGCCAGTCTCGAACCTTCCACAACCTGGCTGATCGTGTTGTTCATCGTCGTCACGGTGTCGGCCGTCTCGACCTGAATGTTGTTCACCAGCGTTGCGATCTGCGCCGTCGCCTGCCGCGCGTTCTCGGCCAGTCGCTGCACCTCGTCCGCAACCACCGCGAAGCCGCGGCCCGCTTCACCGGCTGAGGCCGCGTGCATCGATGCGTTCAGCGCCAGGATGTGTGTACGTTCCGCGATCGTGTTGATCAGATTCACGACGCCGGAAATCTCCTGCGAACGTTCACCGAGTCGCTTGATCCGTTTCTCCGTCTCGCGGATCGTCTCGCGAATGCCGTTGATACCGCCGACCGTCGCACTCACCGTCGAGAGCGCGTTCTGCGTGGTCTTGATCGCGGTGTCCGCCGCGGTGTTGCAAGCCTGCGCGAGGCCCGCGATCCGGTTCATCGCCTGCGCGGCCACGTCGAGGTCGGCTGCGGTTTTCTCCACCTGCTCGCGCTCGATTTCAGCCACTGACACCACCGTATCGGACTGCTCCTTCACCTTCAGCGAAGCGGCCGTCACGTCAGCGGAAATGTCGTTTACCTGCTGCAACACCTTGGCGGTTTCCGACGAGAGCATGTTCAACGCGTCGCCGACCGGGCCGGTCACGTCTTCGGCCACCGGTACGCGTGTGGTCAGGTCCTTGCGCGAGAGCTGCGCCACCGCCTGCAGCAATTGCAGTACCGAACTGTTCAGCTGTTCGTTCTCCTGCTGGACTTTCGCGGCCGACTGTTCGCGTTCATCAACCATTCGGTCGAACTGTTGGGCCAGCAGGCCGATCTCGTCCTTCGAGGCGAGGCCGGCACGCGCTCCGCTCTCGCCTTTGGCCAGTCGATCGATAACGCCGACCAGATGGTTGACCGGGCGCAGCACGCTGCGAACGATGAACGTGCCGAGAAGACCGCCGAATACCAGCAGTGCAAGCATGATTGCTGACACGAACAGCTCGTTCTGTTGCCCCGCCTTGACCCGCGCAACGAGCGCCGCGTCGAGTTCGTTGGCGACGACCTGCTGGTAGGCGAACAGATCCTGCATCGCATCGGTGTAGGCCTTGAAGTAGTTCGAGGCATCCTGTGGCGCCCCGGTGCCGTTGACGAGCTGATCTTCAGCCAGCTTGATCGCGCCGTTCACGGCGTCGCGCGTGGAGCGCATGCCGCCTTCGAGTTTGCTGCGCAGGCTGTTGTCGTACCCGATCGCCTTGTTGATGCTGTCGACCACCTGATTCAGACCTTCCTTGGCACGGTCGAGGACTGCCAGCAGACCGATGCGTTCGGCTTCAGTGACGCTCTGTGCCTTGCCGTCGGCGCCACGATTCATCTGGCCGCGGGCAAGGTAGCCTGCGCCGACGTCACGCAACTGGCCCATCGGCTCGGTCTGGCGCGAGAAGTCGAAGATCACCATCTTCATCATGTAGAAGGTGAAGCCTTCGGGGTCGAGAGACAGTTTGTAGAAGTCGCCCGCTGTTTCCAGCACCGCGAGCAGTTCGCGAATCAGCTGGGTGTGCGCGGCCAGGCTCTGTTGCGGCAGCAGCGACTTGTCGCTCACCCCGGTCGCGATGCGTTTCCAGTCGTTGAGGACCAGGTCCCACGTCTTGGTGAGCGCTGCGTCCCAACGGTCGCGTTTGGCGAACGCGTCAACCGCCGCCATCGTCCGCTCGACTTCTCCCTGCTTGGCCTGGCGCGGCGCGTTGGCGCTGGCCACACCCGTCAAAGCCAGGCTCGACAGGCCGCGATGCTCCTGGATCAGCTTGAACAGCTCGGACATCGCCTTGGTCGGCTCGATACCGCGCTGCTCGTCCTTCGCGAAGTCGATCGCTTCCTGCGCTTTCGAGATGAACAGGTAGAACGGGATGCCCACGAGCACGAGGGCCAGAACCCCGAGTACTGCGAACTTCTGCCATAGCAGCAGGCGATTGATGAACTTCATGGTGATCTCCAGTCGAAGCGGATTGCTTGTGCGTTGTGGGCGCCGGGAGGGTGGTTAGGAAGACGTGTCAAGCGTCTCGGTGGGTTGAAAGCGAAAGCGGCGCGCCCGTCCTACTAGACGGAGCGCTGGCCGGTGATCTGTTCAATGAATGCGGTGTGGTCGAACTCCAGCCACACCTCGGTATCGGTGCCGAAGGCGCCCGCGCAATGCGCGGCGAGCGCGTCGGGCACGCCCGACACCTGATCGAGTCTGCGCAACCCGGAAAGCGGCTGCGGGTAGCCGTCGACGGCAAGTGCGAGTGCGCGCTCGCCCTTGTCGAACACCAGGATCATCGTCTTGTCCTCACGCGCGGACTCTCGCAGTCCTGATGCGCCCGACTCGATGCGCAGCGCACGCTTGAGGTCGAACACCGGCACGAGATTGCCGCGCAGGTTGATCAGTCCGAGCATCCAACTGGCTGAGTTCGGGATCCGCGCGATCGTCACCATCGGTACGACCTCGGTCCCGCTGCCGGGCTTGACCAGCAGGCCGAGGCGGCCGACGCGATAGCCATAGCGCACCTGGGCGCGCTCGGCCGCATGGCGGTCCGCTTCGACCTGACGCGGCGCGTCGAAGCGCTCCAGCGCGCCGGTCGGCGAGAGCCAGCGGCCGGGTGAACCGGCGGCGGCGACGTTGGGGCTCATAGTCGATCGAACTCGAGTGTTGTGCCGATGCCTACGCCACGGCCTTGAGTTGCTCGGCGATCTGCTCCTTGGTCGCCGGCTTCACGACATGGCCCTTGGCGCCTTGCATCTGGCCCCACACCTTGTCGGCCTTCTGGCCCTTGCTGGTGACGAACACCACCGGAATGCCCTTGGTGGCGGGGTCCTCGGAGAGCAGACGGCACGCCTCGTAACCGTCCATGTCGGGCATGACGATGTCGAGGAAGATGACGCTGGGCTTCTCGGCCTTGGCCTTGGCCACGGCTTCCTTGCCGTTGGAGGCGGTGATGACCATGCAGCCGGCATCGGACAGGATGCTCTTCATGTTGGCCATGTCGGTGGCGGAATCGTCGCAGACGAGTGCTTTCTTGCTCATGGGGTTGCTCCTGGTGGTGCGGGTGTAATGAACGGGTCCGAAGCGCGAATGCAATCGCCGTTACGCGCTTCGGGGCGACAACACGAACGCGCTCTGTTTGCCCTGGCGGGAATCGATCGCGCGCAAATACTTCTTGATGATTTCCTGGAAGACGGTGGCCTGCACCGGCTTGGTCAGGTAGGTGTCGCATCCGGCCAGTGAACCCTTGATGCGGTCGAACGGCGAAGACTTGCCGGTGAGCATGATCACCGGCGTTTCCTTCTTGAGCTTGTCCTTCTTGATCTGCTTGCAGACCTGGTAGCCGTCGGCACCGGGCAGCACGACATCGAGAAACACGATGTCGTAGCGGTTGTGCGTGAGCAGTTCGAACGCCTTCTCGGCCGACTCGGCCATGTGCGCGGTGATGCCGTGGCCGCGCAAGGCGATCTCCAATTGCGCGCGCACCGTCGGGCTGTCATCGACGACGAGGGCCAGATAGCGCTGCAAGTTCGGCATCTCGGGCGCGGCCGGATCGATCGACAGCGGCGCCGGCAGGCTGCTCTGGTTCACCGGCGCGCTGCTTTGCGAAGGCACGCTCTCGGGCAGGTACCCCAGTTCCTGGATGGTCAGGTCGTCCATCAGGTTCAACAGCTTCGAGGGCACGATCGGGCGTTTGACGCCGCGCTGACCGAGGAACGACTCGCCGGTCGCGTTGACCATGATGGCCGGCGCCTTGCCGCGCGCGTGCGTGAGCTTCCACTCTTCGACCGCGTCGCCGTTGTCAGCGTCCACGACGAACAGCTCGGGCGCCCCCAGGCGGGCGTCAACCAGCGTGTACGAACGGGTGCGCGAAGACGAGACCAGGGTGAGCGACTTGAGCAGGCGTGCATCCCGCTCGGATAGCCCGATCCCGGCTACGCGGAATTTTCTCGTCGGATTCACAGGTCGATTCCCAGAGCGCGTTGAACGTTGGTGGCAGACGAAAATCCGCCGTCGGCATGCCAGGGAAGCGAACCGCATTCCAGCGGGTGCGCAAAGCTGCCAACTTGTCACTGCATTGGCACGCTGTAAGTAGGGGTGCGTGCAGATCGTCACGCATGCGTCGAAGCGTCGACTCGATCGCTTATCCGGGCGTAAGGAGGTTCAGGCACAAATGCGCGCGACCTTCCGGCCGCGGTATGCCTGCCGGCACGTCTGCTCGGTGCGAGCATCGAGAATCCGCTGTTCGAGTGACGCTGCGCGCGCGAACTCTGCGCAACAAGCGCGCTGTCTCAGGTGGCCGCGGCGCTCGAATGTGGTGCGTGACGGTGCCGCGCACGTTCTGGTGCGCGCTCTTGTTTGCGTTCGTGTTCGAGTCGGGCGTGCGGCTTGAACAATGTTCTGATAATCGGCGCGTGAGGCCGGAACGACGCCGCCGACTCACCGCGTCACGAACTTCTTTCGCGATGCGGGCGCAACGTCAGCGCGACTGCCACGAGCGCGAGCAGGCCGGCGGATGCGCCGAAAGCTCCCGCGACACCGGCCGCCAGCACGATGGGTTGCAGCACGATCGGTGAGCTGAACTGCCCGAAGTTGAGCGATGCCGACATGCCGCCGCTGCAGCGGCCACGCAGACGGGGCGGCGCCAGCGTCAGCACCCAGAGCGTGCCGTTGGGGAAGAACAGGCCCACGCCTATGCCGGTGATCATCGCGCCCATCAGCACCACCGGATAGCTGTCGACCAACGCGATCATCGCGTAACCCGCGCTCATCAGGATGAACGCGATCGCGTACACCGCCTGGAAACTGCGCGTGCGCTTGATACCGACGAAAAAGTGCGAGCCGACCGCCGCGAACAGTTGCACGAACCCGACCGCCAGGCCAAGCAGCACGCCGCTTTGAATGCCGCGCTCGCGGATGAGAAACGGCAACTGCGATGCAACCATGTAGAACATGGCTGCCGCGAACCAGCCCAGTGCATAGGCCAGCCCGAGCTCCCAGGCGCGCAACGGCTGGTGGTCCTGGCCGGTGCCGTGGCGGGCACTGCGCGGCGGCTCATCGAGCAACCAGGCCACCAGGGGAATCAACAGCCAGCCGTAGACGTAGAGCAGGAACGGGTAGCGCCAGTTGGCATCGGCGATCAGACCGGCCAGGCCGACCAGCACCATCGCACCGAATGACATCACCACCGATTGCAGCCCGGCGAAGCGGGTGCGCGCCTCGCCGCTCAAGTAGTCGCCCGCCAGTGCATGCACAGTGGTCATGGTGCCGGCGATGGCCAATCCCAGTACGAAGCGGCTCGCGAGGATCGCGCGCAGATCGTCGAGAAAGTAACCGCTGATGCCGGCCGCACCAAACAACACCATGCTCACGAACAGCATGCGCAGCCGGCCGAAGCGATCGATGATCCAGCCCACGAGCGGCGCGAACACCGCGATCGCGATCGCCGGCAGCGTGAGCGCGAGTTTCACCAGCAGCTCGGCGTTCGGATGTCCGCCGAACGCCTTCGCCATCGCCGGCAGTGCGGGCGCGATCGCCATCGTCGATACGACTGTGAGCGTGGCCACGGCAAGCAATGCGACCTTACGACCCGATTCGGTGGCGCGCGCTAGCAAGGTGGCCCTTCAGCGTTGATCTCCAGAAAACCCGGCGCACAAGCTGCGCCGCAAACTAGGCCCCCTCCCTTTCTAGCCACGTCAGTGGCGCGAGTAGAGGGA
>CADECO010000140.1:0-1955 GCA_902825905.1 uncultured beta proteobacterium
GTTCGATCCCGTGCACTGCTGTCCGGACGGCACGTACTTTCTCAGTCGCTATGCGGATCTCGAACGCATCTATCGCGACCGCACTGCCTTCAGCTCCGACAAGAAGCAGGTGTTCGCACCGAAGTTCGGCGTCGGCTCGCCGCTGTACGAGCACCACACGACGAGTCTGGTGTTCAACGATGCGCCGTATCACACACGGGTGCGGCGACCGATCGTCGGTGCGCTCACGCCTCACGTGCTCAAGGCGATGGAGCCGGACGTCGTTGCGCTGGTCGATGGGTTGCTGGATCGCATGGAGGCGCAGCGCGAAGTCGACCTGATAGGTGACTTCGCCGCAGCCGTGCCGGTCGAGGTGATCGGCAATCTGTTGCGCGTACCGCACGAGGATCGCGGGCCGTTACGCGGCTGGTCACTGGCAATCCTGGGTGCTTTGGAGCCGACCACAACCGCTGCGCAACTCGCCGCCGGCAATCGCGCGGTCACCGAGTTCTGCGCCTATCTGCGCGAGCTGATCGCAGAGCGCCGCCGGAATCCAGGCGGCGACGACGATCTGCTCACGCGTCTGCTCGGCGATGACCAGCTGACGGAGACAGAGCTCGCGCAGAACTGCGTGTTCCTGCTCAATGCCGGTCACGAGACGACGACCAATCTCATCGGCAATGGCCTGCATCTGCTGCTCACGCACCCGAATTCCCTGCAGCAGTTGCGCGAGAGTCCGCAGCTGATCGCGACGGCCGTCGAGGAATGCCTGCGTTTCGAAAGCTCGAATCAGCTCGGCAACCGGCTCGTCGTCCAGCGCACCGTCGTGCGCGACGTCGTGCTCGAGCCGGGCACGTACCTCACGCTGTGCATCGGTGCTGCGAACCGCGATCCGGACGAGTTTGCCGATCCGGATCGCTTCGATATCGCACGCCAACCGAACCGGCATCTTGCCTTCGCCGCCGGCGCGCACGCCTGCGCGGGAATGTCGGTCGCGCGACTGGAAGGCCGCGTCGCGATTGCCCGCGCCGTGCAGCGATTCCCATCGCTGCAGCTTTCCGGCGAGCCGGTTCGCGGACTTCGTGCGCGATTCAGAGGATTCACGTCGCTGCCTGCTCGCGTCGCGTAGCAGTTCCAGCATCCATCACGATTCGGCCGCTGCGACTGCCGGGAAGCTTCCGTTTACATTCCTCGAGCGGTTCACCGCGAGTCCGCTACCAGAAGTAGATGTAGATCGCCGCGATGATCGCCAGCACCACGCCGGTGTGGAAGATCTCCCAGAAGCCGAAGCTCGCCTTCGTTACGGCATCCTGCTCTTTCGTGACCGAGCCATAGGTCAGTCCCGCCAGCTGCTCAGGCGACGCCTTCTTCGTGAAGGCGCTGACGACGAAGATCAGCACGCAGGTAAACACGAACAGGATGAAGCTGAAGTAGAGCCAGTTGATATCGACGAAGGCTTGCACCGGGCCCGGCCACTGGATGTGATACATCTCGTGCGTGGCTTGCAGCACGAGCCGCGTCATGCCGACGACGAAGCCGGTGACGATGCCGATGAGACCGGAATGCGGCGTCACGCCACGCGAGAAGATGCCCAGCATGAAGACTGCCGCGATCGACGGTGCGAGCAGCGATTGAACCAGCTGCAAGTAGGTGTAGAGCTGGCCCTTGCCCAGGTCCTGCAGGAACGGAATCCACGCCATGCCGAGCAGGATCACGACTGCCGTGGCGAGACGGCCGACCAACACGAGATGTCGCTCGCTCGATTGCGGACGCAAGCGCTTGTAGAAGTCGACGGTGAACAGAGTAGCCGTCGAGTTGAACAGGGAAGCGAGCGCGCTCATCAGCGCCGACAGCATGCCCGCGAGCACGAGCCCGCGCAGTCCGACCGGCAGCAGGTTCGAAACCAGCACCGGGAATGCGCCTTGCGGGTTGTCGCCGATCGTCTCGAAGCCGGGCGCGCCCTGCTTGTACAACGC
>CADECO010000140.1:2055-9849 GCA_902825905.1 uncultured beta proteobacterium
CGCAGTGCATCCAGGCCGCCGATCTGACTCAGGCCGACGAACAGCAGCACCAATGAGCCGGTGAGCAGTACCGGCACGTGCATGGCTTCGGTCCACAGCACCGACTTCATGCCGCCGAGCACGACGAAGATGCCGGTGACGGTCACGAGCGAGAAGGCCGCGAACCAGAAGAAATCCACCTCGCCGATCACGGGCAGCTGCACGGACTGGTAGCCCAGGATCGTCTGGATCGCGAAGGCGCCGGCGAAGATCGTGACGGAGGCCTTCGTGAGGATGTAGCTGACGAAGAAGATCAGCGACAGCACCGTGCGCGTCGCCGGCGTGTAGCGGCGCTCGAGGAATTCCGGCGTCGTGAATATGTTGGCGCGCAAGTAGAACGGCGCGAACACCCAGCCGAGTACCAGGACCAGGTAGGAGTGCAGCTCCCAGTGCGCGAAGGCCATGCCGGAATCCGCGCCGGAGCCGGCGAGGCCGATGAGATGCTCGGCGCCGATGTTCGAGGCGAAGATCGACGAGCCGATCAGGAACCAGCCGGCGTTGCGGCTCGCCAGGAAGTAGTCGGCGGTGTCCTTTTCCTTGAGCAGCGCGCACCACACGCAGATCGCGGTGTTGGCGACGAAGTACAGGGCGACGATGGCCCAGTCGAGCGACGAGAATGAAACCGCTGTGCCAGTCATTGCGCAGTCCTCCCCCCGCGGGCAATTGTCTAAGTTATTCGTCCGCTGCGCCAGCCCTAATTGTCTAAGTTATTCCAAGTTAATTACTATGGGCGCCATGGCGAGCAGGCGGAAATCGGCAACGCCCGAAGCGGCGGCGCGGCGCAAGGCACTGCGCTTGCACGGCGCCATCGCGCGCGACCTGGGCGTGCAGATCGTCTCCGGCCGGCACCGGCCCGGGCACATCCTCAAGGGCGAGGTCGATGCCAGCGATCGGCTCAAGGTCTCGCGCACTGCCTATCGCGAGGCCGTGCGCATTCTCGCGGCCAAGGGACTGGTCGAGTCGCGTCCGAAAGTGGGCACGCGGGTCAGCCTGCCCGAGCGCTGGCACCTGCTCGATCCCGACGTGCTGTCGTGGATCTTCGAGCAGGAGCCGGACGATCGGCTGGTGAATGGCTTGTTCGAGCTGCGCCGCATCGTCGAGCCGCAGGCTGCGGCGCTTGCGGCCGAGCGTCGGACGGAAGCGGACCTGACGGCCATGGCACAGGCGCTCGAAGGCATGGCGAAGCATTCGCTTGCGGTGGACGCCGGCCGGCTGGCCGATCAGAATTTTCACGCGGCGCTGCTGCGCGCGAGCGGCAATGCATTTCTTGCCTCGCTGATCAGCAGCATCGCAGCCGCCGTGACCTGGACGACGATCTTCAAGCAGCGCCACCAACAGCTGGCGCGCGATCCGGTGCCGGACCACGTGCGGGTGTATGAAGCGGTGCGGGCCGGAAATCCGGCGGCGGCACAGCGGGCAATGACGGCGCTGCTGGAGCTCGCGCTGCTCGATACGACGGGCTCACGTAAACGTCGCAGGAGATAACCCATGCCGGTTTCAGGAAAACTTTTCATCGGCGGGGCGCAGGTCGCCACCGCTGCAACGTTTCAGGCAGTCAACGCAGCCACTGGCGATTTCATGCAGCCGGCTTTCAGCGCGGCGGGCGACGCAGAGATCGAGCGCGCGTGTTCGCTGGCGTGGGCCGCCCTCGAGCCGTTTCGCGAGCTCGATGCCGCCGCGCGGGCCCGCTTCCTCGAAACGATCGCCGATCAGATCCTGGGCCTCGGCGATGAATTGCTCGAACGCGGCCATGCCGAGACCGGCCTGCCGCTCGCGCGACTGACGGGCGAGCGCGGCCGCACGATGGGGCAGCTGCGACTGTTCGCGGACGAGCTGCGCAAGGGCGGTTGGCTCGGCGTGCGGGTGGATCCGGCGCTGCCGGATCGAAAGCCGATGCCGCGTTCGGATCTGCGACAGCGCAAAGTGCCGCTCGGTCCGGTCGTCGTATTCGGCGCGAGCAATTTCCCGCTTGCATTCTCGGTGGCTGGCGGCGACACGGCTGCGGCGCTTGCGGCCGGTTGTCCGGTGATCGTCAAGGGACATTCGGCGCATCCGGGCACCAGCGATCTGGTCGCGCAGGCAATAGTTGCCGCGGTCAAAGCGTGCGATCTGCCGCCTGGCGTGTTCGCGCTGCTGAACGGCAACTCGCGTTCGCTTGGCGCAGGTCTGGTCGCTCATCCGCGCGTGAAGGCCGTTGGCTTCACCGGGTCGCGCGCCGGCGGGCTCGCGCTGATGAAGATCGCGAGCGAACGGCCGGAGCCGATCCCCGTCTACGCCGAGATGAGCAGCATCAATCCCGTGTTCCTGCTGCCGGCTGCGCTGGCGGCGAATGCCGAGAAGCTGGGTCAGGACTTCGTCGGCTCGCTCACGCTCGGCGTCGGGCAGTTCTGCACGAATCCAGGTCTAGCAATCGCGCTCGACGGCCCGGATCTCGAACGGTTCATCGCTGCAGCAGGTTCTGCGCTCGGACAGGTCGCGCCCGGCGTCATGCTGACGTCCGGCATCCACGCTGCGTACGTGAAAGGCGTCCAGCACCTGCTCGATCACGAGAAGGTCACGCTGCTGGCGCGCGGTGCCGAGTCACCGGGCAAACATTGCGGTCGCGGCGCGTTGTTCTCGGTCGGTGCTCGTGATCTGCTGCAACACGCGGACGTAATGAACGAGGTCTTCGGCGCTTCGTCCGTGATCGTTCGTTGTGCCAATGAAGCGGAGATGCTCGAAGTCGCCGAACACTTGGAAGGCCAGCTGACAGCGACGCTGCACCTGACGGCGCAGGACTCAGCGGTAGCGGCGCGCTTGCTACCTGTTGTCGAACGCAAGGCAGGGCGTCTGATCGCGAACGGCTGGCCGACTGGTGTCGAGGTGTCGCACGCAATGGTGCACGGGGGGCCGTTCCCGGCAACTTCTGACGGACGCAGCACGTCGGTCGGGACGCTGGCGATCGAGCGCTTTCTGCGGCCAGTCTGCTACCAGGATTTTCCGGATGCGCTGTTGCCGCGTGTCTTGCGTCGGGACGTCGTGCCGTCGCTGCCGCATCGGTTCGATGGCGTCTATCGGGAGGCTCGCGCAAGCAACGAGCGATGAGTATGCGTCTCGTACAGCTGCGCTCCGTCGACGGAGCCCGAATGGTTGCCGCTGCTGACGACAGCGGCGATGCGTGGCGGATCGACGGTGTCGCGAGCACGTACGAGCTTGCGCTGGCGGCTATCGACAGCAAACTGACGCTCGAAGCCGTGGCGCGGCAGCGAGCATCCGCGGAGCGCATCGATCTCGATCGAGCGCTCACCGAGCAGCGGATCCTTGCGCCCATCGATCATCCCGATAGCGCGCACTTGCATCTGACCGGGACCGGTCTGACGCATCTCGGCTCCGCGGAGGGTCGCGACAAGATGCATCGCGCTGCCGCGGCTGGCAGCGCGACGGATTCGATGCGGATGTTTCTGCTCGGCGTCGAAGGCGGCAAGCCGCGCGACGGCGAGGTCGGCGTACAGCCGGAATGGTTCTACAAGGGCGACGGCTCGAGCATCGTCGCGCCGGGCGCACCGCTTGCTTCGCCCGACTTCGCGCTCGACGGCAGCGAGGAGCCGGAAATCGCCGGGATCTACGTCATCGACGGCGCCGGTCGGCCGCGACGCCTCGGCTTTTGCCTGGCGAACGAGTTCTCAGATCACGTGACGGAGCGCGGCAACTACTTGTGGCTCGCGCACTCGAAGCTGCGACCGGCGGCGCTCGGCCCGGAGTTGCTCGTCGGCGAGTTGCCGCGCGACGTGCGCGGCACCTCCCGCATCGTGCGCGAAGGGCGGACGCTCTGGGAAATGCCGTTCGCAACCGGCGAAGCGAACATGTCGCACTCGCTGAGCAACCTCGAACATCACCACTTCAAGTACGCGCTGTTTCGACGCCCCGGCGACGTGCACGTGCACTTCTTCGGTACGGCGACGTTGTCGTTCGCCGCCGGCATCCAGGCACGCGTCGGGGATGTGTTCGAGATCGAGGCGCCGCCATTTCGTCTGCCGCTGCGCAATGCTCTGGCGCAGGCAGATTCGGCGTCGGGCTCAGTGCACGCCCTGTGATGCTCTAGTGGTTGTGCCGTGGCGTGCCGATCTTCTGCGCCAGGCGCTGATATTTGGTCGCTGATTCCAGCACAGCGCCGCTGTCGAGCTGAGTGACGCAGCCGCGCTGAATCTCCTGCCACGGCGTCTGGTGCGCAGGAATCGGATAGCCGCCAGCACGTTCGAGCTCACGCCGCCGCGCCTGCAATTCCTCTTCGCCGATGAGTATGTTCGCCTCGCCGCGCTTCAAGTCGATGCGCACGCGATCGCCGGTGCGCAGGAGCGCGAGTCCGCCGCCTGCCGCAGCTTCCGGCGAAGCATTGAGGATCGACGGCGAGCCCGACGTACCCGACTGGCGCCCGTCGCCGATGCAGGGGAGGTGATGAATGCCCGCTTTGATGAGCATGGCCGGCGGCCGCATGTTGACCACTTCCGCCGCGCCGGGGTAGCCGATGGGTCCGGCACCGCGCATGAACAGCAATGTGCGGTCGTCGATGCCGAGCGCGGGATCGTCGATGCGTGCGTGGTAGTCCTCCGGTCCATCGAACACGACTGCGCGTCCCTCGAACGCTTCCGGGTCCGCCGGATTGCACAGGTAGCGCGCGCGGAACTCGTCGGAGATGACGCTCAGCTTCATGATCGCGGAATCGAACAAGTTGCCGCGCAGGACCGTGAAGCCTGCCTTGTGCTTGAGCGGTTGCTCGAACGGCCAGATCACCTTCGTGTCGAGGATCTTCGCCTGCCGGCAGTTCTCGCCGATGCTCCTGCCATTCACGGTCAGCGCCGCTTCGTTGATCAGCTTCTGCCGCATGAGCTCGGAAATCACGGCAGGGACGCCACCGGCGCGGTAGTAGTCCTCGCCCAGGTACTCGCCGGCGGGCTGCAGATTCACGAGCAACGGAATGTCCTCGCCGTACGTCTGCCAGTCGTCGAGCGTCAGCTCGACGCCGCTGTGACGCGCGAGCGCGATGAGGTGGATCGGTGCGTTCGTCGAGCCGCCGATCGCGGAGTTGACGCGGATCGCATTGATGAATGCCTCGCGCGTCAGGATGTCGGACGGCTTGCGATCCGCGGCGACCATTTCGACGATCTGCTTGCCGGTGAGATAAGCGGCTTCCTGTCGATCGCGCAGCGGCGCGGGAATCGCAGCCGAGCCCGGCAGCGACATGCCGAGTGCCTCGGCCAGGCTGTTCATCGTGGTCGCGGTGCCCATCGTGTTGCAGTAGCCGGTCGACGGTGCCGACGACGCGACGAGCTTGATGAAACCCTGGTAGTCGATCTTGCCGGCTGCGAGCAGCTCGCGCGCGTGCCACACGATCGTTCCCGATCCCGTGCGCTGGCCGTTGTGCCAGCCATTGAGCATCGGACCGACCGACAGAGCGATCGCCGGCAGGTTCACCGTCGCTGCGGCCATCAGGCACGCCGGTGTGGTCTTGTCGCAGCCGATCGTCAGCACGACGCCGTCGAGCGGATAGCCGAATAGCACTTCCACCAGGCCGAGGTAGGCGAGGTTGCGATCCAGGCCGGCGGTCGGACGCTTGCCGGTCTCCTGAATCGGATGCACCGGAAACTCGAGCACGATGCCGCCCGCTTCACGCACGCCTTCGCGGACACGCTCCGCAAGCACGAGGTGATGACGATTGCACGGCGCCAGATCGCTGCCGGTCTGCGCGATGCCGATGATGGGCTTGCCCGATTGCAACTCGGCGAGCGACAGCCCGAAGTTCATGTAGCGCTCCAGGTAGAGCGCGGTCATGTCGACGTTGCTGGGATCGTCGAACCAGGCGCGCGAGCGCAGGCGCCGTGCGGGCTTTGCATCAGTCATGGGAGGAGACCGAGAAACGAAAGACCATGGTGTTCACGTACTCGCGGCCCGGGTCGAGCCGCGCCGTGGGAAAGTCGGGCCGGTTCGGCGCATCGGGAAACACCTGCGGCTCCAGGCAGAGAGCGTCGCCTTGGCGATAGATGCGGCCGGCTTTACCGACGACGGTGCCGTCGAGAAAGTTTCCGGAATAGAACTGCACGCCCGGCGCGGTCGCGAGGACTTCCATTACGCGTCCGGAGGAGGGATCTTCGAGCCTGGCCGCGGGCCGCAGTTTGCCCGCCTGGCCCGAGATCACGAAGTTGTGATCGTAGCCGCGTCCGATGCGCAGCTGCTCGTCGCGCCCGTCGCGAATGAACTGACCGATCGCGCGCGGCTGCCGGAAATCGAACGGCGTTCCCGCGACGTTGCGGCGCTCGCCGGTCGGGATCAGCGTCGCATCGACCGGCGTGAAGCTCTCGGCAAACAGCGTGAGGCGATGGTCGAGCACGTTGCTGTTGCCCGCGGCGCCGGCGAGATTGAAGTACGCGTGATTGGTGATGTTGACGATCGTCGGCCGGTCCGTCGTCGCGCGGTACTCGACTGTCAACTCATTGCGGTCGCTGAGTGAGTACGTCGCGGTGGTGGTCAGCGTGCCGGGATAACCGCCGGCACCGTCGGGACTCACGTGACGGAGCACGACGCGCGCGGGTGGGCCGCTGGCAACTTCGCTGATCTCCCACAGCACCTTGTCGAGCCCGTGCAAGCCACCATGCAGATGATTCGGACCATCGTTCGTTTCCAGCTGGTACTCGCGCCCGTCCAGGGTGAACTTGCCGCGCGCGATACGGTTGGCGAAGCGGCCGGCGGTAACGCCGAAGTACTGCGGCTTGGCCACGTAATCGCGCGGCGAGTCGTAACCCAACACGACATCGGCGCGGACGCTGCGGCGATCGGGGACGCTGAGCGCTTGGATTGCGGCGCCCAGCGCGATGATACGCACGGACATGCCGGTGCCATTGGACAGCTCGGCTGCCGCTACGCGTGTTCCATCTTGCAACGTGCCGAAGTCCACGCGTCGTGCCTCCACAGCGGCGAGCGCCAGTGCAGGTAGTCCGAATGCCGGCAGCGACACGAGGGCAACCATCCAGCGCGGTGCCCGACCGATTGCCATGCCGACCTCCCAGAGCAGGGGCGATTGCGGAAGCGCAGTATTTCAATACTCAGACAAAATGTCACTATAGCGACCATGAAGCTCTGGACGGGCATCGCCGCGCTGCTTGCGCTGGCGGCAACTGGGTCCGACGCCTGTACTGCGCCGGCGTCTGTCTGTTTGCAGCAGACCGAAGGCAGCTTCGCGCTGATTCGCGAGACCCGACCCGCTGCGATCCTCGTCGATGCCGATGCCGATCCAGCTGTGCGGCATGCCGCCGACGCGTTCGCGTCCGATTTGCAACGCGTCAGCGGACGGGAGGCGCAGCGTCTGCGGGCTGCTGACAGTGCGAGCGGCGATGTGATCGTCATCGGCATGCTTGGGCACAGCCCCATCATCGATGGGCTGGTGCGCGCCGGGAAGGTTGAGGCGGGTGACGTCGTCGGGCAGTGGGAGGCGTATCGGCAGATCGTCGTCGAGCGCCCGTTCCCCGGTGTCGCGCGTGCGCTCGTGATCGTGGGAGCCGATCAGCGCGGCGCTGTGTACGGCGTCTACGATCTGTCGGAACGGATCGGCGTCTCGCCGTGGTACTGGTTCGCCGATGTCCCCGTGCCGCGCCAGGCAGACGTCTTCGTCACCGCGGGATCGCGTCGCGATCAGCCGAAGGTGCGCTATCGCGGCTTCTTCGTCAACGACGAGGATCCGGCGCTCAACACCTGGGCGAAGAAGCATTTCGGCGGTGTGAACGC
>CADECO010000140.1:9949-13320 GCA_902825905.1 uncultured beta proteobacterium
AAATTCTGGCAGGGCGGCATCGAGCGAATGATGTCCAAGGGCGGCGGCCGCGCCTACGACAGCGTCGTTACGATCGGCATGCGCGGCGACGGCGATGAGGCGATGACGGGAAGCACGGCGATTCACGCGCTCGAGACCATCGTCGCCGACCAGCGTCGCATCATCGAAGCAGTCACCGGCAAGCCGGCCGCGCAGACGCCGCAGGTCTGGGCGCTCTACAAGGAAGTGCAGGACTACTACGACCAGGGCATGAAAGTCCCCGACGACGTGATCCTGCTGTTCGCTGACGACAACTGGGGCCAGATTCGCCGGCTGCCGAGCGCAGGCGCGCAGCGGCACGGCGGTTACGGCGTCTATTACCACTTCGATTACGTCGGCGGTCCGCGCAACTACAAGTGGCTGAACACCGTGCAGATCGAGAAGACCTGGCAGCAGATGGATCTCGCCTGGGCACGCGGCGCCAGGCAGCTGTGGATCGTGAACGTCGGCGACATCAAGCCCATGGAATTCCCGCTGAGCTTCTTCATGAAGCAGGCATGGGATCCGGAGGCGATGACACTCGATGCGGTCACGCGCTATCCGGAGCAATGGGCGCGCGCGACATTCGGGCCCGCGCAAGCAGGAGCCATTGCGGAACTCGTGACGCGCTATAGCCAATACGCGGCAAGGCGCAAGCCGGAGCTCATCGACCCTGACAGCTTCAAGCTGGGTCCCGGTACGGGCGACGTGCTCGATGGTGGCGAGTTCGGCAAACTGATTGCCGAATGGCAGGCGCTCGAACGCGAGATGGTGCGAGTGAGGTCGGCAGTGCCTCAGGAGCAGCGCGCAGCGTACTTTCAGTTGGTGGAGCATCCGATCACCGCGCTCGCGAATCTCTACGAGCTGTATTACGCGGTGGCGTGGAATCGGCGTCTCGCAGACGAGGAAGATTCGCGCGCCAACTCGTTTGCCGAGCGGGCGGAGACTGCATTTCGCCGCGACACGGAGATCGCGAACGCCTATCACCAGCTGAACGGCGGAAAGTGGGACGGCATGATGACGCAGACACACATCGGCTACACGAGTTGGCAACAGCCCGCACGACAGGTGATGCCGCAAGTGAAGCGCGTGAAGGCGCGAGGGACGTCAAAGCCAATCGTGTTCGGCCCAGCAGCGGAGGAGGGCGGCATCATCGTGGTCGAAGCGCCGCACTATTCGCGAGCGATCGGCGGCAAGGACCTGACGTGGCGCACGATCCCGCACCTCGGTCACACGCTTGGCGCCGTCACCGCTTTTCCCCAGGGCCGTGCACCGACTACGCAGCAGGACGGCGTGCGGCTCGAATACGACGTGAAATTGAACACCGCAGGCGACCTGACCGTATACATATATATGGTGCCTACGCTCGACGTCACCGGCCAAGGCGCTCTGCGGCTCGGCATCGCCATCGACGAGGAACCGATGCGCACGCTGACCGACCGGCTGACGCCCGCGCCGGGCGATGCCACCAGCCAGGAAAAGCGCGATTGGAACCAGGCCGTGGAAGACAACGCGCGCGTGCTTCACGTAACTTTCCCGCACGCCGCGGCGGGTGAGCACATCCTCAAGATCTGGCGGCTCGACGACAACGTCGTGCTGCAGAAGCTGGTGGCGAGCACGAGACCCGGAGGATCAGGATGAAACGCCTTTGGACGATCATCGCAGTGAGCGACGTCGCTCGCAGCTTCACTTGGTATCAGTCGCTGCTCGGGCTGCCGCGTACAGCGCCCGCGCACGACGACTTCGGGCAAATCGCCGACGCGGATGGCACGGTGTTGCTCAGCCTGCATTTGTGGGGCGAGCACGACCATCCTTCCTTGACGAGTCCAGATCGCGCGCAGCCGGGCAATGGTCTGCTCCTGTTCTTTCGCGTCGACGATTTCGAGAAGGCCGTGCCGCGAGCAAGGGGTCTCGTGACGCGGCTCGAAGAGGAGCCGCACGTGAACCCGAGTACTCGGACTCGCGAGCTCTCGCTGCGCGATCCAGACGGATACTACGTTTCGATCAGCGCGCTGTGAGTCGGCAGGCCGGGGGTAGCCACGCGCACAGAGAACAGACCGCCCGCTAGCTCCTGCTGCGCGCGTTGTTCGTTAGTGAGTCCTTTCCAGGCACTCGTGACGTACAAGGTTTGCAGATCGTCGCCGCCGAACAGCGGCTTGGTGCAGTTCGCGACCGGCAGCGAGAGTTTGCTCAGCAGCTCGCCCGCTGGCGAATATCGATTGACACCCCAGCCGCCGTACAACCCGACCCATACGCAACCTGCGGCATCGACGACTGGTCCGTCGGGATAGCCATCGCTTTCGGCGATGCGCGCAAACACACGGCGCGCTGACAGCGAGCCGTCTGCGGCGAGATCGAATGCGTAGATCACGCGGCCCAGCGTGTCGATGTGGTAGAGCGTGCGTCCGTCGGGACTCGTTGCCGGCCCGTTCGTGATCACGTAACCGTCGTCGCAGCGCTGCAGGCCGTTCGTGTCGAAGCGATACAACGCGCCGGTCGGGCTGACTTCATCGTCGTCCATCGTGCCGAACCACAGCCGGCCGGCGGCATCGACGTGCGCATCGTTGAGCCGATTGCGCGGGCGATCGCGGTCTACTTCGGCGAGCAGCTGGAAGCTGCCGTCGTTCGGGGCGAACAGGTACAAGCCGCTTTTCAAGCCGCAGACGAAGCGTCCGCCGGTCGCTGCGACGACGAAGCCGACATCCTGCGGCGCTTGCCAGGTTCGCGTCGTACGGGCTGCTTCATCGAAGCGATGGATGCAGCGCCCTTTGATATCCACGAACCACACGGCGCGCTCATGCGCCGACCAGATCGGTCCTTCGCCGAGCCGCGCGGCGATCGCGCAGACGCAGTCAGCGCCAGCCGGCATCCACGAAATACTCATGTGCCGTACACATCCGCGCGTCGTCGGATGCCAGGAACAACACCATCGCAGCGACGTCGTGCGGTTCTACACGTGCCTTCAGGCACTGCTGTTCCAGCGTGCGTGCTTCTTCTTCAGGCGTGAACCAGAGCTTCATTTGCCGTGGCGTGCGCACTGCGCCCGGGACGACGCAGTTCACCCGGATGCCGAAGCCGCCCAGGTCGCGCGCCAGCCCGCGCGACAGGCCTTCGATGCCGGCTTTGGCTGTCTGGTAGATCGCGAGATTCGGTAGCGCCAGGTGCCAGGAGACCGAGCCGAGATTGATGATGGAGCCGCTGCGCTTGGCTTTCATATCGCCGATGACTGCCTGCGCGCAAAAGAAGTAGTGACGCAGATTGACCGCGATGCGCTCGTCCCAGTACGCCGGCGTCGTGTCCTCGACACTGTGCCGGGCGTCATTCGCCGCACTTTTGATCAGCACGTCGATCGG